>JAFZNE010000058.1 GCA_017553035.1 Lachnospiraceae bacterium
CGGTAAGATCGACGGCTGTATCGCTGTCATTATACAATTCTACCCAATCGTAATATTTTCCCTCACCGCCTGTAGTGATAGTGGTATTCTTCGCACATATCTCATTGATATACACAGGCGGATCCTGCGCTGCCTGGGCGTCGAAATTGTCCGACACAAAGCAGAAATATGCCATGATCAGACATACGCAAAACAGAACCAACGCGGTCAAACTTAATCTTCTCTTTGTTTTCATATACCTTACTCCTTATCAATTCAAACAGGAACACAAATTCAATCTATTATATTATACTCGCAATTCGCCATATTTTCAACCAAAAAAGACATCCTGTGCTAAACAAGATGTCATGCTCTTAAACAAAATATATTATCTTTATACAGATCAGTTTTTCTCACAACTTTTCAATCACAACTTTCACTGATCTAGTTTTTACAAAATCCCCATCTCAACCAGCTTTTCCATCGTCTCGTCCGCATTTACGCTCAGTATCCCGGTTCCGCCGCCGGCTTCCCATTCTTTGATGTTCTTCTTGTAATCATCGATCAGAATGCATCCCGGACCGGTGCAGAACTGCGGTTTGTGTTCTCTCAACACGAGGTTTACCTTAACATCTTCGGACAACAGTCTTCTGACCCAATTGACTTTATCCTCGGCCGCACCGACGATTCCGCGTTTTGGCTTGGGAATTCCGGTCAGGATCTCACACTTCTCGCCGTACCTTGCATAAACGGCGTCAAACATTTCCTTCGCACCTGGCATCAGTTCAAGCCTGTCATAAAAATGTCCCGCATCCCTTATCGCGTTCCACATTTTCTCTTCGCGCTTGCCTGTCACTCCCTGATCGACGGGCTCGAGTCCGCAGATCTCGACGACTCCGCGGTGGAAATCCGCCAGGACCCCGTCCATGTCAAAAAATATCCTATCAACTTGCATTCATTAATCCTTGATGATATCTACTTCATTCACGAAATATTTTATTACATACATCGTTCTGAAAAATCATTCAAAACTGAATCTGCTCTTCTGCAACGACCTTCTCTGCTCCGCAAAGAAATTCTTCACGAAATTGGTACTGGTCTCAACAAAGCTCACACCGTAGCTGTTTGCGAAATAATCCTTACCGTTGGTATTCTTGATCCTTACGACGATCGCCCGGCACTTCACCGGCTCAAAAGCAAGTTCAAACTCAAAACTGATTATATCGCCCTTATTGAGTACGGCATCGGTCGAAATAGCGGCACCGCCTTCGCTGATATCCTTCAAAAAAGCCTTCGCAGTCAGTTCACAGTACCTCTCGCTGATATGATCGATCATTTCATCTATTGAAAGATCCTCTGTGGAAGCAGCTTCCTGATCTTTATCAAATAGCGGTTTCTCGTAAGAAATTATAAGTTCCTTGTTGATCGCAAGCCTGAATGTCGTCCTTCTGTTAAATGCTTCGGCTTCTCTCGTGGGAGTAAAGCAATGCAGCTTGGTCCCGTCTTCAAGAGTCATGATACCCGGTCTGACATTAGCCCATTTCCAGCTGTCCTGATCCTGCTTGCAAACAATATCAACGGTATCGGTATTAAGAAATTGAAAAAGCTGTGTCCTGCTTGCAATGGGGGATACAGCTATGCATCTGTCATCAACATATTCTATTTTGCTGACAACCCTGTAATTATAGCCATCGCGCCTGATATAGATCTCAAGCAGGCTGCCGAGCCTGATCTGTGTTAAATCCATGGAACCCTCCGAAAATGTTTATGGCTGGCTTTATTATCAATACTTATATATAAAACCTTATTGTTTTCCTTTGAATATTTCAATGAATCTGCTTACATTCCCTGCGATATCGCCCTTGAACACGCTGCTTCCGGAAACTATCACATTCGCTCCGGCGTCGATCACATCCGATACATTGTCGAGCGTAATGCCTCCGTCGACTTCAATATCAAAATCAAAACCGCCTTCTTCTCTCAAAGCTGTGAGTTCACGCAGTTTGTCATAAGTAGAAGGAATGAACGGCTGTCCTCCGAATCCCGGCTCTACCGACATCAAAAGGACCATATCCACCATTCCGAGGTAAGGCAGGATATGTACAATAGGCGTACCGGGTCTTATCGAGATTCCGCGGCGTGCACCGCATTCTTTGATCTTTTTAAGTGATTCCGTACATCCGTGTTCCTTGCAGGCTTCATAATGGATCGTTACGGAATCGGCTCCCGCTTTTACAAATTCTTCGATATATCTGTAAGGCTCGACTATCATCAGATGACAGTCAATAAATATTCCTGTTCCTTTTCTGATGCTTGCTATCACTGGAAGACCGAAACTCAGGGAAGGAACGAACAATCCGTCCATGACATCATAATGGAGATATGCGGCTCCGTTCTTTTCACACTCTCCGATCTGTTCGGACAGCTTCATAAAATCGGCCGCCAGAATAGACGGAGCAAGCTTGATCTCCCTGTTCATAGACGAGTTTCCCTCCATGTATAAAATGCTTAATACAACGATCGTACCATTATTTACTGAAAAAGAATTTCAATACTTCCTCTTTTCCTGCCTTTGCAGTTCTTCAAACATCAGAACATAATTATCATACCGCACTCTGCTGATCTTTCCTTCTTCTACCGCTTCCTTTACAGCACATCCCGGTTCCGAAATATGTCTGCACGAATCGAACCTGCAGTCGCAGGAATACGTATCAAATTCAGGAAAATAGCTTTTCAGCTCTTCTTTGTCGATATCGGTCACATACAGCGAGGTAAATCCCGGTGTGTCGCAAATATACGTATACGGCGCGATATTGACCAGCTCTGTATGCCTTGTTGTCTGTTTTCCCCGGGCGATCTTCTGTGAAAGCTCACCTGTTTCCATATTGGCATCGGGTGCCAGCAGGTTGATCAGACTTGATTTACCGACTCCTGAAGGACCGGCAAGTACTGTAGTCTTACCCGCAAGGACAGCCTTGATCTTTTCTATGCCTTCATTTTCACGAACACTCGCGAAAAGCACGTCATGACCGCACAGCCTGTAAATGCTCTCAAGCTGCGCAACTTCATCCTTGTGTACGATATCGACTTTATTAAAACATATTGTCGTATGGATCCCCTGCTTCTTCATCATGACCAGAAATCGGTCAAGAAGATTCAGGTTGGGATCGGGCTGTCTTGCGGCAAATACGACCAGTGCCTGGTCAACATTTGCCGTAGCAGGCCTTATAAGTGAATTCTTACGTTCAAGGATCCCGGTAACATTACCCTCGCATGCTTCTCTGTCGGTTATTTCAAATTCAACATTGTCGCCGACGAGCGGTGTGACCTTTTCATGCCTGAAGACGCCCTTGGCTCTGCAGGCATATACTTCCTGGTTGCCGGTATCTACAAAGTAAAACCCCGAAACAGCTTTAATGATCTTCCCCTGCATCAATTCTCCTTATCGTGATCACCCTGCAGGTGAATTATCATCATCGCTGCCGCCGCCGTTATCTCCCGAGTCGCCTCCGTTGTCATCGGGTACGTCGGTAGGACTCGGCTCAACATATTTACCGATACTTACCGAATAATCAATTGCAGTTCCTGCTTCAACCTTTGTTCCTGCTGCAATAGTCTGGGAAAGGATGGTTCCTTCCTTCTTCTTGCTGTATTCCTCGGTAGGTGTTCCAAGGAACAGTCCGAGTTCGGCCAATTCTGCCGAAGCTTCAGCTACGGTCTTGCCTTTCAGCGAAGGAACAACTACCTTGTCGGTACCCTGGCTTACATATACGGTTACATCCGAATCTTTCTCGATCATGCTCGGAGCTTCGGGTTCCGTACGGATTACCTTACCCTCGTCAATGTCATCGTTCATTTCATACAATGCTATAACATTGAAGCCCTTCGCCGTAAGAAGCTGGCGGGCAGTCTCGAAATCCTTGTTCACTACATCCGGAAGCTCGATAGGCTCTTTGCCTGCACTGATGGTCAGGATTACCTTGCCGTTCTTCGGGAAGGTTACATTGGGATCCGGATACTGTGCCGATACCAGATCTTTCTTATACTCGTTGGAGAATTCCTCGTGAGACCAGTCGATCTCGATGTCGGGCGCATACAGCCTGATACGCTTGATCGCATCTTCAACCATCAGACCCATAACCTGAGGCATGGGGAATGTCTCGGATTCGGGATCCGGAGTTGCTGTAGGCAGTATAGGTGTAGGTGTCGACGTAGGTATTATCTTGTCATTGGTCGGAGTCGGCGAATCAGGTTTATTGCTCTGGCCGTTGTTGTACGGATCAGGCGTTCCGCTCAGACTCTCCATACTTGTAGGCTGGTTGTTGTTGCCCGCTTCTTCTCCGTTGAAGAAATATTTCTTCAGGAAATAGAAAATAAATACAATAAGAGCTATCGCAAACAGAATGCTGACGATCGCAAGTATCTTCTCAAGTGTGGAGTTCATCGAGTCGATCTCTTCCACTTCTTTCTGAACATGCTTGGCATTGGGATTGCGTGATGCCTTGTCAGCCTTCTTCTTGGGAGGATTCTCGTAATATTCTCCCTGAGGTCTCGGCTGATTGATGGTATTGTTATCAAAATATACTACCGGTGATTTCGCAGCAGATTTGATCGTTTCCATTTCATCCTCGGTCATGGGACGTGTGGGTGAGTTGGTAACAGCGGCACTGCTGCTGATATTTACGTAATCGCCGTCAGGATTGAGGATCGATCTCTTCAGGTCCCTGATAAGCTCCGCTGCACTCTGGTAACGGCGCTCCGGCTTCTTTTGCATACATTTCTGGACTATACGGTCAACACTTGTCGGTACCTCGGGATTGAGGACCTGAACAGGCGTTGCTTCGCTCTGGATATGAAGAAGCGCTACCGAAACCGAATTGTCGCCGGCAAAAGGAACCTGGCCGGTCAGCATTTCATACAATGTAACACCCAGCGAATAGATATCGCTTCTCTCGTCGGAATATCCGCCTCTTGCCTGCTCGGGGCTCAGATAATGAACGGAGCCGATCGCGTTCTGTGAAATGGTATTGGAAGTAGCTGCCTTGGCTATACCGAAATCCGCTACTTTTACCTTGCCTTCACGTGAAATGATGATATTCTGCGGTTTGATATCCCTGTGTATGATATGGTGCGAATGAGCGGCTTCCATACCCTGTGCTATCTGGATCGCGATACCTACAGCTTCCTTGACATCAAGGCCTTTCTTGCGTTCGATAAAGCGTTTCAGGGTAATTCCCTCAACGAGCTCCATGACAATATAATGCAGACCGTCATCATCGCCTACATCGTACACACTTACGATATTGGGATGTGAAAGTCCCGCAACAGACTGGGCCTCTGCCCTGAATTTCTGAACAAATCCCGTATCCGACGAAAATTCGGCTTTCAGTATCTTGATAGCTACATAACGGTTAAGTCTGTGACATTTTGCTTTATATACATCAGCCATACCGCCGGATCCGACTTTATCGATTATCTCGTATCTGTCGCTGATAAACATACCGGGCTGTATCATTGATAAATCTCCTCCAATCAAAATCTCAAATAATCATATAAGATAACCATCAGCTGGTCTTAGCCTCATCATTGGCTTCATGGGCATCCCTCCGCAGAAGGACCACGGAAATGTTGTCTTTACCGCCGTTATCATTGGCCTTGTCGACCAGGATCTGCGCGGTAGTGGTAAGATCATCGCGGTACTCATTTACTATCGAGAATATCTCGGCATCGCCTATCATATTGCTGAGTCCGTCCGAGCACAGCAGTACGACGGCTCCCGGGTCAAGCTTCAGATTGAAGAAATCCGGTGTGACCATTCCCATCGCGCTCAGCGCTCTGGTAACCACATTCTTTTTGGGATGAAAACGTGCTTCATCTTTTTCGATCTCACCTTTGCGTACCATCTCTGCTACGAG
>JAFZNE010000059.1 GCA_017553035.1 Lachnospiraceae bacterium
AAAGGTTATATGTCTATAACCGATGCCGCACACGAGGCCGGTATGTCAATTGAAAATTTCCGGCAGAAGATGGAAAGGTATAAACAAGATCATAAAACAGAATAAGTGAAATCAAACGCCGGGACTTTAATATCCCGGCGTTTTGTATCAGCCGCCCCACCGAAGTGTGGCAAGCCCCGAAATAAAATACGGTTTTATTTCCACTTATCATTTCCGATCGAATCAAACAGTTTCTGCATAGTCTTGGGGGTCAGAGTGCCGGCGCCGCCGTATCTGGGACTGTTCGAGAGATGGTCCTTGGCGAGTTCGTCGGTATAGTCCGAAAGCAGGTAAACACAGAATTTGGTATCAGTCTTGTCGATGTGGTTGATGACAGGCAGGAATTCTGCATTATCGATCGTTGTTGTACCGTTCCACTTGGTGATCTTGAGCTCGGCGATGCCTTCGAGGTTACGCTCAGCCTGTCCCATATTTGAGACGAAGTTGCCCGTTGAATAGTAGCAGGGAACGCGGCGGCCGTCGGATGCCTCGATTATCTTCATGGGCATTACGACATGCGCGTGGGTTCCGATGATCGCATCAGCACCGGCGTCAGCCATCTTCTGGGCAAGCTTCTGCTGTGCGGAAGTGGGCTTGTGGGTGTATTCTGTGCCCCAGTGAGGCAGAACGATAACGAAATCTGCTTTCTTCTTGGCTTTTGCAATATCGCTGAATAATCTTTCCGCGGAAATGCTTCCGGACCCGTTGCCGTAATCATTGTACTGGCTGGCATTCAGGACATTGACGTAATATGACTTGATTCCCGAATTGCTGTTCAGGAAGTTTGTGAAATTGATAAATGCTATCTTGATGCCGTTATATTTCTTGTATACGACAGTCTTAAATTCATCTTCGGTATAGCTCATTCCGAGATGGACAGCCTCATCCTTGTGTTTTTTCCAGTATTCGGTGGTAACCTTGATACCGTTCGAACGCTGATCCCAGGAGTGATTGGAAGCACCCATTACAACATTGATGCCGGCTTTGATCATTGCGTCACCGAGAGCAGTGGGAGTTCCGAAAGTGGGATAACCCTTGTATTTAGCGGGATCGTCGGTAAATGGAGTTTCCTGGTTGGCGATGACGACATCGAATTTTGCAAAATGGTCTTTGAATGCCCTGAAGATCGCATCATAGTTGTATGTACCGTCGGATTTCTTGCCGGAGGCAATAACACGGTCATGGAAGAGCAGATCGCCCACACCGCAAATTGTAACGGTCTTCGGTGTTTCAACTACGATCTTGCATTTGAGCTTGTAGTTCTTATAACCGGTTTCGGGATCGGAAGAATCTACAGGAACTTTGACGGTTGCGATAACATATGTTTTGCCGTCTGCTACGGCTGTGACCTTACCTTTATTGCTAACCTTAGCAACATCGGTATTTCTGGATGTCCAGGTAACCTTGCAGCCATCGGCATTTTCTATGGTAAGAGTCGCCTTCTTGCCGGGCTTGATGACTACTTTGCTTTCTGTGAGCGCGGGCACGGCAGCCGTGATCTCACCTTCCTCGGCGCTGACCCGGTGCAGGGGAGTTACATGGCTTATTATCAATAATAATAGTGCCAGGGATAAGCATGATAAGATGATCTTTTTAAGTCTGTTGTTCATCATCGGTTCTTTAGAATTCCTCCTTCTGATAATAGCGGCCGTAAGTATGGCTTGCTGACCGCAATTTCCATTATACACTATTTTTATGTATTGTATACCCCATTATTTTCATGAAAATTACTATTTTACAGTTAAGAAGTTTTTATATTGAGAAAAAAAGAAGTTTGGGTTATACTGTAATGTTAGATGGTATTATGACAGATCAGGGACGTAAAATGTCCGGTAATGATCTTCAAGATCAGATACGAAGGGAGCAACAGCAATGAAGGCATCGAAACGCGAACTGAAATACGCGGCGGAGCATTTTAACGAAGTTCATCACACAACCCTCAATCCCGAGGGACCGGGAGTGGTTAGGATACACCTGGTACCGCCTCTGGTAAAAGATAACAACATCGAGCCCAGCATAGCGATCATCAACGGACAGGATATAATTCCGGTAAATGTATCGTGGAGCATACTCCTGACCGAATTTATAGAAGAAGTCAATAAATACAGCGGCAGGGAGATCACGGAGGAAGATGCCGATCTGATCCGGGAGAATACCGCGATCGCGGTTAGAAAAGTGTATCCCTTCGTTGGCAAAAAACGCCTTAAGACCGATATCTACAGGATCATGAATACGTTCAAGCAGGTAGCTTACCGTGAGGATGTCGAGGAAGATATCGGATACATGAGCATCGGCGACTATGCGCCGTATATGCGCGCGCCTCACAGGATGGATCTGATGGTGAGCGCCATGACCCGGGACGGCAAGTGGCATTGCAACCAGAGCTGCGTACACTGCTACGCTGCAGGACAGTGCCAGAGTTCGGAGACCGAGCTTTCGACGGAGGAATGGAAACAGATCATCGATAAATGCAGGGTCATCGGAATTCCTCAGGTTACTTTTACCGGCGGCGAGCCTACCATGCGTGATGACCTGTTCGAACTGATCGACCATGCCAAATGGTTCATCACAAGGCTCAATACGAACGGTATCAAGCTGACAAAAGATTATTGCCAAAACCTCAAAAAAGCTTCCCTCGACAGTGCTCAGATCACATTTTACTCGTCTGACGAAGCGATCCATAACAAGCTTGTGGGAGCCGAAAGATACAAGGATACGGTAGCGGGCATCGAAAATGCGCTTGAGGCGGGCTTAAGCCTCAGCATCAACACACCTTTGTGTACCTTGAATCGTGATTACGTAAAAACGCTCAAGTTTCTGCATGATAAAGGTGTTACATATGTTACCTGCTCAGGCCTGATCACTACAGGCAATGCGGCCGGCGAGGAGTCGGAGAACCTGCAACTGACCAATGCCGAGGTTCGGGATATCCTCAAAGAGAGCGTTGCATATTGCTTCGCAAATGGGATGGAGATCAGCTTTACATCACCCGGCTGGGCCGATGATGAATTCTGCAGAGATCTGGGTATCAGTACTCCCAACTGCGGTGCGGGCCTTTCCAACATGGCACTCACCCCGGGCGGCAATGTAGTTCCCTGCCAGAGCTGGCTGTCGGATCAGCCTCTCGGCAATTTCCTCAACGATGAATGGGGAGATATCTGGAACAGCGACGCCTGCAAGGCCAGAAGAGACTTTGCCGCACAGATGCGCTGCGAATGTCCGCGCAGGATTATCAAAACCGGCAGACTGTAAATGCAGACAATAGAAGATCAGAACCGGCATGAGGTAATTGCCGTTATTACTACAGAACTATGAGGTGTTAAACATGAGAACACAAGGGAAAGATATTTCCGGAAATACATTTACCGGATGGGTGGATCGATCCGCAAGATGGGCTGTACGGGTATTGGTTACCGTAATCCTTGCATTTGCGATATTCTTCACCATCGGAAAATTCGAAAATAAGGCGCTTGCGAAGGGAGATCTCGATGAGATCCTGCTGTATGACATTACGGTAGATGTCAACTCGGACGCAACATTGAAAATGGTCTACCACATCGACTGGAAAGTGCTCGATTCGGACTCGGAAGGACCGCTGACATGGGTATACGTAGGAATACCCAATAAGCACTACGTGTCATACAAGGGGCTGACAGATACCATCAAGGATATTTCGTATTCTTCATCGGATGGGACAAATCTGAAAATAACATTTGACAGAGCTTACTATAAGGATGAGGTTGTAAGCTTCGAATTCGAGCTGATCCAGGACTATATGTATGAAATGAATCATCTGACACAGGGTGAAACCGTATACGAGTTTACACCGGGATGGTTTGATTCGTTAAATGTCGATAAATTGCTTGTTCACTGGAATAATGACAAGGCGACCTCGTGGTCTCAGGGATGTAAAATGCAGGGAAATTACAATACCTGGGAGAAATCGCTCGGGCATGGCGAAACCATTACCATAGATGTAACATATCCGAACGAAGCATTCCTGTTCGATGAGAGCAAATCTATTTCCAAATCGTATGATGACGATGATGAGGACGGACCGCTTGTTACTTTCTTTATTGTGATAATCGTCATTATCATGACCTCGCCTATCTGGGTAGTGGTCCTTGGAGCTGTCTTCTGCATCGTCGGATACAGGAAGAAGGGCAACCTGGGCACGACCGGCGGCAAGCAGATCACCAGGACCAGAGTGGAGTATTATCCTACCTGCCCCGGCTGCGGCGCAGCCCGTCCGGAAGGCAAAGACAACTGCGAATATTGTGGAAGAAGCTTTATCAAGAGTGAGGAAAAGATAGAAGAGAAGGATATTCCCGCAGAAGAAAAAGAGATCGCATCGAAGAGCGAAAACGGTCTCTATCGGTATCATTCGTCTCCGAATACGTATGTCAGGGTACATGTCGTAAATATACCCCGTTCATCAGGTTCTTCGCATTCCTCACGTTCGTCGGGAAGTTCACGCAGCAGTTCAAGAAGCTCGTGTGCGCACAGCCACTGTGCTTGTGCATGTGCCTGCGCATGCGCATGTGCGGGAGGCGGCAGAGCAGGCTGCTCGACCAAGGATTTCTACAATACCAACCTGAAGCTGAAACAGCTTGAGATGAAGAAGCGTTAATATGTCAGGGCTGAGAGCATCTGCATTACATAGATCTTTGCGGCATCCAGGTTATTGACCAGATCGTCCGCCAGAACAAATAATGATTTATCGGGAGCACTTCTGCGATAGAGATGTATTCTGTCGCTGAGTGCTCCTCCTTTTTTCTCAAAGACGGGCAGGAATATCCCCTGCTTACGCGTATAACAATTGGCTGCGGTGCATTTTATACAGCGCTCCTTATCAACAAACTGCCCGATGCTTTTGTGGATAGCGTAGTCTTCGTTTACGAGATAGTAATAGTTCTTGTAATCCGGGAAGAAGAGCTTGAGTTCGGTATCATATGCCTCGATTTCAAAATAGACCGAAATTGCATTGTCATGCGTTTCGTCCGTCGTATCCCCTGTCACGCCTGAGGGGCGGGTACCGAACTTGTCTGTCGATCCACAGCGGACTCCGACCGCTGAAGTGCCCGAAGGCTGAGCGATAAAACTCTTCTTACGTGTGCCGAAAAAATCGGAGACGAGAGAACTGTCAGGTGTCAGAACGATACGTACGGAAGATCCGCTGTCCGAAATGTCCACGCTCACGACTTTAAACGCCCCGTTCATAAATGCGGTCAGTTTCAGCAGCCGGGAGACGCCCAGCATATTTTCGACATCTTCATAATTGTGCAGGAGCAGGATCCTGAGCAGTTCGCCGGCGTCTTCCTGCCCGATCAGGCGCAAGCCTGTATAGTCGGAGAAACTGGAAACGATCTTGTGCTTTCCGGAAGCTGCGAGGTCCGTGTTTGCATCGCAAATATCCGGCCCGAGCGCATCGGCTGTTTCGTGTCCGTGCAGGCTTCTTTTCAGTTTACGGAGCTTATTCATGGAAATGTATTTGATATACAGCTCGATCAGCTCACCGCCGTCATACAGGTCGCGGCGGCGGATTCCGGTATATTCTTCGACAGCCTTCATGCGCAGGGATTTCAGACCCAGAAGGGATTTAAGCGGTTTGAGCTCACGGTAAATATCAAGCTGGGAACCAAAATCGGGCATGGCAATACTGTATTCTGCGGCGCGTGCGTTGATGAAAGGAATGTCAAAAGTGCTTCCGTTGTAATGAACCGCAATATTATGTTCGCTGACAAGATCGCGAAATGCGGACAGAACATCGGCTTCTTCCGAAGGATCCTCGGAAAACAGCTGCGTAAGCACCGGACCCTGATCGGATTCATACATACATCCTATCAGGTAGATGCAGGCTTCCCGTGCGGATAAGCCCGTGGTCTCTATATCGAAAAACAGCAGATCCGAAGGAGCCGGGCCGGGAACGGCGTCATCCCCGGATATGCGGCCGGTAATGCCGAAAATAATGCTGCTGCATGAATCGTAAAACAACGATCTGTTATCAAGATTAACTGTACGTGTGATCATAACGGTCTCCGGATAATATCCTGAACTAAAAAGTATCTGACTAGAATTGTAACTTAACCGGCCGATTATTGCAACAATTCGGGCGGGTCCGCAGTATTGTAAAATTTTTAAAAAAAGTTATAATAAAATGGAACCCGAAAGATATTTATCTCGTCTGATATACGGAAGCAAAGTTTGAAGGTATTATCAGACTTTCAAATCTAAAATAACCAACGGGAGGCATTTATGAAAAAACGTATTATTACAGTGATCATGGCACTGGCGCTGGTTCTCGGAACATTTTACACGGGGAATCCGAACACCGCTTATGCCGCAAATGAGGAAACACAGGAGCAGATGACAGATGTTCTGCTGAAGATCAAGACCAAGCTGGAACTGCCCGATGAGTACTCGGAATTTAACTACAATTACAACAATTATGGGGAAAGGGGAACATGGTATTTCAACTGGTCGACCGAGGATTCGTCTAAAACCATCAGCCTTAACTGCGACGATGAAGCTCACATTCTTTCCATGAGCTGCTATTCTAATGAAAGCATGCAGACGATGCCCGAGGTAACGGCCGATGAACTGCTCGATACAGCCAACAAGCTTCTGGCACGTGTATTCCCCGAAGCAGTAGGCCATGTGGTACTGAAGAACACGTACTGCATGTACTACAGATCGGCATACAGATTCAATTTCCGCCGTGTCGAAAATGGTATCGAGATGCCCGACAATTACGTTATGCTGTCGGTCGGCTATAAGGACGGAGAGCTGATCGGACTTGAGAGCAACTGGAATTATACTTCCAAGGTTCCCGCAGCCAAGAAGCTTATCAGTGTCGAGGAAGCCAAGAAGAACATTGACAAGCAGCTCGATATGAACCTCCGCTATTATGTGACCTGGGATGCGGACGGCAATGATAAGGTATTCCTGGCTTATACGCCTTCGATGTCATATATCGCAACCGATGCGAAGAGCGGAAAGATCTATACCCAGAAAGATTACTGGGGAAATGATGTCAAGAATGCATATGATGAGGATGTAGCTGAAGAGAGTGCTGTTGCTGATAACAGTGTAAGAGGTTATGAAGCCAAGCTTTCAGATGCCGAGATCAAGAAGATCACGGATCTTGAAAATCTGATCAGTTCCGATGATGCAGTCAAGATCATCCGCAATAACAAGTATCTGCTGATCGACGAAAAAGCGGACACTGTTACGGCAAGCCTGCGTGAGAATAACGGTAAATATACCTGGTACATCACTTTGCGCGACAATCGTCCCGCAGATTACGAGAACAACGATTATTACAGAGCTTACGCAAATGCAACGATCGACGCGGAGGACGGTAAGATCCTGAATTTCTATTCATCGATCAAATCCCTGTATTACTATTCACAGCAGGAGATCGACGAGATTAAATTTAATTACTCTCAGAAGGATTGCAGGAAAGTATTTGAGAATTTCGTAAAAGAGATCGAAAGCGACAAATTCAGCAAAGTCAAGCTTGAATCATCGAGTGCTTCCATGAGCGAAAGGCTTGAAAATACCGATACGACTATCGACCTGGCGTATGCATTCACTTATACCAGATACAATGAGGGCATTCCGTTTGCATCAAACGGGATCAGCGGATCGGTCGACAGGATCACGGGTAAAGTATACAATTACCGTGTAAACTGGACTGATGCCGAGATTCCCTCATCAAAGGGCATTATCGGCGAAGACAAGGCATTTGAAGCATATATGAATTATGAAGGCTTTGACCTTGTATATGAGATAGTTACAACCCATACCGATACCGGAAGCATTTACGGATACGGAACCGAACAGGTCATCAGACTTGTATACAGGACCGCGATCAGTCCCAATTATGTGGATGCGTTTACCGGCAAGCAGTTGACTTACAACGGTGAGGAATACGAAAAGGCCCGTACGGATTACCAGTACAACGATATCGCCGGGACCAAATATGAGAAGGCGATCAAGATCCTTGCGGGATTGAATGTCGGACTGCCCGGCGAGAGCTTTGAACCGGATAAGAAGATCACCAAGGATGAGCTGGCACAGCTACTCTCCAAAATGCCGTATCTGGGATACAGAGATTATTCGGAGACCCTTTCGGGTGATAAGGGGCTTAACAGGCAGCAGGCTGCCAAAGTGATCCTTGATACACTCGGGCTTGGATTCATGGCAAAGCTTGATATTTACAAGCTTTCATATAAGGATGCCTCGGATGTGGGCAAAGCATATAAGGGTTATGTAGCCATAGCCGGAGCGTTAGATCTGTTCGGAAACAAGAAGGCGAAGAAATTCGGTCCCAAGACGGCCCTTACGAGAGGCGAGGCCGCCCAGCTGATCCTGAATGCCGTGAAAGTGATCATGGAGAATCAGGAGTAAAGCCTTAGGACCATACAAAAAACATATCAAAAAATTTTTGATTATCTTGTAATGTCTGTCAGATTATGGTAAAATCATTTTTACCAAGCTTATGCATTAATGTGCACTGGTTGGGGCATTCGCCTTAAAGCGGCGGATGCCCTTACTGTTGGTTATGGCAGTAGGTTTATGGTCCTCTGCCATATAAGACAAATATATCTTTAGGAGGACATCAATTTTATGGAAAAAAAGTGGGTTTACCTGTTCAGTGAAGGTAATGCTGACATGAGGAACCTCCTGGGCGGCAAGGGAGCTAACCTTGCGGAGATGACCAACATCGGACTTCCCGTACCCCAGGGCTTCACGATCACAACAGAAGCATGTACACAGTATTACGAGGATGGCAAGCAGATCAATGCCGAGATCCAGGCTCAGATCGATGAGTACATTCTCAAAATGGAAGAGATGACCGGCAAGAAGTTCGGTGATAAGGATAATCCCCTGCTCGTATCGGTTCGTTCCGGAGCCCGTGCATCAATGCCTGGTATGATGGATACGATCCTCAATCTTGGTCTTAATGAAGACGTTGTCAATACACTTGCCGAGAAGTCAGGCAATCCCCGTTGGGCTTGGGACTGCTACAGACGTTTCATTCAGATGTTCTCCGACGTAGTTATGGAAGTTGGCAAGAAGTATTTTGAAGAGCTGATAGATCAGATGAAGGCAAGGAAAGGCGTTACTCAGGACGTTGAGCTCAATGCCGACGATCTGAAGGAGCTTGCTAATCAGTTCAAGGCTGAATATAAGGCTAAGCTCGGCGAAGATTTCCCGACCAATCCCAAGATCCAGCTGAATGAAGCTATCAAGGCCGTATTCCGTTCATGGGATAACCCCAGAGCCAATGTTTACCGTCGTGACAACGATATCCCTTATTCGTGGGGTACCGCTGTTAACGTACAGAGCATGGCATTCGGAAATATGGGCGATGACTGCGGAACCGGCGTTGCATTTACACGTAACCCCGCAACAGGCGAGAAGGGTCTGTTCGGTGAGTTCCTTACCAATGCACAGGGCGAGGACGTTGTTGCCGGTGTTCGTACACCTATGAAGATAACCGAGATGGCAGAGAAGTTCCCTGAGGCTTTTGAGCAGTTCAAGGATGTTTGCCAGATCCTCGAGAAACATTATCGTGACATGCAGGATATGGAGTTTACCGTAGAACACGGCAAGCTGTTCATGCTCCAGACACGTAACGGCAAGAGGACCGCTCAGGCCGCTCTGAAGATCGCATGCGATCTTGTAGACGAAGGCATGAGGACCGAGGAAGAAGCCGTAGCGATGATCGATCCCCGTAACCTTGATACACTGCTTCATCCCCAGTTTGATGCGGATGCTGTTGCACGCGCACGTATCATGGGCAAGGCACTTGGTGCCGCTCCCGGCGCTGCCTGCGGTAAGATCGTATTTACTGCGGAGGATGCGAAGGATTGGGCTACCAGAGGCGAGAAGGTCGTTCTCGTTCGTCTTGAGACCAGCCCTGAGGATATCGAGGGTATGAAGGCTGCACAGGGTATACTTACCGTACGTGGCGGCATGACTTCTCATGCAGCTGTCGTAGCACGTGGTATGGGTACCTGCTGTGTATCCGGATGCTCGGATATCATCATGAATGAAGAGCAGAAGAAATTCACTCTCGGTGGCAAGGAATACCACGAGGGCGATATGATATCATTTGACGGAACTACCGGTAACATTTACGACGGTGCGATCAGAACCGTTGACGCAACCATCGCCGGTGAGTTCGGACGTATTATGGCATGGGCTGACAAGTACCGCAAGCTCAAGGTTCGTACCAATGCCGATACGCCCAGGGATGCCAAGAAGGCCCGCGAGCTCGGTGCCGAAGGTATCGGTCTGTGCCGTACCGAGCATATGTTCTTCGAGGAGAACCGTATCGATGCATTCCGCGAGATGATCTGCTCGGATACCAGAGAAGAGCGTGAAGAAGCGCTTGAGAAGATCCTGCCTCTGCAGCAGGGCGACTTCGAGAAGCTGTTCCTTGCAATGGAAGGCAACCCCGTTACCATCCGTTTCCTCGATCCCCCTCTGCATGAGTTCGTTCCCACAGAGCCCGCTGATATCGAGAAACTCGCCAAGGCGAAGGGCAAGACCGTTGAGCAGATCAAGGCTATCATCGAGAACCTGAAGGAATTCAACCCCATGATGGGTCATCGTGGATGCCGTCTGACCGTTACATATCCCGAGATTGCCGTAATGCAGGCCAAGGCTATCGTTCGCGCCGCTATCAAGGTTTCAAAAGAGAATCCTTCATGGAATGTGATTCCCGAGATCATGATCCCTCTTACCGGTGACGTTAAGGAGTTTAAGTTTGTAAAGAAGATCGTTGTCGATACTGCCGATGCCGAGATCGCCGCAGCAGGCGTTCAGCTGAAGTACGAAGTAGGTACCATGATCGAGATCCCCCGTGCAGCACTTACCGCTGACGAGATCGCCAAGGAAGCTGAGTTCTTCTGCTTCGGTACCAACGACCTTACCCAGATGACTTACGGCTTCTCACGTGACGATGCCGGCAAGTTCCTCGAGGCATATTACAGAGCCAAGATCTTCGAGAACGATCCGTTTGCAAAGCTCGACCAGAGCGGCGTAGGCCAGCTCATGGAGATCGCTATCGAGAAAGGCAAGAGTGTTCGTCCTCAGA
>JAFZNE010000060.1 GCA_017553035.1 Lachnospiraceae bacterium
CCCGTCACCCCATTGTCTGTCAACATCCGCGATCCAGTCTCCGCATGCCTCCATGGTATTTCCGAGATTGATCCCGATGCCCATCTCGTGGACCAGATCTGTTGTCGAAATTTCGCGCATTCCGGTCGAAGCATAATCTACCGGATCCGAGCCCGTATCCTTACCGGCAATGACAGTCGCTGCCATGATCAACGAAGCAAAGATAGTAATAATAAACCTTCTCATATTATGATATCTTTCGCTAAATAATTATTTATTAAATCACGATTTGTTTTATCCTGATTTAATTATTGTAATACATTTTCTCCACTTCTGCCGCTATTTTCGTGGAAGCCGCCGCGTCCTTGGCATAATAATCAGCCCCGATCTTCCCGGCCAATACCTCGCTCATGACAGCACCGCCTACCATGATCTTGCAATCCGCCCCCGATTCTCTTATGAGCTTGATAGTTTCTTCCATGCTCTTTACCGTAGTGGTCATCAGCGCAGATAATCCGACGAGACGTATTTTCTGTTCAAGTACTATATTAACGATCATCTGTGGATCGACATCCTTGCCAAGATCGATAACATCGAATCCGTAGTTTTCCAGCAGCATTCTCACGATGTTCTTGCCGATATCGTGGATATCGCCTTTAACGGTCGCAATGACTATGCTCATATGCTTCGGCCCTGCGTTCGTCGAAGATGAAGCTTTGATCACCTCAAAGCCTTTCTTGGCAGTTTCGGCGGAATTCATCAGCTGCGGAAGGAATATCTTTCCCTGTTCATACAGTTCACCTACCCGGTCAAGAGCAGGAATAAATTCATTATTGATCAGATCCATCGGATCGATGCTCAGCAGTCTTTCAGTCGTTTTGGCCTCTATCAGACCTTTTTTACCTGAGATAACGATATCGGCTATCGAACCGCCTATATCCGATCCTGTACTGCCGCCTGCTTTTACCGTAGCAGAAGCGTCCTGTTTTTCACCTGACGGCCCGGTTCCTGCCGTCCCGCTGCTTCCTGTGCCGGTTGCGGTACCGCTTCCTGCACCTGTCCCGGCTCCTGTTCCACATCCTGCTCCGACTGTAACTGCTGCTGCGGCCGGATGTTCAAGCGCATACGCTATGTATTTCTCCGCTGCCGTGTCTTCTGAATCCAATACCCGGTGAGAATATACAGCCTGCATATATCTGGCTTTCGTCGGATCGATGATCGGCAGGTTCAGACCGTTAGCAAAGGCTTCTGCCAGAAATACCGAATTCATGACCTCTCTCTCAGGAAGTCCGAATGAAATATTGCTGACTCCGAGACAGGTATGGACTTTCAATTCTTCACGAGCCATGCGGACCGTACGTAAGGTCTCCCGTGCTTCCTTCTGATTGGTCGAAACAGTCATTACAAGTCCGTCTATAATGATATTTTTCCGGGGTATTCCGTATTCTGCGGCTCTGTCTATGATCTTCGAGGCTATCCTGATACGGTCTTCAGCCTTTTCGGGTATTCCGCTTTCATCGAGTGTAAGGCATATCAATGCCGCACCGTATTTTGCCGCGATCGGGAGGACCGCTTTCATGTTTTCTTCTTTGCCGTTGACCGAATTGATTATCGGCTTACCGGCATATATTCTTACTGCCGCTTCAAGGGCTTCCGGATCGGTCGTATCGATCTGGAGCGGAATGGTGCAGGCCGCTTCAAGCTGATAAACCAGCTCCTTCAGCACTGCCTTCTCATCAATATCTGCCAGGCCGGCGTTAACATCAAGGACCTCAGCTCCGAAATCATATTCTCTTTGAGCTTCGGTCGTGATCAGGTCATAATTGCCTTCCCGAAGTGCCGCCGATATCTTCTTCTTGCCTGTCGGATTGATCCTTTCACCGACCACGGCGGTCTTGTTATCATAATCTATTATTTCGGAAGAGCTGCATACCAGCGCTTTATCGGACATGATATCGTCCGCGTCCGTTTCCGCAAATTCACGTGCTATACGCCTGGAGATAGCCTCTTTAAATCCCTGATCAGTGTTACCATTTATGGCTTTATCGGTATTCTTTGTTACAGCTCGGGTCAATTTATCCAGTTCCCTGATATGTGCCGGTGTAGTCCCGCAGCAGCCTCCGAGCAGTTGTACGCAGGCTCCGCCGTTGCCACCTTTTCTGCCCTTTTTAAGCAAGTTCGCAACCGATCCGACATATTCTTCGGGTCCTACCGAATATACCGTTTTACCGTCAACTACAGACGGAAGTCCGGCATTGGCCTGTACTATCACAGGTACTGACGAATAACGGCACAATTCGTCAACTACCGGTTCCATATCATCGGGTCCTACAGAACAGTTCACGCCCAGTGCATCCACTCCGAGACCTGAAAATGTTACCGCCGCACACGCCGCACTTGTTCCCAGAAATGTTCTTCCGTTCTTCTCATATGACATGCTTACCACAACCGGAAGATCACAGTTTTCTTTCGCTGCCAGCACCGCCGCTTTAGCCTCGGACAGGTCCGTCATGGTCTCTATAAGGATCAGATCGGCTCCCGCCCTGCTGCCCACTATCACCTGTTCCTTGAACAATTCATAGGCAACATCAAATTCCATATCACCCAGCGGACGCAGCATGGTTCCGGTAGGTCCGATATCAAGGGCTACATATGAGGGTCCGGCTTCACGAGCGATATTTACAGCCGCAGTGATCACTTCATCAACAGATCCCCCGTATTTTTTGCTGTTGGCACCGAATGTATTGGTTGTGATCACATCCGCTCCGGCAGCGACATATTCTTTATGTACCGCAAGAAGATCCTGCGGATGTTCAAGATTCCACTTCTCAGGGATCTCTCCGGCCTTTAATCCTCTGGCCTGCAACATTGTCCCCAACCCGCCGTCAAACAGGATAAACCGGCCGCTCTGCAACTCTTCTCTGAAACTCTTTGACATAATCCTTTTCCCCCGAACTTAACATCGCATCTCTGTACAACCTATTCATCGTTTCGAATAGTATATTATCATAAAAACAGCGCCGCGTAAATGCAGCGCTGTAAGAAATATATTAAATTATGATTTATTTTATTTCTCCGCCATTAGGCTCAAATATCGGAGCTTTAAAGTTCTTCTTACTTGCGGAAGTATCAACTGTTCCGGCATTTACTACGATCTTCTCGTCCGATTGTACCGCGTCATCCTCTGCCGTAACTGTGATCAGTCCACCGTCTATATTGATGACCGAACCTGCATTGATTCCGTCATCACCCGACTTGATATTCAGCGTACCATCCATTATCGAGAATGTCTTCTTGATCTTGATACCTTTCTGTACGGCCGTAAGGTTGATGGTTCCGGATGTGATCTTAACATCGGCTTTTACGCGGATCGCATGCTGGAAATTGCCGTTAACATTGAGGGTTCCGGTACCGTTTATCGAAAGATCGCAATCCGAGAATATCGCAGCGTTGGGCTCTTCCTTCTCAGCATTGGCATAAACATAATCCGTGCCGTCGGTAAATGTGTTAACGGTGCCGTCAACCAGTGTCAGGATGATCTTATCGGCATTGATCCCGTAAATGCACGATGAATTCGAGCATTTTACATCACATCCGTTCAGGATCAGTCTTACGTCATCGTCATCACCCGCATTTACTATGATCTGTCCGTCATCCAGAGTGCCGCTGATGAGGTAAGTTCCCTTCGCTGTGATCGTCACCTTGTTTCCGTCCGCTGTCGCACCGTCACCGCTGACATTTATAGAACTGCCGTTAAGCTCGATCTTAGTGGCTTTGTCAGGATTAAATGATGATTTAAGATCTTTCTTTTTGTACTCGCCGGTAGCATACGAAGGAACAAGCTCAGCATAATCGGTCTTGTTATCCGAATCGCCGTCCCCGTCATTGCCCGAATCCGATCCGTTATTATCTGCCGGTTGTGAACCATTATTACCGGAATCAGGTGTTCCCGTATTATCATCAGGAGCCTGAGTTGTATTATTATCTGTGTTATTTGCATTCCCGTTGTCAACAGAAGTACCGTTGCCATCCGAAGTTCCGTTGCCGTTATTATCGGTGGTTCCCGGAGTAACCTTATCAGCACCGTTATCCTGTCCGTTTGCATTGCCCGGATCCTGCGTAACGGTGTTCCCGTTATCTGCGTCACCGCTCGAAGAGCAACCGCCGAATATCACCGAGATCGCCAATATCAATACTGCTGTCAAATATAATACTCTTTTTCTCATAACTAACCTCTTTCCGCCATATTGCCAAACACACTCTTTCTTTAATAGCATAAAACGGCATTAATGTCAAATAATATCTATGTAAACATAATAAATGATCTCTGTGTAAAAATATTGAAGCCCCTGTGAATTTTCTGTGATAGCTGTATCGAATACCGGGAATGTCCGGACAAAATTCAAGGGCATAAAACCGGTTTTGGTCTTATGCCCTGTCATATACCTATATGAATCCATTCATCATGAATTCCGCGGGTTATTAAAGTTTTACTTGCTCAAACCATTCTTCTTGATGATATCTTTAACAAGAGACTCTATGCGATCCTGTGAGTTGGATGAAATTGTGATATATAAGAACTTACTATTCTTACAAGCGGCAATATTAGCCACATAAACTGGTCTTTCTGTTTTTACTTCCTCTTTTGCCAGAATTGAATATCCGTTCTTCAGATCCTTATCTGATAATATCTCGGTTTTTGTAATGGTAAATCCGTTCATTGTTCCGACGGAGTTCTTAACTGTCGTACTGAAATTCTCTCTGTTGTAGTCAACGATCTGCTTTTCCGTAGCACCACCAAAATCTGCCACGGCCATTACGTTAATATATACCTGCGTTTCATCTTTGATATGCTCAAGTACGGTCTGGGCATCACTTGAAGCATCCGACTTTATCAATCCTTTAGGCATCTTTACGGTCAGTCCGTTGACCTTGTAGCTCTTTGCCTTAGCCTTCGGAGCTTTTTTAACTGTAAAATCAAACTCGATCTTGCCTCCCTTATAGGTACCGGTCACAACAGCCTCGCCCTTCTTTTTGGCAGATACTATTCCGTCTTTTCCAATCTTGACAATGCCTGTACCGGAAGTAACCTTCCAAGTTACATCCTTAGGATTTACAGCGGCTCCGTTATAAAAAACATTCAGCTGTTTGCTCTGCTTTACGTACAAGATTGCTTCAGTTTTAGAATCGGCCGCAAGAGCCTTAGTATTTACGAATCCGCATAACAAAGCAGCAAACAAAAAAATAAATAACAGTTTTTTCATCAAACCATCTCCTTACAGATAATATAGCGCAGAACCGTGATCACTGCAATTTATGCGGTATCACAGTTCTGCGTTTATTGTTATTATAAAATGTTCTTAGGTAAACAAAACACTGTTTATGATCAATTGATTATTTGATCGTGATCCTGCCCTGAGGAGCAGCATAATCACTTCCTACAACACCACCGAGAACTTCGGTAATATAATCAACTACCGCTGCATCCAACAGAACACCAGTATCCATCTGAGCAGAAGCATTTTTAA
>JAFZNE010000061.1 GCA_017553035.1 Lachnospiraceae bacterium
CAAATGGTGATATAACATATATTACCGATGCCGGATGCGCCGGAATGGCAACGGCCGGGAGCGGAGACGTGCTGTCAGGGATCCTGGCTGCGGTATGTGCGTATCTGCCGGATGTGATCCTCGAATTTAAGAGAAACAGCGTAATCAAAAAAGACATAGCCGGTAGTGTGGATCCTGACGCGTTAACACTTGCAGTGGCAGCAGGCGCATATATCAACGGCAAGGCCGGTGAAGCAGCGCAGGAGAAGACCAATTCCATCAGCATGGTCGCGAGTGATACCGTTGCATGTATCACGGAGGTGATCTCGGGGCTTATGGCAAAAAAAGACTAAGGAAAGGGCTGATGAAAAGATAACAAAATAATGGAAAAACCAAGAGAAAGGGAGGATTTATATAATGCAATTCACAAAATTACAGAAAGACATGATGCAGGCAATGAAGGACCACGACAAGGTTCGTAAGGATGCGCTGTCGGCGCTGGTGTCGGCTACCAAGAAGCTCGCGATCGATGCGGGCTGCAGGGATGACATTCCCGACGAAATGACCGACCAGGCGATCTTGAAAGAGATCAAGAGCGTCAAGGAGCAGATCGATACCTGTCCGGATTCACGCGCTGAACTGAAGGATGAATATAAGGCAAGACTTGCCGTATTTGAGGAATATGCTCCGAAAATGCTGTCAGCCGAAGAAGTCGAGAAGGTCCTGAAAGAGAAATTTGCCGACGTGCTTGCAAGCGGCAACAAAGGCATGGTCATGAAAGCAGCGATGGGCGAGCTGAAAGGCAAGGCAGACGGTAAAGTAATCAACGAAGTGGTAGGTAAGCTGCTGGGTTGAAATGCCTATGCAGAGGCATAGAGAAACCCATTGATACTGGTTTTTAAGATATTATGTCGGAAGGAGCGAAAGTATGGATCCTAAAAAAATGAGAAAAGTCGGCATGCTGGTAAGCATCCTGATGGGTGTTACGATGAGCTTTTTCCTGTCGCTCATAGGAACAGCGGTTTCGGGACATTTTACGATCCCGGGCTGGCTGATCAGCTTCCTCATCAGTACCGTGGTCAGCCTGATCATAGGTTTCATCGTCCCGATGAAGAAGGTTACCGAAGGAGCGAGCAGGGCCCTGAAGCTGCAGCCTCGCAGCCTCGTGGCAAGATGCGTTGAGAGCCTTATTTCAGATATTATCTATACTCCGCTCATGACGTTTCTTATGGTATTTTTCGCATACAAGAATGCGATCGCACACGGCGCACCCGCGGAATCACTGAATCTTGGCAAGATGTTCCTCGGCTCGTTCGGGATCTGCATGGCCGCCGGATTTTTACTGATATTCATTTTCATGCCGCTCTATGTTAAGCTGGCAATGAAGAAAGCCGGCATTCAGCCGCCGCCCATGGGAGGAGGAGCCGGCGATTTTAAAGGAAAAGGAGAACCGAGAAGATGAAAAAAGCAACCCGAAAACTACTGGCTGTTATTCTCACAGCCATCATGATACTTGCCGTGATCGGATGTAAGAGCAAGGATTCCGACACCGATACGAAGCAGACCAAGATCAAAGATCCTACTCCCACGCCCACTCCCGTGGTTACGATGGAAGACCTGTTCGAAGTTCAAAAAGAAAACTTCACCAAGTATTCATCGGTGATCAAGGCTGTAAGCCAGAAGCAGACCATAGATTTTCCGAACTTCAACATGGACGGGGATTTCAATCTCGATCTTTCTATCGAGATGTCGGGATACGCATCAATTTCGGGCGATGCAAAAGCAAACGGAACGATAGCCTTCAAGTCATCAGATGACACTGCATATTATGCCGTAGAAGTGAAAGCAGACTCAACAACCAACGGCGAAACGAGTCAATCCGAAAGCAGTGGCGAGGCTTATATCGAAAATGACAAGCAGAACGATATCATAAGGGTATACAGGAACGCCAATGATGAAGGCTGGAAACTTGTTGAAAAGACAATAAGCGAATTATTGGAACAGGATGAGGCCGATAATGAAAACCCGGATGGTCCAAAGGAAGAATATTTCAAGGACATTGATGATTTCCTGAAAGCTCATACCACGATGGAGATAACATCCGGTGCTTTCAAAAATACAACATCTTTCACGATCCAGGAATTCCGCGAGCACTATAAAGCCGATATTGACTCTATGATGAACAGCTTTACGGACGCAATCTTCGGCTCGGTATACGGCGGACTGGGCGTTTCTTCGGGTTCACAGGATATGATGAACCAGGTATATAATGTTGTACTTGCAATGGTTACCGAAATGGTCAACGGAATGACCGGTGAGATCAAGATAGTACAGGAATTTGACGCTGAACTGGAGCCTACGGTCATGACGCTGTCATGCAAGGATATTAATCTGAGCACGGTTTCGCAAATGCAATTTTCACTGAAGATCAACGAGATGGTGATGAATCTCAAGAACAAAGAAGTTGTTAAAGTAGAGATTCCCGATGATGTAAAGCGGAACGCGGTTCCCGAGGAGGAAACCGGTAATCTCCTTGATTCGGGGAGTTTTGGGTTCTGATGATGCATTGAAAATACACGGGAAGAATGATAGTGTTTAGTTTGAAAAAAGCTCAGTAACGTTTTCTTTGGAAAATGTAAGAGGAATACAGAGGAAATACAGATGTACAACAATACGGAATTTACGGATTACGACACTCTCAGGCAGCAGGTAGAGGGATTGCTGGATGAGGAACCCTGGTATGTTGCCGCTATGAGCAATATTTCCGCGCTTATCATGACATCCCTGGACAGATTGAACTGGGCGGGATTCTACATTATTCGCGACGACATGCTTGTTGTGGGACCGTTTCAGGGTAAACCCGCATGTATACGTATTCCTGTAGGAAAGGGAGTCTGCGGAACAGCCATAAAGGAAGACCGGATGCAGGTTGTCCCGGATGTTCACAAGTTTCCGGGACATATCGCGTGTGACAGCGCTTCCGAATCCGAGATCGTGATCCCGATCCACCGGGACGGAAAGGTCGCGGCGGTGCTGGATATCGACAGCCCGGTAAAAAACAGGTTCGGAAATGAAGAAGCTGACGGGCTGTCTACAATAGTAGAATTAATTGAAAAGAAGCTCCTGTGGAATTAATGATATGAATAGTGTCGGAAAACCTGATCCGGAAATGACCGGATCTATCTGGTTTTCCTGTATTCCTTGGGAGTAACACCGTATTTACGCCTGAAGAGCCTTATAAAATACGAAAAATTATCAAAGCCGCAACGCGACGCGATCTCTCCGATCGCGTCGTTGCTTTCTTTCAGGAGATATCCGGCATAAGAAATACGGTAATCGTTCAGATATTCTATAAATGAATGACCGGTTTCCTGTTTGAAAAACCGCATAAAATGCGAAGGGCTGTATTCTACCGCGGCCGCGGCACTTGCGATATCGATATTTTCGGAAAAATGCTCCCGGACATACAGAATGATCTTCTTGAGTGTCCGTTCGTGCGGAGATGTAAGCGGCGCGGCTTCTTCGGATCTGTGGGAATACAGGGAAAACAAAAATCTGAACAGGCAGCTCTTGAGCATCAGCGGGTAGCCTTCCGAACGCATTCCGCTGATAAGATCCGCTTCATCAAGAGCGCCTGAAACCGCCGTGTGAAAAGGCGTTCCGGGGATGATCGGTCTTGTAAAATGAAGCGAGTTCTTTTCTAGTGCCTGAATGACATTGGTGCGACACCAGTCATTTTCATCAAGGCTGTCGAGAATGGAGAGTGAGAAGATGATGTTCTCGTATTCCATATGTTCATAAGCGGTATTGCCGGTTTTAGCAGTATTTCCGACGTAATTCCCGGAAGGTTCGATACGGCCGGGCTCTACCGGCTCGGTGCCGATAGAATGCAGCTCACCGGGAAGGATCGGAATGATGTATCCGGCACTGACTTTCATGGGCTTCAGGTTTACCGTAACGATACCTGAGCCTTTTTTTATGTAAATGATCTCCATCTGCTCGTGCCAGTGCGGATTTACTTTTTCAAAATCCTGCGGGATCGAGCAGAGATAGGTGTTATAGGAGAATCCGGGCTGTTCGTGCAGTTTGGATTCGTGATACTGGATATATTCTTCGAGTTCCATGGTTGATCCTTTTTTCTTATTTGTTTTTGTGACTCATTTAAATCGTGTTATTTGTGAAGTCATGATCAATATGATAGTATTGTACTATTTTATGATCTGATAATGCAAGTAAAATCTCAAACGACACTATAAAATTTTTATCGTAAAATCGAGCGAGTATCGAGAATATTTCATGTTAATCACCGATTGCGGGCTGATGATCGTAGGAATTGATCAGTTTGACTGTTCATACGGATTTTCAACCGGGTAAAAATGAACATCCCCGAGAGATCGAAAAACAGTGAAAATACCGGACGATACAAGGATTTTATCAATAGTACAAAAGTATCAAATAAGGAGAGTATCAATTATCATGGCAACATCGATCAAAGATTATACCAAGAAACCCTTAAAAGACTGCACAAAGCTGGAACTGTTCAATGCTTTGCTCACACTTGTTTCAGATAGGGCGCGTAAAGTCGGATATAACACAGGGAAAAAGAAAGTTTACTATATATCTGCCGAATTCCTGATCGGAAAACTGCTCGGCAATAACCTGATCAATCTCGGGATCTACGAGGATGTGAAGAAGGAACTGGAGGCCGAAGGACTGAGCCTTGCCGAGATGGAGGAATTCGAGGATGAGCCTTCACTCGGAAATGGCGGGCTCGGAAGACTTGCGGCATGTTTTATCGATTCGCTCGCAACCCTCGGACTTCCCGCGGACGGAATCGGGCTTGCTTATCACTGCGGTTTGTTCAGACAATCATTTGCCGAAGGCAAGCAGTATGAAACACCGGATAAATGGCTCACCTGGGGCAAGGAAAGCTGGATGAAGCGCTCCGACAAGCATTACAAGGTTCGTCTGGGCGACAGCGAAGTTACCTCGACAATGTATGAGATCGCGGTTACCGGCTACAAAAACAAGTGCACAACCCTGCGCCTTTTCGACCTTGATTCGATCGACGAGAGGCTTATCAAGGACGGGATCAATTTTAACAAGAATGATTATCTGAAGAACCTGACTCTGTTCCTGTATCCCGATGACAGCGATGAAGCGGGCAGGATCCTGCGCGTTTACCAGGAATACTTCATGGTAAGCAACGCGGCTCAGTGGATCCTTGAGGAGTGTATCGCAAAAGGCAGCAACCTTCACGATCTTGCCGATTATGCGGCGATCCAGATCAATGATACTCATCCTTCCATGGTCATTCCGGAGCTGATCAGATTGCTCGGCGAACACGGAATTGATGAGAAGGAGAGCTTTGAGATCGTAACGAAAGTCTGCGCGTACACAAACCATACGATCCTCGCAGAGGCGCTTGAAACCTGGCCGAAACATTATTTGCAGACAGCCGTGCCTCAGCTCGTACCGATAATCGAACGTCTCGACAAGGCAGCAGCGAAGAGAAGCAAAGACTCGTTTGTCCGTATTATCGACAAGCAGGGCAACGTACACATGGCCAATCTGGACATTCATTTTACGCACAGCATCAACGGCGTTGCCAGGCTTCATACCGAGATTTTGAAGAACTCGGAACTTGCTCCGTTCTTCAAGTTATATCCCGAAAAATTCAATAACAAGACCAACGGAATTACCTTCCGCAGATGGCTTAAAATGTGCAATCCCGAGCTTTCGGCAATGATCACCGGCAAGATCGGCGACAAGTGGGTGAAGGATGCTGATGAGCTGGAGAAGCTGGGAGAGTATATCAATTATAAAAAAGAAAAGAATGAAAAATGCAGTAAGCCCGGTAAAATGAGCGGTTCGGCAAAGAGCGGAGAAGAGAAGAAACTACTCGACAGTTTAATTCAGATAAAGAGTTTGAAGAAACACGACTTTGCTGCCTGGCTTGAAAAGGCACAGGGCGTCAAGGTCGATCCGGATTCAGTATTTGACGTACAGGCCAAGAGACTGCATGAGTACAAGCGCCAGCAGCTCAATCTCCTGTGGGCGATCGCCGAGTACAAGAAGATCAAAAGAGGCGTAAAACCCGTAAGACCGATCACCATGTTCTTCGGCGCAAAGGCTGCTCCCGCATACAGGACAGCCAAGGACATCATTCATGCGATCATCACTTTCGGAAAAGTTGTTGAGAATGATCCCAAGGTAAGCCCTTATCTCAAGGTCGTAATGCTCGAGAATTACAATGTTTCGCTTGCGGAGAAGCTGATCCCCGCAGCCGACATTTCCGAGCAGATCTCGCTTGCATCCAAAGAGGCAAGCGGAACCGGCAACATGAAATTCATGTTGAACGGAGCCGTTACACTTGGTACCGAGGATGGTGCGAATGTCGAGATCGCCGAGCTGGTAGGCGCCGATAATATCTACATTTTCGGACAGAAATCCGACGAAGTCATCGAACACTACAGAAAAGCGGATTACGTGGCAGCCGACTGGTACAATAAAGACAGGACCCTGAAGGCCGCGGTTGATTTCCTGACAGGCAAGGAGATGGTAAAATACGGTGATGAAGCTGTTCTGGGCCGCCTGAAGCAGGAGCTTGTCGGCAAAGACTGGTTCATGACCTTCCCCGATTTCAAGGATTATTGCCGCACCAAAGCACAGGTGCTGGCTGATTACGAGGACCGCGCGTCATGGTCGAAGAAGATGCTTGTAAACATTTCAAAAGCGGGATTCTTCTCGTCGGACAGAACGATCAGACAGTACAATGAGGATATTTGGGGGCTGTAATAGAAAAAATGCTTGCATTTTCGAGATCTATCACTTATAATGCATTTTAATGTAGGAGACGGCAGTTCCTGCAGATCATACAGTAAGGCTGAGATGGAGACAAGTAGGATCGGCGTAAGGTTTTTCAGAGAGCGTCCGGGTGGTGCGAGGACGCAGACCGGCTGCATTCGAATACCCTCCGGAGCCGCTTCCCGAACGGGATATCGGGTCGATCGGACTGATCGGAAGAGATCGGACGGATCGGAAAAGATCAGTTGGACCGACGATATCAGTAGGGACAGACGGGTGCGCCCGAGACAGCGCCTGATGTGTGTTGGCACATCGTGAGGGGCATTTCGCGAGGAATGTCTGAATAGAGGTGGTACCACGATTATTTCGTCCTCTGTTCCGGAAACGGGGCAGAGGGCTTTTTGTGCGATATATCCTGTTTCCGAATTCACAAGGCAGACGTAGTTATACGTTTTGCCGTTTAAAGAAGGGGGGAAATCCCCGTGTAACTAATGGAGGAGCATGGAAATCTGTAATGCTCCGGAAAGGATGGCAGTTTGAAAGTTCATACGAACTTTCAAACGCATACATCGGTGTCGAGAGCGCCACCGATGTAACCATCAGCTGATCGCTGCGCTCTCAGCATGGAGGTTAAGTATGAAGATTTATGACGAACTGATCGAACGTGGCCTGATAGCACAGGTTACTGACGAGGAACAGGTCAAGGAGCTGATCAACTCCGGAAAAGCAACATTTTACATCGGTTTTGACTGTACTGCCGACAGCCTTACCGCAGGACATTTTATGGCACTTACTCTTATGAAGAGGCTTCAGGAAGCCGGCAACAGACCTATCGCGCTGATCGGCGGAGGCACGACCATGATCGGCGATCCTTCGGGAAGGACCGATATGAGAAAGATGCTGACCAGGGAAGACATCGATCACAATGCAGCCTGCTTCAAGAAGCAGATGGAAAGATTCATCGATTTCTCGGACGGCAAGGCTATTATGGTCAACAATGCCGACTGGCTGATGAACCTCAATTACATCGAACTGCTCCGTGAGGTCGGAGCATGCTTCTCGGTTAACAACATGCTCAGAGCCGAGTGCTACAAGCAGCGTATGGAGAAGGGTCTGTCTTTCCTTGAATTCAACTACATGATCATGCAGTCCTACGATTTCTACTACATGTTCCAGAAGTACGGATGTAACCTGGAGTTCGGCGGCGACGACCAGTGGAGCAACATGCTTGGCGGAACCGAGCTGATCCGCAGGAAGCTGGGCAAGGACGCGCATGCGATGACAATTACGCTCCTTACGGATTCACAGGGCAAGAAGATGGGCAAGACCGCAGGCAATGCGGTATGGCTCGATCCCAACAAGACCACTCCTTTCGAGTTCTACCAGTACTGGAGAAATGTGGATGATGCCGATGTTATGAAGTGCATCAAGCTTCTTACCTTTATCCCGATCGAGCAGATCCGCGAGATCGAGAAATGGGACGATTCCCGTATCAACGAGAAGAAGATGCTGCTCGCTCATGAGCTGACCGAGCTTGTTCACGGCAAAGAAGAGGCTGACAAGGCCGAAGCTACCGCCAAGGCACTGTTCGCAGGCGGCGGTGATGACGAGAACATGCCCACGACGACGCTTGCTGCTTCGGATATTCCCGAAGATGGCGTCGGGATCGTTGATCTGATGAGCATGTGCGGACTTATCCCTTCGAAGGGTGAAGGCCGCAGGCTTGTAGAGCAGGGTGGTGTCAGTGTCGACGGCGAGAAGGTCGAGAGATTCGATACCAAGATCAGTAAAGAGGCTCTGCTGAAGGGCGTCAAGATCAAGAAGGGCAAGAAGGTATTCCACAGAGCAGTTGCGGAGTAAAATAAGAAAGGAAAGACAAATCCATATGGAATCGATCGTTGAAGCATTAAGCATATTTGCGAAGGAAAGACCCGATCGTATCGCCGTCATCGCCGATGATGAGCAGATCACATATTCTGACTTATGGAAAGAAGTCCGGGGCTTTGCCGCATTTCTCCGGAAGCAGGGATTTCCGAAGGGATCGCGTATAACCGTTAAAGCCGGTCATTCCATATGGTTTGCCGTTGCCTGTTTCGGTATTCATCTGTCGGGCAATGTCCATGTTCCGATGGAGAAGACCATCGGTATTGAAGGTATTCGTAACATCGCCGAACAGCTTGATGCGTCGCTGATCATTTCCGACATCGGAGTCGGGGAAGACGGATACTTCGTTCCAAACAGCGGTGACGAGAGCGCCGGTGGAAATACTGATAATGCCGGTAAACGGTATTTGTGCATCAATTCTTCCAAGGTCAGGGATATCGCCCGCGAGAACTATCAGGACGGGCTTGATTTCGAATTTCCGACATTTGATATGACCTGCGATATCATGTTTACCACAGGTACGACCGGCAAGTCCAAAGGTGTAATGGAATCGCACCGCGCTGTTGTTGCGGTTTCCGAGAATGTTCAATACGGTGCGGATATCCCGAAAGACAATATCTATCTGGTTCCGGCGCCGATCAATCATGCGTCGGCCCTCAGAAAGCTGTATGTCAGCATTTTGACGGGAACCACGGTTGTTCTGCTGGACGGATTTACCGATATCAAGAAATTCTTTGCTTATATTGAGAAATATCATGTAACATCGATCCTTATGCCGCCGGCAGCGGTTCATATGATCCTGATGCTTGCGGCAAAGGATCTTGCTAAATACTCCAAACAGCTTCACCATATCCATACAGGTTCCGCGGCATTTCCGGAAACCGATAAGGAGAAGCTGTGCGAGATCCTGCCCGATACAAGACTGTTTTTTGCATATGGTTCGTCCGAGGCAGGCTGTGTTTCAATGTACGATTATTCCGCCAACCGCGGGCTTATCAGCTGTGTCGGAAAGCCGAATAAAAATGCCGACATTTTTATAGTTGACGAAAATCATAACAGGATCAGGTCATCCAGGACGGAGCAGGGACTGATCGCAATCTCAGGCGGGATGGTTATGCAGGGGTATTACAATGAACCGGAATTGACCGCGGGAGTTTTGAAAGACGGTGTGGTCTATACAAATGATATAGGCTATATCGATGAAGATGGCTATGTTTACATGCTCGGAAGGCAGGGCGATGTCATCAATCTCGGAGGGCTCAAGATCGCACCGACAGAGGTCGAAAATGTAGTCCTTCGGTTTGCGGGGATTAGCGAGTGTGCGTGCTTTGCGTCCGAAGACCGCATGGGAAGAGTATTTCCGAAGCTGAATGTTGTAATGAAGAAGGGCTGCGAACTTGATACGGCAGCGCTTAAGACACATATGGCGAAACACCTTGAGGCATTTAAGATCCCGAAACAGATCGTGATCGTCGAAGAATTGCCCAAGACTTCCAACGGCAAGCTTGACAGGAAAAACCTGAAATAGTAACATTGAAGTATCAAAGGGAGAAGGAGTATTTATTATGCTGGAGAGAATAATCGAGATCCTTGAAGAGATCAAAAGCGATGTGGATTATACCATGGAAGATCAGCTTGTCGACGGCGGTATACTTGATTCGTTTGACATCGTAGCGCTGGTAAGTGAACTCAAGAGCGAGTTTGACGTCGAGATCGGGATCGAAGATCTTACACCTGAGAATTTTAACAGCGCAGAGACCATCTGTAATCTTATCGAACGTCTGCAAGGTGAATAAAATTTATGACTTTAACTAGTTTCAACTTTCTGCTGTTTTTTGCGGTGATCCTGATCGTATATTATATATTTCCGAAGCGGTTCCAATGGGTCCTGCTGCTGGTGGCGAGCTACACATTTTATATTGTCAGCGGCTTTGCACAGGTATTCTTTCTGATCGGGACCACGCTTGTAACTTATTTTTCCGCGCTGATCATGCAGAAGCGCAGGAACCGTTACACGGCGGAGATCGCGGCAAATAAGGATCTTGGCAAGGAAGAAAAGCAGGAGATCAAAAAGCGGGCGAATACATATATTCACCGTGTTCAGGTGATCGCGGTCCTGATCGATCGTGCGGTTCTGGCTGTTGTAAAATACAGCTCTTTTGTTATCGGCAATCTTAATTCCGTTATCCATAAAATAGGTTTTTCGGCGACGATCCCGGGTCTGAAGATTTTGGTCCCTCTCGGGATTTCATTTTATACCTTCATGTCGATGGGGTATATTATCGATATCGGACGCGGAAAATATGAGGCAGAGCGCAATCCGGGCAAGCTTGCGCTCTTTTTGTCGTTCTTCCCTTCGATCATTCAGGGACCGATCAGCCGGTTTGAAGATATCGGAAAGAAACTTACCGCACCTCACAAGCTGAATTATGAGAACCTGACGTACGGCGCACAGCTGATCATGTGGGGCTTCTTCAAGAAGCTCGTCATTGCGGACAGGATCTCGCCTGTAGTATCGGGGATCTTCGTTGTGGATTACAAAAAATTCTCCGGTTCGCTGCTCTTTCTGGGAGTTATCCTCTATGCGATCCAGATCTATTGCGACTTTTCGGGCGGTATCGATATCACCCGCGGCGCGGCTCAGATGCTGGGAATAGAACTTCCGCTCAACTTCGAAAGACCTTATTTTTCAAAATCCGTCGCGGAATACTGGAGACGCTGGCATATCACGCTGGGCGCGTGGATGAGGGAATATGTCTTTTATCCGATAATGCTGTCGAAACCGATCTCCAAATTGTCCAAGAGGGTCAAGAACAGGTTCGGTCAGCAGAAAGCAAAGTATGTTCCCGCGGTTATCACGCCTTTTGTCGTGTTCATACTCATCGGTATCTGGCACGGGGCAAACTGGAAATACGTGGCTTTCGGTCTGTACAATGCGATAGTTGTTGCGGGTAGTGTGGCACTGAGTCCGTTATTTAAGAAAATTACCGACAAGCTGAAGATAAAGACCGAAAGTGCCGGTTGGAAGGTCTTCAGCATTATCAGGACATTTCTGATCCTGATGCTTTCCAAGGCGCTTGTCAAATCCCCCAGCCTGAAGAGCGCGGGCGGGATCATTATCAGAATGTTTACGAATTTCAGGCTGAATCCGTTCGGGGAACTGATGGAACAGGAATTCAGCCTTGACTGGAAGAATTATGTTGTTTTCGGCGTGGCGCTGCTGCTCCTGTTTACGGTCAGCGTGCTTCAGGAGCGCGGAGTAAAGATCCGCAAGACCGTCGGAAAATGGAATATTGTTCCCCGCTGGATAGTGTATTACCTGATGCTTCTGGCGATACTGATATTCGGTATTTACGGACCGGCATATGACGCATCGGCATTTATTTATCAGGCATATTGATGATAGTGAATTGAAGAGGAAAGACGGAGCTTATAATGGACGCTACTGATGTGATGGATGCAGCCGTTCAGGATACGGGCGGCAGTAAAAAGCAGACAATACAACGGATCGCAAAGGTTGTTGTTTTCCTGGGCATTTTCTGCGTGATGATATATTATCTGTGCGATATTTTCGAATATTCGAATAATTATATGTCAACGAGATATGAAATGTATAAGGAACTCGAACCGGGAACCGTGGATGTCGTAATGATCGGGACCAGCGGATTCGACAGGAGCTGGATCGCAGCTAAGGGTTTTGAAAAATACGGAATAACCGTGTATCCGCTGACGACGGATGCGATGCCGAGTTATCTGGCGATCGATATGATCAAAGAAGCATTTCGGTATCAGAATCCGAAACTGGTACTCATAGATATGCGAATGTTCAAAATGTATGAGCTGGAAAAAAATACACCTATGAGTAAGATCAGGGCAAGGCGGTTTATCGACACGCTTGATTTCTTCTCACCGAACCGTTTTGACGCGATCAGGCGGACGCAGAAGGCTATCAGCGAAGCAGATCCCAATGAATCCGCATATGACATGTCGTATTTATTCAGCTTCATACAGTATCATTCAAAATGGAGTGAGGATGATTTCGATCCTTTGGAGGAGATCGGAGCGGATCCGTCGCCTTATCTTGGTTTGTATCTGACCAGAAACAGCGTGAAGGTCAAAAAACTTAAGAAGACCGATTGGAACAATAAAAGAATGGATCTTACCAAGCTTGCGGAAGATTCTCTCTACGAAATCCTGGATTATTGCGCTGAGCACAACATTGAACTCCTGTTTGTCGATTCGCCGCATTATCTGCCGGATTCATTTGTAAGGAAAACGAATACCATTTGCGACATTCTTGACAGCCGTGGGATCAATTGGGTCAGCTTTGCGGGAAAACAGTATTATAACAAAGACAATAATTTTGAAAGACAAAATATCGGTATTGACGGAGACGGATATTACACGATCCAGTTTAACGGGATGGATCTTGTTTTTCAGACAAGGGACGAGGTTATCTCATATCTGACCAAGCATACTTTTGACCGTAAGGTACATTTCTTTGATAATGCCCATCTGAATTTCAACGGTGCCGTTATTTTTACAAGATTGCTGGGTGATTATCTCGTAAATAATTATAATCTGGAGGATCATTCCGAAGATCCGCGGTATTACCAGTGGAAGGATGTTTATTCCAAGATCAAGAAACGTGCCAAGAAGCTGAAAAAGGCCGTAGAAAAAGCACTTACCGGTAATCTGACCGACGAAGAACGTAAACAGATGGAGAAAGAGGAAAGAAAGCTGAAGGATGAGGAGTGATCGGGTATGAATCTGAAACAATTCAGGTATGTTCTGGTCCTTGCGGATCAGAAAAGCTTCTCTAAGGCAGCGGAGGAACTGAATATTTCACAGCCTTCGCTGAGCCAGTATGTCAAGAAGATCGAAAGTGAACTTGGCGTGACACTGTTTGACCGTTCGGGCAGCAGCTTGAGGCTTACCGATGCCGGAAAGGCGTATATTGAGGCCGGCCGTGCGATCCTGGATATAGAACAGAGGATGCAGGGAAGGTTTAACGATATCAGCGAATGCCGCACAGGTTCCATCGCGATAGGTGTTTCGCCCCACCGCAGCATTTGCCTTCTTCCTCCCGCTATCGCGCAGTTTCGTCGTAAATATCCGGGAATACAGATCATTGCCGATGAGAGAGTGAGTGCGGAATTGCTTGACCGGGCAGAGCACGGAGAATACGATCTATGCATTACCACACTTCCGGTTGATGAAAATGTATTTAAATACGAGAATCTGCGTAAGGACAAGTGTATTCTGGCTGTACCCGCAGGTTCGGCACTTGATAAAAAGCTGAAAAAAGGCTCCAAACCGAGTAAAGGCGCGGATTACCCCGTGATCGACATTAAGATGATCAACGGCAGCGATTTTATCGTACTTTCAGAGAATCAGATAATGCAGAAAATATTGGAAGAAGTCTGCAGCGAGCATAAGATAAGTCTTAACAAGATCGTGGTCTGCAAGAGTCTTGAAGCCGAGCTCGCGCTGGTACGGGAAGGTATCGGACCGGCATTTCTTCCCTCAGGGATGATAAGGGATGACCGCTCCGGCAAGATAAGCTGTTATTCATTTGTCCAGGAGATCCCGATGCGTGAGATCGTCGTGATATACCGCAAGGAATTCGAGGTTACCAGGGCTGTGCGGGAGTTTATCGAGATTTTGAAAAAGATATGATACTTACGTAAAAAATTGTTGAAATAATCATAAAGTTATGATATATATAATCTGATGTTATTGTAACAATGATGTAAAGCTTGGAAATAGCGCGTTCTAATGAACGCGTTATTCTACGGGGGACATATAACCATATGGTTATATGATTCATAGTCACTATTTATGAGCGTACCGGAGAAAGCTGCCTGAAATATGTTTATGACAGCGTTTGCCCGGTGTGTAAGGAAAGGAGCAGAAAAGACAAATCTATGGGAACCGCGTTTTTGTATGTAGGGATGATGATCGCAGTTATCCTGATCTGGTTTTTGTTATTTAAGAGACCGATCTATGAGGCGATCTTCCTGAGTTTTATCCTGGTCATGACAGTCGGGGGAAAGTGGGCGAATGTTTTTTCCTATATATATTCGGGACTTTCAAACTCGATGTTGTTTTCAATGACCGTATTTGTTGCGATGTCGATCATTTTGACCAAAACTGGTATTATCGACGGAGCGGTCGAGATAATACTGGCACTTCTCGGAAGGCTTACCGGCGGAGCGGGATATGTTTCCGTTATCGCGAGCTCGTTCATGGGAGCCCTGTCCGGATCCGGCCCCGGTAACGTTATGGCAACCGGAACCATTACGATCCCCGCGATGAAGAAGTCGGGCTTTCCAAGTGAACTTGCGGGTAATATCGAGAGCGCGTCAAGCTGTCTCGGAAATATGATACCGCCGTCATCGACTATCGTTGCGGCGCTTGGCGTGCTGAACGGCCTTTATCCCGACATGAATTATTCCACGGGCCGGTTCTGGATCGTCTGCTGGGGCTGCTCTGTATGGTTTATCCTCCAGAGGATAATCATGGTATATGTATTTTGTAAAATATATAAGGTAAAGCCGGTACCGAAAGAAGACATTCCGAAGCTCAGAGATGTATTCAGAAGAGGATGGAGAGGTATCTTGCTGCCGCTCATCATTTTCGTACCTTTCCTTTTAGATTATCTGTTTAAGGATTCGTTCTTTACCGACAGGCTCGGAAAAGACGGAGCGAAGTATTTTTCAAGCTCCCTGCTGTATTTTATCGCAGGCCTCACCGTGATCTATGCGATCCTGATCGTAAAAAAGAAGGATGATGTCAAGCCGAAGGCAATGGTCAAATTGTTCGGGGACAGCATAAAGACTATCGTTCCGACTATTGCGATCTGCGTTGTGGGATATATGTTCGGTGCCCTGTTCAAGGATCTTAACATTGCGGAGCAGATCGAAGCCGGGATCGGAAGCATGAACCTCGGAAGGCTCGGGCTCTGCCTGATAATACCTTTGCTTACCTGTGTCATGGGAATCGCGATCGTCGGATCCTCGATGGTAGTTGTATTCGGAAGCATATTTGTTACGCTGTTTGCGGGAGTCGGCGTTAATCCGCTGCTGACCGCTGCGATGCTTCCCTGTATCTGTGCGGTTATGTCAAATATGGTTCCGCCCATCGCGCCGGCCTTCCTGGCAGGTGCAAGCCTGTCGGAAGCAGATTTCTCAAAAGCCGTAAAGAATGACCTGTGGTGGATCGTGATACAATATGTGATCGAAGTATTGATACTGATGGGATTGCTGCCTATATTCGGGCTGTGATAACATAATCGTGACAGGAGGAATTATGAGTAAAGGAAAAGAAATATTCGTTAAAATATTGAAAACGGTATTCGGGATCGGAATACTGATCTGCCTTCTGGTCGGAGGACTCAGCTTCTTCGGCTATCTTGCCGCGCTGATAATAGGCGGCGAAACTGCCGGGGCTATATGCACCTTCATTTACAAAACCATGTATCCGGTTCTGGTGCTGATCTCGACCAGTATGATATTGGTCGGTGTACTTAAGCTGTACGTCTGCGGCGAAACGAAGCAGGTAAAGAAGAACAGGCCTCAGAAGGAGGCTGCAGGCGGCGCGGAACAGAATTGAAATCAGAATTGTTTAAATTTTCTGAAAAATACCCCCAAAATCGAGGAAAAGTTAATCTATAAATAAGTAAAAAAAGGGGTTGACATAACCCGAGACGGGTGATATAATGCTATTTGCTGACTCGCCAAAAAGGTGCGTAAGAACAGCAGATAGCATTGTTTTTTTGCGGCGGGGAAGCGGTTTGAGAACCTTGATAATTGAATAATGAAA
>JAFZNE010000062.1 GCA_017553035.1 Lachnospiraceae bacterium
GAAATACCCTTTGAAATGCTGGGCTTTGATCTGAGCTCACAGGAAAACAGATATGTATTGGCTTTTTCTCCGGTTAATACCGACAGAATCTTTTATTGCGTTGTATTAAATGAAAAATGCAGTCATATCCTCGATACAATGAAAAAAAGCAGATGGTTCTTCTAGGACCATCTGCTTTATCTATGTGTTTTTGAATTTAAAGTGAATTAAAATATGCCGCAATAAAGATCACAGGAGAATTCCAGTATATAGCGACCTCATTGGTGTCGGCTGAGGGGGTTTCATCCAGGAAATACTTTGCAGCCGGAGTATCCTTGAGGCGTTCCTTTGTTTCAGGATATGTCCAGGCTTTGTTTGGACCTCCTGAGATGAAGCCGGGAACGGGATCATCGATATTATCGGATCCGGAAGGACGATGGTGCGGATTCCGGACGCTACGCTCACCAAAACCGGTAATAAATGAGAGATCAAGAGCATTGAGTCCGAGCGCGTAATCAAGCTGTGAAAGCGAGCCTGCAAGCATCTCTTTATTGCCGGTCAAAAGGTAGTTGAGGAGCATACTCATTGAATTGCTCATAACGGTAAGAACGCTGCCCCATACATATTCACCGGAGAGAAGCGAAGTTCTGTATCCGGATGAATTGACTCTCTCAAGAGCTTCCGAACTCCTGCCCAGGAAATCGGTCCTAAGCTCATCAAAGAGCACCTTGCCGGCTTTTTCCTTAAGATCGAACAAACAGCAAATAGCACCCAGGCCGCTGACGTCGCTCCAGCCGTACTGGGTCACATTAAGACCGGTATGTTTGGGAAGACGGAAGAAGCTTCTGCCTTTAAAACGTTTTCTGAATTCTTCGAATAGTCCGGCCTCTCTCTTTAATATAGCTCCGAATATGCAGCCGGCTTCAGGCTCCGGCGTTTTTATGATAACACTTTCGGAAATATCTTCGGGATTGTTTTCTTTTTCGATAATAACGGCTCTGGCATATTTATAAATGCTTTCGGCCTCATTTCTGTATTTCTCGTCACCGGTCGTCGCAAATAACTCACAGCAAGCCCAGAATAATTCATCTTTTACGCTCCAATCGCCGTACATACCGGTATTGACGCCGTCCGGATTTCTGAATGGAATAAAACCGGGATTGGCAACAAGCCAGTCAAAACCCCTAAGAGCAGCTGACAATGCATTTTCCGAGAAAGTGCCGTCAAAAGGTCTGTAGATCCTTGATGCCATGGCAAGTACAGCAACTGCAGCTGCAGTGGCACAATGGGAGACAGGCATAAGATATTCGGGTTCTTTGTCATCTTCGGGCATGATAAACGGAGCGAACTTCGCTTTTGTGAGTTTATGGTAAAATGCTCCGTCACTTCGCTGCATTCTCAGGATCCAGTCGAGTTCCCAACGCGCTTCATTGAGGATATCGGGGGTTCCGTTGCCGGTCTCCGGGATATTCAGATCATTGCTGCATCCCTTCGGAAAAAGCAGCCAGGCATAAAGCATATGTGCAACCGTAACGGCTCCGGGACCAACATATTTACCGAAATCACCCGCATCGTGCCATCCGCCGGGAACGGTCTTTGATTCATTTGAAAATATCTTAAAAACAGATGATTTTTTATCCTCGTCGGAAATCGACTCTGAGTTTTCAACGGGATTTACCGCAACCCATTCGGGTACAGGAGCGGTATGACAGGCCGCATGAGTAAATCTGCCCGCATATTTCTCCTCAAGAGCACATCCGCAGCGCTGAAAATATAATGCCTTGATAAGAGCATCGGTCAATTTATCATAAGGCTTATCATTGACCGAGATCGTTCGCGAAGAGTCACCGCAACTGATCTTATAATCTCCGGCAGGAAGATCTCCGAGATCGATCACAGCGACATTGTCGCCGGATGCTTCGTCGAAGCTCAGCTTAATGTCGTTGAAACTTTTTATAATGCTTCCGGTATTGTCATAAACATTTACCGGAGCTTCTTCGGTAACTGCTATGTATTTCGGAAGAGAAGCCAGATATCCGCATTGATTGATCCTTATTGAGGAAATGTTATTATTCGGGTCACTCATAAATTATCCTTTCAAATTCATGATAGTATAAAAAATGCTGCCATGTTATTTGTATAAAAAAGTATTATAGATACACTACCTGTTTCTCTTCACTGAAGGTATGCGGAGCTTTGACGGCAGCTTTATGGCCTACGGCAATGGCGATCCTGAAACTGTATCCATCGGGAATCTTGCAGGCTTTATTGAAATAGTCCTTTTTATCACCGCTCATGGCGTCCTTGATACAGCCTATGATAAGGCTTCCGAGTCCGAGTTCCTCTGCCTCGAGAGCCATATTCTGAACAGCTATTCCGGCATCAAGTTCACTCCATTTGAAGCCGTCTTCGGCGCTCAGGAGGATAAGGACCGGAGCATTGAAGTAGAAATTGGGTCTTCCTTCGGGAGTCCTGATACCGCCGTTCTTTGCAGTGTCAAGTTCCTCTAAAATGGCATTGTCACCGGGGATGACGGAAAATCTGATCTCCTGGCGGTTGGTTGCAGTGGGAGCGTGCAGACCTGCAAGAATTATCTTATTGAGTTCATCTTCGGTAAGCTGCTCGGAAGTATAACCCCTTGTGGAATATCTGTTTTTGATTGCTTCAAACGTTGTTGCCATGAATGTTCTCCTTTCTTCGTATACAAGATCATTGTAAATATTCTTGATATTATTATAACCCGACAATATGTTATTTCAATGTAATATTTTGCTTGAATTAATCGATAAAAGCCGATAAGATGATACATGAGAAATGTTGTTTGACTTTTCTGCGTTAAAGTGATATAGTGGGATTTACTGAACTACTATATGACGGCGGGCAAGCCGTAGAAAGAGGAAATCATGCCAATTATAGATATTTTGGACAAGAATTGTGAAATGTACGGTGATGAGGTAGCACTTGTCGAGATCAACCCTGAAGTGACCGAACGCAGAAGAGTGACATGGAAGGAATATGACCTGATCGAGCCCAATCCGCTCACACATTACAGACGCGAGATCACCTGGAATGTATTCAATGAAAAGGCGAACCGTTTCGCCAACCTGCTTCGCAAAAAAGGTGTTAAGAAAGGCGATAAAGTAGCTATCCTGCTCATGAACTGCCTGGAGTGGCTTCCCATCTATTTCGGAATATTAAAGACCGGAGCTCTTGCGGTTCCGCTCAATTTCAGATATGCATCCGACGAGATCAAGTACTGTCTCGATCTTGCAGAAGTTGACATTCTTGTATTCGGACCCGAATTTATCGGACGTGTTGAGGAGATCGCTGAAGAGATCAGCAAAAACAGATTGCTGTTCTTCGTAGGAAGCAACTGCCCGACATTTGCCGAAGATTATGTATCACTGACAGCCAATTGCTCAAGTTCATTCGTAAATGAGCCTTTGACTGATGATGACTATGCTGCGATATACTTCTCATCGGGAACCACAGGATTTCCGAAAGCGATCCTACACAGACACAGAGCTCTTACACACTCGTGTAAATGTGAGCAGAACCATCACCGCCAGAATCATGATGATGTGTTCCTGTGCATCCCGCCTCTGTATCATACAGGCGCCAAGATGCACTGGTTCGGCAGCTTCCTTGTAGGCGGCAGGGCAGTCCTGCTCAAAGGAACCAAGCCGGATACGATCCTGCGTGCCGTTTCAAAAGAACATTGCACCATAGTATGGCTGCTCGTTCCGTGGGCACAGGATATCCTTGATGCGATCGACCGCGGTGACGTGAAACTCGAAGAGTATGAACTCGATCAGTGGAGATTGATGCATATCGGTGCGCAGCCTGTTCCACAGAGTCTGATCCAGCGCTGGAAGAAGGTCTTCCCCGCACATGATTATGATACAAACTACGGTCTGTCCGAATCGATAGGACCCGGCTGTGTACATTTAGGAATCGAAAATATACACAAAGTCGGCGCTATCGGTAAAGCAGGTTTCGGATGGGAGACCAAGATCGTCGACGAAAAACGTCAGATCGTTGAACGCGGCACTGTAGGCGAACTTGCCGTAAAAGGTCCCGGAGTCATGGATTGCTATTACAATGATCCGAAGGCAACCGATGAAGTTCTTGATAAAGAAGGCTGGCTCTATACCGGAGATATGGCGATGGAAGATGAAGACGGTTTTATCTTCCTGGTAGACCGCAAGAAGGACGTCATCATCAGCGGCGGCGAGAATATCTATCCCGTACAGATCGAAGACTTCCTCCGTACAAACAACAAGATCAAGGATGCCGCGGTAATCGGTATTCCGCATAAACGTCTCGGCGAGACAACCCTTGCTGCTATCGAGATCAAGGAAGGCTGCGAGGCGACTATTGAAGAAATGAACGAGTACTGCCTGAAACTTCCGCGCTATAAGAGACCTCACGAGATCGTATTTATGGAGATCCCGAGAAATCCCACAGGCAAGATCGAGAAGCCGAAACTTCGTAAGATGTTCGGCGGCGAGAGTCTTGTAGATGCTCAGAATAAAGCATGATCATTTAAATAAAACCACTGCTCAAATCATACGGGCAGTGGTTTCTTTTACCTCTTTAAACGATAATGATCGCGTTTAAGTTCAAAAGCAGGTACGCGAACATACGAAATGGCAGGTGTAATTATTCGTTGTGGCTAACTCCTGTAACAATGTTAATTCCAAGATCTTTAAAAGACTTGTAGATCGAGCAGATCGGAAAACCGACGATATTGTAATAGTCTCCTTCGATAGATTCGATGAAAGGACAGAAGAGTCCCTGGATCGCATAAGCTCCGGCCTTATCCATAGGTTCACCGGTCATTACATAACAGCTTATCTCTGCATCGGACATATTTACGACATTTACTGCGGTTGAAACCGAATAGTTGACCTTTTTGATGATCTGTTTATTTTGAATAACAAGTATGCATACGCCGGTATGGACATGATGTGCCTTGCCGGCGAAGCTTTTTATCATGGCCGCCGCATCATCCTCATCTTTAGGCTTGCCAAGGATCTTGTTTTCAAAGGCAACCACGGTATCGCAGCCGATGATGACAGCATTGGAATCGGGAGCGATAAGTTCAGACACAAACATATCCCTGGTTTTTCCGGGATACATAATGTTTTCGAATGCTACAGACTTGATATCGTCGCACTCCAGGGTTCCGTTAATGAGCTTATCGGCGATATCGCCGGCTTTCATAGCCGAAAGCATTTCTACCATTACTTTCGGGTCATGTCCGGACATGTCTTCTTCTTTGTTCGAAGGTATGCAGATATATGCGCTGCCGATGCGGTCCATGAGTTCGCGCCTGCGGGGAGAACCCGAGGCAAGGAGGATGTGGTATTTCATAAGTTGCGTCCTTTCTGAAGCTTATTTTCAAAATCTCTATTTAGGGGGTATTTTCATATCTGGGGATTCCACACTGAATATGTTTCGGCAAACGGCTTCCGCGATGTGAATTTCTTTGTCGGTTTGAGAAAGAAATTCATCATCTTGTGCAGATTGTTTGCCTGAAACACACTCAGCGTGGAATCTGGTAAAATCTTAAAAATCATGGGATAAAAAAGTTATAATTGCATCTTTAGTTGCTTTAACGTTCCCTTGTATCATCGAGCTGCTTCCGCCTCCGGAGGCTTTGAGTTCGGATTTCAGGGAGGCGAGCAGTTTGGTGCAGTCGAGCGTAGATGGTTCGGAGTTAGGGGTGCATCCGATTATGAAATTGTAGCCTTTTTCATCATTGCCGACAAATGCAGAGCAGTAACTGTCGGGGAAGCGTGCGATCAGCGAATTTACAGCGATGCGTACATTACCGGTATCGGCTGAGTCCAGGAAGAGAATGGGCTTTTCGGCATGAGCGGCGGTCATTTCGAGTAATTCGCGTTCGATGCGCACATTGTTGAATTTAAGTATTTTATAGGCTTCGTTCAGCTTTGAAACGCATTCTGCAGTGTTTTCGGGCTTGACCGAGAGCAGTTGTGATATGGTCCTGATATTGTTCTGCATGGTACGCATCTCGCTGAGCAGACGTTGTCCGCAGGCAATCTCCATGCGTGTTCCGCCTTTGAAATGTTCGGCTGAAAGTATCTTGAACAGTCCGATCTCGATCGTGGAGGCGACGTGGGGAGCGCAGCATGCACACCTGTCGTATATAACTGGCTGATTTACTGCTAAGCCGTCAGATGTCTGCATTACATCTGAGTCCTGTGGCCCGGCAAATTCCACGATCCTTACAGGTCCTTCGAGTTCTTTTTTTGAGCGGTAGGTCAGCGCTTTGAGCTCGTCGGATGAAGGAAAGAAGATATGCGAGGGAACATTTTTTAATATTATCTCATTGACTGTATTTTCGATCAGGATAAGATCTTCGTCGGTAAATGTTCCGTCGAAATCGACTGTAGTACCGTTATCGGATAGGTGAAAACCGGTGTTGTGATATCCGAATTGTTTGAAAACAAACCCGGAGAGGAGATGCTCGCCGGAATGCTGCTGCATGCGTTCGTATCTTTTGGCCCGGTTGATCTTTCCGTGAACGGATGTGTTGGGTCTGAAGGGGCCAGTCATATTTTGTTGATCAAGTAAAATCTCAGAGTCTGCGTCATTGTTGAAAGATATGTTTTGTTCGGAAGCGGGAACCCCGATCAGATGAACGATCTCATCATGAACGTTTCTGACGTCATATACCGGGAAGCCGTTGATCTCGCCGGTGTCTGAACTCTGGCCGCCGCCCTCCGGGAAGAATGCGGTACGGTCAAGGATCAGTTCGTAAAATGCAGTCTGATTCTTCTCGTTTCGCGTAATTGCTTTAACTGTATCTTTGAAACATGCGGCCTCAACAGGTCGACAGGCTAAGACAACGGCATCAAATTCAGTCAGATAGGAGTTTAGATCATAAAGTTTTTCTGTCATAGTTAATCTCACAATTCTCTTTTACGTTTCAGGACTTTAAATAAAATCTTAACATCATTTTATATCATGTTCCTGATTTTTCAAGCAAGAATTTAATTGTAGTATTTTTTATATTTTTGTGTTATACTGTAGGTTAGATTTTTATGGTTTTTGAAAATGATGGCATGGAGGTTGACAAATGCTGTTTTCTGACGGTATTACAGCGCTTAAGGGCGTGGGAGACAAGAATGCAGCGTCTTTGAAGAAGCTCGGGATCGAAAATATAGGCGATCTGCTTCATTATTATCCGAGAGCTTACGAAGTTTTCGCCATGCCTAAGGGGATCAGCGAGATCAATGAAGGTGAGATAGTCTCGATAGAATGTGTTGTGGCTGTCAGACCCGAAGTACTGCATATCAAGGGCAAAACGATCGTTTCACTTAGGGTCAGCGATCCGACAGGCTCAATCAGACTTGTATGGTATAATGCACAGTTTATCGTTAAACAGCTGACCACGGGTTCGAGATATGTTTTCAGGGGAAAAGCCGCAAGGAGCAGAGGCGAACTGATCATCGCAATGCCGCAGATATTTACGCGGGAACAATATATCGTGAAAATGAACGGCCTGTGGCCGGTTTATCCGCTGACTAAAGGAGTTACGAACAACCTACTTACAAAGCTTATCAAAGCCGCATATAAAGAGACTGATGACACAGAATATAAGGATTATATCAAGCGTACGGATCTGAAGAGTCTTGACATCATCGGCACGAAACAGGCTATTGAGGGAATTCATTTTCCGAAGACTGCTCAGGATTATACACTTGCCAGAAGAAGGCTTGTTTTTGATGAGTTTACCGGATTTATGGCTAGTGTCAGGAGCCTTCGCGAGAACAGGGTGCGTCAGGTCAACTGCCATAAGATAACTGATTTTTCGATATGGGAAGATATCAGAAACGCGATAGGTTTTGAACTGACCGGAGCGCAGGAGAAAGTCCTTGATGAACTGAAGAAAGATTTTTCAGGAGAATATTGTGCATCGCGAATGATACAGGGAGATGTGGGCTCCGGTAAGACGATAGTTGCGATCATGGCTCTTGCCGCATTTGCGAAAGCAGGGATGCAGGGATGTATCATGGCTCCGACGGATGTTCTTGCAAGGCAGCATTTTGAAAGCTTCGACAGGCTTCTTGCACCGCTTGGCATCAAATGTGTTCTGCTTACCGGTTCTATGACCGCAGCGGCCAAGAAAAAGTGCTACTTCGAGATCAAAGAGCATGAGGTGGACATTATCATAGGCACCCATGCTGTGATACAGGAAAAAGTGGAGTACGACAATCTGGGACTTGCGGTGATAGACGAGCAGCACAGATTTGGCGTAAGGCAGCGAGAAGCGCTCTCCAATAAGAGTGATTCGCCTCATATCGTCGTAATGAGTGCGACTCCGATCCCGAGATCGCTCGCGATCATGCTGTACGGCGACCTTGATCTTTCGATCATTGACGAAATGCCGAAGAACAGGCTTCCTATCAAGAACTGCGTTGTTGATACAGGATATAGACCGACCGCTTACAAATTCATCGCAAAGCAGGTCACGGAAGGACATCAGGCATATGTGATCTGTCCGATGATCGATGAGAATGATGAGGTTGAGGCCGAGAATGTTCTCGAGTATACGGAAAACCTGAGAAAGGCACTGAATTTAGTAAAAGAGGGAATTGTTGTGGAATTCCTTCACGGGCGCATGAAAGCCGCAGAAAAAGCCGGGATCATGGACAGGTATGCATCAGGTGAGATCGATGTTCTGGTTTCGACAACGGTAATTGAAGTAGGTGTCAATGTCACCAACGCGACAGTCATGATGGTCGAAAATGCCGAAAGATTCGGACTTGCTCAGCTTCATCAGCTGAGAGGCCGTGTGGGACGCGGAAGTGCCCAGAGTTACTGCATTTTCATTAAAGGCATGGGAGGAAAGGATATTGATGATAGACTGAATATCCTTGTAAAATACAACAACGGTATGAAGGTTGCCGAAGAGGATCTGAAACTGAGAGGTCCGGGCGACTTTTTCGGAACGAGACAAAGCGGAGATATCAAATTTACGCTTTCGGATATCTATGGTGACGCCGAAATTTTGAAAACGGCAACGGATTATGTTAACGGTTTGAATAAAAAGGAGTTTGAGGCATTATGCGATTTTCATATTCAAACGAACAGCTTGACCATATAGCGCGGGACAATTACGAAGTTCTCAGGGGTTACTGCGCGGTGCTCGAGCGCGAAGGATACTGGGACGGTCCGCGAAATGTACTGAAACAATCCATTTATGTGATGCTGGATATGTACGTGCAGACAGTCCTTCTTCGCCTTGCGATCTACTGCAACAGGCTCAGACGTGAGGACAAGCGCTTTATTGCCGATCTGCCGGATATCAATGTTTATGAACTTACGACCGGTAACGACGATGATAAGCGGATCGAAGAACAGACAGACAGATTCTTCAAATCGCCTCCGATCCTGCTTCAATTGTGCGGGCTGCGAGATACGAACAAAGGATCCGGACTGCTCGGATTGTTTTTCGATGCTTTGCTCAACATACAGCTTGCACTTGCATTTCAGGACAGCGAGAAAACGAGTGTTGTAGCTGCTTTTATCAGGGATTATTATTCAAAGATCGAAGTTTTCCTTGGAAGCAAGGACAATTACGGTTCGATCGTCAATGAGAGATACATTTTCAAGAAGCTGTGTTCGGAAGACCTTGAGAATTCTGCCGATACGCTTCGCAAATGCGGTGACAGCTTCGAAAAATATAAACAGATGATGATGCTTGTCAGTCCTTCGGAAACCGCAGCAAAATGGGCGGCGAAGGGCGAGCATATTATGCGGGCAAACCCGCAAAAGACTTACAGGGTATATTCGTCGGAAGATGATTATGATGACGATCCTGAAGATGAATACTCGGAATATGATGAATACGACGAGTATGATGAGTATTCCGCATACGGGGACGATGATCAAAATGAAGAGGCTTCCGGGCAAGAAGATGAATACGGAACAGGAGAAAACCGGAATTCAGGTGGCGGCACCGATGAAACGCTCAAGCGTGAGATAGAGCCAGTTTATGAATCGCCCAGGGATGGATTGAACGAGAAGAAGGAAAAAGTCCTTCAGGCAGGTGTAAACGTAGAACCGGTGAACAACAGAGAATCGCTTGCAATGAAGAAGGTTCTCGGAGACCGCGGTGACGGCGATGCGCTGAGCACAGGAACGGAACTTGACAAGCTGCTGACGGAACTTGATGAACTTGTCGGACTGGCAGCCGTAAAGGAGGAAGTAAGATCGCTTATCAACCTTATCAAGGTCAGGGCTCTCCGTAAGAAACACAACATGCCGCTCATTGAAATGAGCTTTCACATGGTATTTACCGGCAATCCCGGTACAGGAAAAACAACCGTGGCAAGACTTATCGCAGCGATCTACCGCGAACTCGGACTCCTGAGCAAGGGACAGCTGATAGAGAGCGACAGATCCGGACTCGTAGCGGGTTATGTCGGACAGACCGCGATAAAGGTACGTGAAGTAGTTGAAAAGGCACTCGGCGGTGTTCTCTTCATAGACGAGGCTTATTCGCTGAAAGGCAACGCGCAGAATGATTTCGGCGATGAAGCGATCGAAACGCTCGTAAAGATGATGGAAGACCACAGGGATGATCTGGTTGTTATCGTTGCCGGATATAACAATGAGATGCGTGAGTTCCTGAAGAGCAATACCGGTCTTACTTCAAGATTTAACAGGTTTATCACATTTGAAGATTATACAACGGACGAACTGGTACGCATCATGGATTCGATGGCTCTGAAAGCCGGATTTAAGATGAGTCCCGAGGCAAGGCAGAAAGTTGTTGACTATGTAGAAGGCATGGACGAAAAGAAGAGAAACGATTTCGGAAATGCAAGAGGCATACGTAATCTGTTTGAGAGGGTCGTTGTAAATCAGGCCAACCGTATAAGCAGGATCGTTGATCCGACATACGAGGAGCTGGAGATGATAATCGATGAGGATGTTATGGTATAATAACCCCTCATCAGTCGCCTGCGGCGACAGCTTCCCCCAAGGGGGAAGCCTAAGAAAACACTATTGAAAAGTCTTTCTCCGGAGGAATGATGTCGCCGAAGGCGGCAAATGAGTGGAATAGGAGGCAGCATGAATAAGTTATATATCGTGATCCCTGCATACAATGAGCAGGACAATATAGTCGATGTTGTCAATGACTGGTATCCGGTCATTGAAGCTCGCAGTGAGGATTCGAGGCTTGTCATTATCGACGACGGAAGTAAGGATGATACTTACAAGGTACTGTGCGGGCTTGCCAAGGACAGACCGAAGATGATCGCCCTTACAAAGCCGAACGGCGGACATGGCGCAACCGTACTGTACGGATACAACTATGCACTCGAACACAACGCTGATTACGTTTTCCAGACCGACTCGGACGGTCAGACACTGGCTTCGGAATTCGGAAAATTCTGGAAACGCCGAAATAAATACGATATGGTGATCGGTCACCGCAAAGGACGTCAGGACGGGTTTTCAAGAAAAGTCGTGACGAAGACCCTCAAACTTGTGTGCTGGTTATCGTTCGGTGTTAAACTTACCGATGCGAATACTCCTTTCAGGCTCATGAAAGCTGAAGGACTGAAGGAAAACCTCAAATATGTTCCGAAGGATTTTAACCTTTCGAATGTTATCCTTTCGGTCATCTACGCCAAGAGAAAACAGGCTGTAAGGTATCTTCCGATAACCTTCAGACCGCGTCAGGGCGGCGTGAATTCCATTAACCTGAAGAGGATCTTCAAGATCGGCAAACAGGCACTGAAAGACTTCAGGACAATCAATAAACAAATAAAGGACATTGACAAACAATGAGTGACTTGCATTATTTTCTGGTATGGTGGCTTGTGATCCTGGCTCTCGGATTGACTTTTATGCCCTTAAGCCAGCTTATCTTCAGCAAATTCAGGGATAAAGGATGGCTGTTTTCCAAGGCGATCGGAGTCGGTATTTCGGGATGGATGGTTTGGTTTCTGTCATCATGCCATATTATAAAATTCAATTATACCGGGATCTGTATCTGCATAGGTTTATGTCTTGCCGGAAATGCTGTACTTCTGTATTTCGAGATCCGTAAAAAGATGATCAGTTTTTCGGTCAGCAACATAATAAATATGATCGTTACAGAAACGGTATTCTTATGCGTTTTCGCTTTCTGGACATATCTTAAATGCTTTAAACCCGAAGCGTACGGAACAACCGAAAAACTCATGGATTTCGGATTTATGAAAGCCATGGAAAAATCGGATTATATGCCTCCTGAGGATATCTGGCTGGCAGGTAAGCCGATCAATTACTATTATGTCGGTCAGTTCATGGCAACCTATCTTTCCAAACTTACCGGATCGGGTGTTGAATACGGATACAACCTGATGCTCATGATGGTTGCGGCATTCGGATTTTCGATGCCTGCTTCGATCGCAGCAAACGCTACGGCAGATATGCTTACCGACACAAAGAGATCCGGCAAATGGAGCGCAGAGATCCTTCCCCTTGTCACCGGAGCTCTTGCAGGCGTAGCTGTATGCTTTACTTCCAACGCACATTATCTTGTTTATAACAAATTCGTACCGTGGCTCAGGACGCTTCTCGGGATTGATAAGCTTGCCGAGTCGGCAGAATATACATTTTCGAATTACTGGTTCCCGAATGCTACAAGGTACATCGGATATAATCCCGACACACATGACAAGACGATCCATGAATTTCCTCTGTATTCGTTTGTTCTCGGCGATCTTCACGCGCATGTGATCAATATCATGTTTGTGCTTACGGTTGCCGGTATCCTGTATGCTTTCCTTCAGGTCAGGAAAGAGAAGATGAAACTCATCGTTTCCGGTGCCTGCAAGGATTACGGCGAAGCGGTGGAATACATAAACCGTGAGAATTTCAGGGCAAAGCAGAATAAAAAACAGAAGAACGGTAAAAAGGATGCGGGTAATGCCGCTCCTCCCAAGGTAAGGACTATCTGGGGGATCCCCGATTTCTTCCGTGAAGTTTTCAGCCCGCATGTGCTCGTGATAGCATTTTTCATAGGATTATTCCATACAACGAACTATTGGGACTTCCCGATCTACTTCGTTGTTTCGGGAGCGATAATACTATTCTCAAATGCAATAATCTTCAATTTCTCATGGAATACGCTTAAACTTACGTTCCTCCACGCGGTAGTGGTATTTGTTACTGCAAAGCTTGTCTGCCTGCCGTTTACACTGAGCTTTAACCAGATCTCGACATCGGTAAATATCTGTGAGAATCACACGCCGCTTTACCAGCTTGCGATATTGTGGCTGCTCCCGGTATTATGCGTTCTGGTGTTGCTGTTTAACACGATAAAAGAACAGAAGCTGATCGGTGTATTTAATCATGATCCGAATAAAGCCGATGATAAAAAGAAACCGGGGAAGAGCAACGCACTGTACAGATTTATCGCCAATCTTAACATTGCGGACATGTTCATGATCACAATAGGCCTGTGCGCGATGGGACTTGTCCTGTTACCTGAGCTCATATATGTTAAAGACATATATTCAGGTGATTACAAGCGTGCCAACACGATGTTCAAGCTTACTTATCAGGCATATATCCTGTTCGGTATCGCAATGTCATATGCACTGATCAAACTGCTGTGCTATGCAACTTCCAGGGGAAAGAGAATATTTGCCGTGATCGCGCTTATCGTGCTGATAATGACGACCGGATATTTCAACAATTCCACAAAGGCCTGGTTCGGTGACTGGACCGATTCGGAAAACTACAAAGGCCTGAATGCCGGTGAATACCTTGAAAGCGTCAATATCGAAGACTACGAAGCTACGAACTGGATCAACGAGAATATCGAAGGCCGGCCGGTAATGCTGGAAGTCAACGGAGATTCATATACCGATTACTGCAGAGTCTCGGTTAGAACAGGTCTTCCTACGGTCCTCGGATGGAGAACTCATGAATGGCTGTGGCAGAGTGAAGCCGGAGACCAGCTTCCGAAGATCGTCCAGGAGAGGACAGAAGACGTAGAAACGCTCTATACCTCGCTTGACGTTGCAGAAGTTAAAAAGCTTGTTGAAAAGTACAATATCGAATATATCTATGTCGGAAGCATAGAAAGAAATGAATTCAACAAGACCGATAAGCATGACAGACCGGTCAATCATGAACTGCTGCAGTCATTAGGCACAGTTATATATCCGGAGGGCTTTAAGGCTTCGGATTCCGAAACTGTTACATACATTATCAAGATCACAAAGTGATGTAAAACATTGACGGAAAATAAAATTATTAAATAAAGGTCACTTGCTCGACAATAAAATGCAAGTATGATACAATAAAAAATTGGAATTTTGAGGAAACAGGGAGGAATCTTAAGGATGCTGGAAAGTATCGAAAAAATCAAAAAAGCGTTTGATGAAGCTTTACAGGAAGTAAAAGACAGTGAAGGCCTGGAAAAGCTCAGAATTTCTTTCCTCGGAAAGAAAGGTGCGATCACGGACTCGATGAAGGAGATCAAAAATCTCGATAATGAAGCTAAAAAAGAGTTCGGTAAAGAGATCAATATACTGAAGGATGATATCGACGAAGCTATCAGGAATTTTGCCGACAAGCTCGCCAATGCCAGACTTGAGAAGATGATAGGAGAATCGAAGAAATTTGATTTTACCGTTCCTTCTTCACAGCCTGAAGGCAGCCTGCATCCTATAACACTTGTACAGCGCAGGATCGAGGATATTTTCAAATCAATGGGATTTATCATTGAGGACGGAATCGAGATCCAGACTGAATATAACAATTTTGAGGCGGTTAATATCCCCAAGAACCATCCTGCAAGAGATATGCAGGATACATATTACCTCAGCAACGGACAGCTTCTGAAGACTCATACTTCGGCAGCCCAGAACTATATCATGCGTAAATACGGCGCTCCCAAGAAGGGCGAGCCCCCGCTCAAGGTGCTCTTCCCCGGAAGATGCTTCCGTAACGAGAACATCGACGCATGTCATGAGAATACTTTCTGGCAGATGGAAGGAATGATGATCGGTGAGGATATTTCCATTTCAAACCTGATATACTTCATGAAGGTCCTCCTTTCGGAAGTTTTCGAGCGCGACGTTAAGGTACGTCTTCGTCCCGGCTTCTTCCCGTTCGTAGAACCCGGATTCGAGCTTGATATCAGCTGCCTTATCTGCGGCGGCGAGGGATGCCCCACATGTAAGAACTCCGGATGGCTTGAACTACTGCCTTGCGGAATGATCCATCCGAATGTACTTAAGATGGGCGGGATCGATCCCGAGAAATATACCGGATTCGCATTTGGCTTGGGACTTACAAGACTTGCGATGATGAAGTATGGTATTACGGATATACGTGTATTGAATAGTGGAAACTTAAAAGCATTAAAGCAATTTGTAAGTTAAAAACACCTCATCTGCCGCCTTCGGCGGCACCTTCCCCTCGAGGGGAAGGCAAGTAGTGTAAAAGGTATTTTAAATTTTCCGGAGGAATAATCGAAATGTTTATCTCTATGAATTGGATCTCGGATTTTGTTGATCTTTCCGGGGTTGATATAAAAGCACTGATCAACAGGTTCACCCTCTCGACCGCCGAAGTTGAGGATATATATGAATTCGGCGGTGATACGAAAAACGTCGTTGTCGGCAAGATAATGTCCGTTGAGAATCATCCGAATTCGAAGAAGCTCCATCTGCTGAAGGTTGACAACGGAACTGAGATAGTTGATGTAGTGTGCGGTGCACCCAACGTATTCGAAGGTGCTCTGGTCGCATTTGCAAAGGCAGGAGGAAGCGTTTGCGGTACTCCTATCAACGAAGCAGAGATTGCCGGATATAAGAGTTTCGGTATGTGCTGCTCGGAAAAAGAGCTCGGAATCAGTGAGGATCACAGCGGTATCATGATCCTGAACGATCTCGGAGTAGAAGTAGGAACCGATATCAAGAGCTTCATTCCTCTCGATGACACTATTTTCGAAGTGGATAACAAATCACTGACCAACCGTCCCGATCTGTGGGGACATTACGGTATAGCAAGAGAGATCTCATGTCTTGTAAAGAGACCGCTCAAACCTCTCGATGTTGAGGATCTTGCTCAGTATGACGGATTTGAAGGTGTCGATGTTAAGGTAGAGACCGACATGTGCTACAGATATTCCTGCATTACCGTCAAAAACGTAACCAAGAAGATCTCACCGCTTTGGATGAAAGTAAGGCTTCAGTACTGCGGACAGCGTCCGATCAACCTGCTTGCGGATCTGACCAATTACCTTGCAATGGAACTTGGTCAGCCTATGCATGCGTTCGACAATTCAAAAGTCAATGAGATCAGGGTAAAAATGTTCGAGACTCCGATCGAATTCCAGACTCTGGATTCTTCGATGAGAACCGTTGAGCCCGGTGTGATGATGATCTGCAATGAAAAGGAGCCTGTGGCTCTTGCGGGTATCATGGGCGGACTTCTGTCTGAAATAGAGGATAATACCGATACATTGCTGCTCGAATCGGCGAATTTCGACGGAGCATGTGTACGTAAGAGCGCATCCAAGCTCGGTATGCGTACCGAAGCAAGCGCAAGATATGAGAAAACGCTCGATCCGGAGATGACGGTTCCCGCGATCGCGAGATTTCTGAAGCTTCTTCATGACGTTGATAAAGATGCAAAGATCTCTTCAAGAGTTACAGATGTATACAACAAACATTTTGACAAAGTAGAGATTGATTTTGACAAAGCTTTTGTCGATAAATATACGGGAATCGATATCAGTTCGGACGAGATCGAGGATACCCTTAAAAGACTTGAATTCGGCGTGACCAGAAACGGCGATTCGTTCAAGATCGATGTTCCGACCTTCCGCGCGACCAAGGATATCACGATGAAGGCCGATATAATCGAGGAGATCACCCGTATTTACGGATATGACAATTTCGAATACAAGAGTTGCGCGAGCATGCTGACACCTGTCAGACAGAATCCGCTTCGTGAGGATGAGTATAATATCAAAAAGCTCCTTGCTTCGAAGTATTCATTCAGCGAGGTTCAGAGCTACATCTGGTACGACAACAAGGCTAACAAGGAACTCGGTATCAAGGCTGATTCTTATCTGAGGATCATCAATTCACTTACAGGTGAAAATGAAGACATCAGAAGCACCATGATCCCGACTCTGGTTAATTTCGTAAATAAGAATATCGAGAATTATCCCGAGATCAGGATGTTTGAAGATGCAAGAGTCGTAAAGGGTATCAAAGAGGACAATCTTGCCGACGAACATAAGAATTTCGCAATGATCATAGCAAGCCGTGAGTCCGATGAGTACAGCGTTATAACAGAACTCAAGAAGGCTGTTGATCATATCGCAAAAGTTACAAGAAACAAGGAATTCGAATTTGGCAGCGAAGGATTGCCCGCTTATGATTTCATCCATCCGAAGAACAGTGCGGCAATAAGCCTTGACGGCATCACGATCGGTTATATCAGTGTTCTGCATCCCAAGATCTCCACAAAGATCGATAAGAGGCTTACCGCTGCAATATGCGAGATCGATCTGGATGCATTTGCCAAGACCGTTCCGAGCGATATCGAATACGAAGAGATCTCCAAATATCCGGGCATTTATATTGACCTGTCACTGCTTACCGACAAGAATGATTCGTTCGGCTATATCAAGAGCATTGTTGACAGTCTGGGCAATAAGATGCTTCAGAGCTGCAATTACGTAGATGTGTTTGAAGATCCTTCACTTCCCGAGGGCAAGGTAAGCTTGACGATAAGGCTGGATTACTGCTCGCAGGAGCGTACGCTTCAGACCGAGGAAGTAAACGGTTATGTCAAGGAAGTCCTGGATGCTTTCGCTGCAAAGGGAATATCACTTCGTTCGTGATAAATAATTTATTAATGGGGTTTACGATCAATGGCAGATGATCACACACTGATTGATTATGTGTTCAAGAAGGTTGAAGACAACGAGAATGTCGATACCATCATCAAAGGCCTGTTTGAAAGGATTGGCGCTGAATTTTCATTTCAGCATATTTCCATAAAGGAAGTCATCAGTTCTTCAAGCAGGGCGATCAAGTGTACTTATGAGTGGAATGAAGACGGAAGTACAAGTCTCCTGAATCTTGAGAAGAGATTTGAAGACCGTGAATTTCTGGATATCAAGCTGCTGTACGAAAATGAAAATGCCAAGTTCAAGGTATTTGTTTTCTTTGAAAGCAGTCCGGACATGCCGAAAGGACTGATGACAAACGGCATTAAATCGCTTCTTCGTGTTCCGCTCATAAAAGAAGGCAATTTCTGCGGATATATCGACTTTGTTGATAAGAATGATGACCGCAGGATGTTCATTGCCGACGAGATCAAGACGCTCAAGTCGGTCTCGATGATGATCATGATGTACCTGTTCCCGGTAAGGGAGCTTGAGCAGGTCAACAGTGAGACCCGCGAATTGTCGGAATTTGATTCGCTGACTCATCTGCTGAAATACGAATATGTTTACGACAACCTTCAAAATATCGTAAATTCGGGATTTGACGGATCAAGACTGGATTTTATCAGCATTGATTTTTCGAATTTCAAATTCATAAATGAGAAGTACGGATATGTTTCGGGCAACAATATCCTGTATGAGATCGCGCAGTATATATACAGCGTTTCCGACAATATCATAGCGTGCTGCAGACCTTATTCGGACAACTTTTATACTGTAATAAAGATCGATGAAAACATGGAACTCGACCATATCAGGAGAAAGGTTGAGTATGCCGCGAATGAGCTGATAGAAAATATCAGAAAGCGTTTCTTCGACTGCAATATCATCGTTAACTGCGGTATTTACAGCATGAAACACGGCGATACGGATATTGAGAAGGCTTTGTTCAACGCCAATCTTGCAAGAAAATTCGCCAAGCATGAAAATATAGTCAATTGCTGCAGATGCAAGGTTTATACTAGTGAAATGTCCGTTATCATGGACAGGCAGGCGGATTTTGTTTCGTCGATGAAAAAGGGATTGTCCGACAAGGAGTTCTATTTTCAGCTTCAGCCTATCTGCACGACGGATACTAAGAATGTCATAAGCGCGGAAGCTCTGGTGCGCTGGCGCAAGAACAATGAAATAGTCGAACCGCTTGAATTCCTTTCGATATTTGAGGAAAACGGGTGTATTATCAACCTTGATTATTTCATTTACGACAAGGTCTTCGCGTATGTTGCCGACCGTCTGAAGAAGAACAAGAGCATAGTACCGATAAGCCTGAATGTTTCGATAATGCATTTCTATTCCCTTGAATTGCTTGATTTTATCGATAATCTGATGGACAAATATGAAGTTGATCCGGACTATATCGAGTTTGAGGTAAGCGAGAGAATTTACATTTCCGATTTTATCGGTGTAAAGGATGTTATCGAGGGACTTAAAAAGCGCGGATTCAGAGTATTTATCGACGGTTTCGGTTCGGGATATTCTTCACTGAATACCCTTACCAAATTCGATATCGACGGTATTATGCTTGACCGCAAGTTTATGAAGAACAAGCTCGAGTATAAGGACAAGATCGTTATCTCGTGTATAGTGGAAATGGCCAATAAACTCAATCTTCAGGTATTCTGCGAGGGTGTTGAAACTGAGGAACAGAGGAAATTCCTCATCAAGAACGACTGCCCGTATATTCAGGGTAATCTGTTCTGTCCTCCCGTAGATATTGAAGAGTTTGAGAAGCTGATCGACGCGGAGGGAATCTGATTTGAGAGTTATCGCCGGGAGCGCACGCAGCCTTAAACTGAAGACACCTGCGGGGATGAGTGTCAGACCGACAACGGACAGGATCAAGGAAACTTTATTCAATATCCTGAGTCCCAATGTATATGGTTCGACATTCCTCGATATGTTCTGCGGAAGCGGAGCGATAGGGATCGAAGCACTCAGCAGGGGAGCTGAAAAAGCTGTATTTATCGATGACAGCAAGGTATCGATTCAATATACGAACGATAATCTCAGGTTTACAAAGCTTGATACAAAAGCAGAAGTACTGAGATGCGACGCACGTTTTTCGGCAGATACGCTTAAAAGCAGGGGACTGGTCTTTGATATCATATTCCTTGATCCGCCGTACGATAAGGAATATGAAAAAACTGTGCTTGAACAGGCTTCGTTTTGTGATATACTAAAAGATGACGGGATCGTTATTGTGGAATCGGGCGTTTCGACAGAGTTCGATTATGTTTCGAAATGCGGTTTGGAAATATACAGAGAGAAGATCTACGGTTCGAACAAACATGTATTTTTAAGAAAGGCATAAGTTCGAAAGCCTGAAAGGATCTTCGGAGGTAAATGATGAAAACTGGTCTATATCCGGGAACATTTGATCCCGTAACGAGAGGACATCTCGATATTATCATAAGGTCATCCAAACTGGTCGACAGACTGGTGATCGGAGTGCTGCCGAATCAGGCCAAGAAGCCCTGGTTTTCGGTAGAAGAGAGAATTGAGCTTATCCGCAAATGTACAAAGGATATCCCGAATGTCGAGGTAATGAGCTTTGACGGTCTGACCGTGGATTTCGGACGTCAGCTTGGCGCGGGGATGATCGTACGTGGTCTGAGAGCTATCACGGATTTTGAATACGAACTGCAGATCGCCCAGATCAACCACAAGCTCAATCCCGATATAGATACCGTATTCTTCACGACCAATGTTGAGTATTCATATGTGAGCTCGAGTATCGTAAAAGAAGTCGCCAGCTACGGGGGCGATATCACATCTTTTGTCTGTCCGGAGATAATTGATGATATTTTCGAAAAATGCAGGCAGATCAAGGCTATGAAATAATATGAGGGGGGAACTTATATGGCATCAACCAGAATTGAGGAGATTATCGAGAGCATTTACGACTATGTTGAAAACTGCAAACCTACCGCTTTCTCACAGGATAAGATCGTTGTAAAGAAAGACGAGCTGCTTGACCTTGTGGACGAGCTGAAGCGCAGAACACCCGATGAGATCAGGCGTTATCAGAAGATAATCGCCAACAGGGACAGTATCATCAAGCAGGCCGAGGAGAATGCCGCAGCGATCGAGGATGAGGCTCGTGAGCGCGCGCAGGAACTTGTTAACCAGACCGAGATCATGCAACAGGCTTACAAACAGGCTAATGAACTGATCCAGAATGCTACGGCCGAAAGCACCAAGATCAGGAATGATGCCGATGAGTATTCGATCCAGATCAGATCCGGAGTTTTGAACTATTCCAATGATATTCTTTCAGAGATCGAGGAACTCCTTGCATCTTCGTATGCCGAGACCAAGAAGAGATCGGAAAGCCTTGTCAACAGCATCGCCGAGAAGCTTGACGTCATCAAGGGCAACCGCAACGAGATCATTGCACAGATCAACAATGATTTTAACGGCGGGGACGAAGATGGTGATTTTGTTGAAGAAGAATACTCGGAAGAGGACTTCTGATCCTGCTTGTGACTGTTTTACAATGTGTTTTCAAGCCGGTTTCGGTCTTAATTTCATCAAAATATAGCATACAGCTTTGTATGTACGTGTTCCGGGCGGGATTACCGAACGATAAGTTCGTTGTAACCCCGCTCGGTTTGCATTTGATATTTTCATATTTGTATTAATCATTGTTTAGAGTATTTTTACAAATTTGGATGGAAAAATATGATATACTGATATACAAGAATGAAAGGCAAAAACTGAAGAAAGCTCATAAGAAGTTTACTTGAAAAGAATAAGATCATAAGGATAAAAAATGTATATAGAAGGTCTGGAAGTTGTTTATTTAGCGTATAAGCCCGATAAGAAGCTGTTTTGTTCGCTTGAGAGGATGGCACGTCAGGTTCTGTTGCCGGATCTGGTCAGTGTGTATCTGACGGTTGAGGATGATGATCCGGTTTTTACGGAGACTTGTATATTTAGTGCTTCAGAACATAATAGTAAAGGTGCAGAGGATACGAACGCAGGATCAATCGGAAAGAATAAAGTCAGGAAGTCGTTCGGAGAGAGTGAATTTGAGACGAAAGTCCGGGATGCCTGCAAAGGGATCCGTAAAGTCAGAGTTGAATATGTCAGGAAATCCGAATTCGGGCACGGCAGGACAAGACAGGCGGCAATGGATGCTTCTGAGTATGACAGAGTTCTGCTTATGACCCAGGATGCGGTTCCGGTCAATAAGAAACTTACTCTTGAACTGGACTGCGCGCTTGACAGTGATGACGCTGCTGTAGCATATGCAAGGCAAAAGGCTTATCCGAATGCGGATAGTGTCGAGAGATTGTACAGACAGTTCAATTATCCTTCGACAAGCAGGTCAAAATGTGCCTCGGATATTGATAAGATCGGGATCAAGGCATTTTTCTGCTCAGATGTCTGCTGCATGTATAAACATGAATTATTTGACAGACTCGGAGGATTCGACACAAGTCTTAATTTTAATGAAGACAGTATTTACGCATATAATGCGCTGAAGAACGGATTTACGGTAGAATATGCCGCCAAGGCGATGGTGTACCATTCACATAATGAATCGCTGAAACAGAAGTTTCTAAGGAGCCGGCAGCTCGCACATTCTCAAAAAGAAAACCCGGAAGTTTTCTCGCACGTATCGAGCGAACATGAAGGAATGAAGTTCTTTACCGGTGCTTTGAAGCATCTTGTCGGAACCGGAGATATAAAAGGCGTAATTAAACTGATATCGAACTGTGCCGCGAAATATCTCGGATATTTTGCGGGGAAACATTTTTAAAGATTAGTCCGGTATCAAATATTGAAATTATGAATCATTATTAACATAATGAGAGTTTGTAATTTAATGTGTATTTACAAACTCAATCATCTATTGAAGATGAAGAGGATAAATCAGGTTGATTTATAAAAAAACTGGGGATAAGTATGGTCAATATAATTCTTTCGTCTTACAACGGAAGCAGGTATATCGCGGAACAGATCGAATCCATCCTTGATTCGGGTTACAGGGATCTAAAGCTGTTCGTATTTGATGATGTGTCAACTGATGATACGGTTGATATTGTCCGTGAATTTGAAAAGAAGGATAACAGGGTCACTCTTGTCAAAAATGCCTTCAATAAAGGATTTTGCAGGAATTTCATTGAGGGTCTTGAATATACTGTCGATCATTTTCCGGCGGATTATTATGTTTTCTGCGATCAGGATGATGTATGGTTCAATGACAGGCTTGAGGTCTGTCTTGAAAATATGAAGGCAGCCGAAGACAGGCTCGGAAGCGATGTTCCGCTGATGCTGTTTACGGATGCTGTCCTGACAGATGAGAACATAAGCAAGCTCTATAATAATTTCTTTAAAGAAAGCCGTCTTAATACACAAAGGCTCGACCTGGCCGCTGTACTGATGGAGAACAAATGCATCGGCTGCACTTCATTTATGAATCATGCACTTGCATCGAAGATCAGAGGCTTCGACCGCAGGATCCGCTATCATGACTGGTGGGTGGCTCTTACAGCTGCGGCATTCGGCAAGCTGATATATGTTGACAAGCCGACGGTAATGTACAGGCAGCACGGCAACAATCAGGTCGGACAGGCCGGATTTTCAGAATATGTTTCGTCAAGAGCCGGAAGCGTGCAGGACATGCGCAGAAGAATAGTCAAAACGATCGCCCAGGCATCGGCATTTCATAAACAATACGCAGCTGAATTGTCCGACAACAATAAACGTATGGTGCGCGAGTTCATCGCAATAGGTGCGACCGGCTGGTTTGAACAGCGCAGGCTGATCATAAAGAACCGCTTTTACAAATCAGGATTTTTACGTAATATCGGGATGATGCTGGTTATATAGTGATAAAACAGTAATTCACGTGATATATTTGTTTTTAATAGATATTTTTTGAATGAAATATATTTTGAAATTACTCAATAATTGAAATGACCGGTTGGTCGTTACAAGCTCAAAGTATTATATTTCGAAAATATGGTTCATAGTCGGTGGCTGCTTATATTTACGGGGATGGATCAGATATGTTTAAAAGACTCAAAAATTTTCTGTTTGGAAAGCGGGAAGAAAAACAGAAAACCTTCAGATCGTGCTGTAATTCATATACCGGTAAGCGGTATGATAAGAAATACAAAGTATTCAAGTGTCCCGAATGCAGGCAGAAGCTCCGTGTTCCCAGAGCAATGGGGCGGATCAAGATTGTCTGTCGGAGATGCAGATTTGAATTTGTAAGAAAAACATGAAATAAAATTTGTTATGGCTTTTTCCAATTCATTATGATACTATGTATAAGTGCCGTCTGTTCGGAAAGTAAAGATGGTATTATACCGGTATCATTTTTTAAAATAAATGGTATTATTTATGATCAATTCTGAAGTACATTTATGATGAAAACTTGTTATCTAAAAGAAGAATTTTAAGTTTTTAGCAGATTGATCATATATTTCACGGAATTGATCATGAAAAGATATGAGGAGGAATATCAGAAATGGCAGAAGAATGTACACATGATTGTTCAACCTGTGAGGCAAATTGCTCATCTAGAGAAGGCCAGCAGTTTAACCCCGAGGATTTCAGGGCGAAATTGAACGAGAACAGCAAGGTAAGAAAGGTTATCGGCGTTATCAGCGGAAAAGGCGGTGTAGGAAAGAGTTTTGTAACATCTTATCTGGCAACGCTAATGAATAAAAAAGGTTACAAGGTCGGTATTCTCGATGCAGATATTACCGGACCTTCGATCCCCGCGGCATTTAATATACACGAAAAGGCCATGGGCAATGAATTCGGGATCATTCCTACGAAGACCGCAAACGGTATCAATCTGATCTCGATCAACATGATGCTCAAAACAGAGGATTCACCCGTAATATGGCGCGGACCGGTTATTGCAGGCGTTGTAAAGCAGTTCTGGACCGATGTTGTATGGGACGATATAGATTTCCTGTTTGTAGATATGCCTCCCGGAACCGGAGATGTTCCGCTGACCGTATTCCAGTCGATACCGGTTGACGGCGTCGTTGTAGTAACAAGCCCTCAGACCCTCGTTTCAACGATCGTATCAAAGGCTGTTAACATGGCCAACGAGATGAATGTGCCGATCATCGGACTGGTTGAGAATTACAGCTATGTTGAATGTCCGACCTGCAAAGAGAAGATAAAGATCTTTGGTGACAGTCATGTAGAAGAAATCGCCAGAAAATTCGATCTGACAGTCCTTGCGCATGTTCCGATGACTCCCATTATCGCCGAGAAGGTCGATAAAGGCGCTATCGAGGAGCTTGAAGGCAACTGGCTCGATGAAACGGCTGATTTTATAGAGTCGCAGTATGTACTTAATGATGAAGACTAACCGCAAGAAAGGGAGTTGCTTATGCAACTCCCTTTCTTGCGGTCAGTCTTTCCTAAGATTGCTGTTTTTGGGCTCGGTTTTGGTCGGTATTAGGTTTTTGACTTAGTGACGCCATAACTTTCGTCCATATAAACTGTCCGCAAACTCGCTCCCGCTCTTA
>JAFZNE010000063.1 GCA_017553035.1 Lachnospiraceae bacterium
GCGGTATCACAGTTCTGCGTTTATTGTTATTATAAAATGTTCTTAGGTAAACAAAACACTATTTATGATCAATTGATTATTTGATCGTGATCCTGACCTGAGGAGCAGCATACTTACTTCCGATAACGCCGCCGAGAACGGTCTGGATATACTCAACTACTGCTTCATCCATCACGATACCGGTATCAAACTGTGAAGATGCATTCTTAAATACATAGTAGGTATCTCCACCGGCTGCACAGAAGTTATTGGTAACAACTGCATAAACATCATCTGCCTTGAATTTCTTGCCGTTGATCTCATCGATAGTTACACGCTGGATCTTCTTGGGTGCATAATATGTAGATTCGGGATACTGATCGCCCTGTGCAAATTCCTTCGTAGTGTCAAGAGTGATCTTCATGCCTGCGATCTGAGGGAAGCCTCCGATAGCTTCGGGTGTACAATATGTTGATGCCTCAAGAGCCTCAAGAAGCTCTGAACCCTTTACATAAACAACTGCAACAGTGTTGCCGAAAGGAAGAACGGTGTTAATATCTTTCATTGAAATATCACCGGCTGCAATTTTTGCACGGATGCCGCCGCCGTTTGTAATGGCAACGATATGATCCTTGTCAACAGTGATACCGTTATCAACCTTGCTTACTGACCAGAGAATAGCGTCTGTAATAAGGTCGCCGTTGTTGGTCTCCTCGGTTCTGTTGCCGGGTGCCTTATCGCCGTTAAGTTCAACTTCCGACTTTGCAAAAGTAGCACCGTAAGTAGTGTCGATCTTCTTGATAACCTTATTGGCGGTCTTGGTTACGGCCTTGCTGACAGGTGTAAATTCGGTAACCGGGATCAGGTCATGAGATTCGATCGCCTTGGTTGCGTCATCAATTATAACTCTGCCGACATAAGCGAACTTGGTTCCTGTTGACTGGATAGACTCACCGCCGTCGCCTGCTGTCATAACGGTATGAGAATGTCCGTCAAGGACAAGGTCGATACCGGTTGTATTCGCAACCATATCAATAGATCTGTTGCCGGCTGCCTTAGACTCATCGTCAACACCAAGATGTGCGAGGCAGATAATAATATCCGACTTCTCTTTCAGCTCATCAACCTGAGCCTGTGCAACCTTGTACATTTCTTCGCCCTGAACAAACTTAAGTCCCTGGATCAGGCCGGGGTTAACCTTAGTCTGTGTTTCGGGTGTTTCAAGACCGAAGAAACCGATCTTCACGCCTGACTTGGTTGTCCAAACGGTATTTGCATCATAGATAGTCTTGCCGTTTGCATCAAAAACGTCAGCGCAGACAACCTTAAATTTAGCTTTCTTAAGGTTCTTCTTAAGCTGTGCCCAGCCATAGTCAAACTCATGGTTACCGAGAGTAGCGATATCATATCCTGCTTTATTCATTACGGTAACAGCATTCTTGCCTTTGCTGATCGAAACATATGTAGTTCCCTGGCTGAAATCACCGCAGTCAACAAGAATTACTTCTGCTCCGAGTGACTCATAATAGGATTTCATACCTGCAATGTAGGTGTAGCCGTCAAGCGCACCATGAACATCATTAGAATGAAGGATGATCGTCTTGCCTGTGTAATCAGCTTTTCCAACTTTGATACTCTTTGCCGACGCACCAACGCCGGGTACTGCCAATGCGATAACCAATACTATCGCAAGCAATTTTGCCAATAATTTCTTCATGATCAATATTCTCCCTTTTTTGAAAATAATTACTTAAATAATTACTTCTTTGCCTCTTCAACAGGCGCATCAGCTGCATTCTTCTTAACGGACTTGATACCGTTTAAGCAGCTCTTCTTCTCCTTGTATCCCTCACCGGTAGCGATGATCTGTCCGTTTGTAGCTTTAAGTCTGAAACGGAACTCGCCGGCCTTGTCGGTATACATTTCGAACTTCGGGTTCTTCAGGGCAGCAGCTCCTTCAGCAGTCTGATCTTCGATCTCTGCAACGGCTGAATTCTTGCGAACGCTCTCGATACCCTTCTTGCAGGCAGCCACGGTCGTATAAACTTCAGAAGTAGCGATAACTTCACCGTTACCGGCTTTCAGATCGAATTTTACGCCGCCCTTGGCTTCTTTGATCACAAATTTACCCATTTGCTCTCCATACCTCCTTTTGATTATTTTGCGGTGTTCATATTTATCTGACACACATGAAACCACTGTTTATCTGTAGCGTCAATGACGCTGACATTCGTTTTATCTCATTCCCTTGTCATACGGTATACCTTCTGCCTTCGGTGCCCTCGACTGTCTTGATGTAAATGCAAGAACTATCAGGGAGATCACATACGGAAGCATATTGTAGATTCCGCCGGGAATATTGAGGTTCTTCAGGAATTCAAATCCACTGTTGACATTCGACAACGCCCTGAAGAAACCGAATAATAAAGCAGCAAGTGCGATCCTGGTAGGTTTCCACTGACCGAAGATCATAACGGCAAGAGCGAGGAAACCGAAACCGGCAACGCCTACTTCGAATTTCCAGGAACTTACACCTGCGGTAATGTAGCAGATACCGCCGATACCGCCGAGTCCGCCGGAAATGAGCACGCCGGCCCAGCGCATCTTGTAAACGTTGATTCCGACCGAATCGGCCGCCTGTGGATGCTCGCCGCACGCCATAAGCCTGAGACCGAAGCGGGTCTTGTACAGTACGATATACGCCGCTACAAGTGCAACTACCGCAACAATCATGAACCAGTTGAATTCGTATCCGTCAACGAAAAGGAAAGATTTTCTTCCCGGATAAGCAATCTCGGAAGAAGGTTTTGTCGAATCTTCCGCAAGGTTGATCGATTTGGCGATAACTGTTGCCGCTGCCGTACCGAGCATGTTCATAGCCGTACCGATCAGCGTCTGATCGGCCTTAAGCTTGATCGCTGCGATACCGAGCAATGTTGAATAAGCAACTCCGACCGCTATTGCAACAAACAATACGGCAAGGATCGTAACAAACGGCGAGGCATCTCCTCCAAGGAATTTAAAGGTCAGGGCACCACCGAGAGCACCCATGACCATGATGCCTTCAAGTCCCAGGTTAATAACACCGGAATGTTCGGAGAAACATCCGCCCAAAGCTACCAGTGAAAGAACCGCCGCAAATAACAGTGTATATTGAATAAGAATTATGACCATACCCATTATTGCTCGCCTCCTTTCCCGGAAGCTTGCGCTTCTTCGTCTGCCACATTATCTGGCGTTTCTGCCTCTTTACCTGCCGGTGTATCGTCAGCCGATGTATCATCGGTTACCTTGGCATCCGCAGGTTCGACAGGCTTAGCTGCCGGCTCTGCATTGGCATTGACAGCGTCCTTTTCGGACTTCTTTGAGAAAATACCCGATTTGAAAAGATATTTGATCAAACCGGTAAATCCGCACAGATAAATGATGATGGCAGAGATCAGGTCGGATATCTGCGCACAGTACATTGTGAGGTCGACATTGGATCCGCCGTCCGTAATGTGCTGGATGAAAAATGATGAGAAGATCGCACCTATCGGATTAAGACCGCCCAGGAACGCTGCTGCGATACCGTTGAATCCCATCGCAGGAACAGACGTCTGATTGCAGTCCCACTGTGAGAAGTCCGTAAGGAACAGCAGAGAAGCTCCGATGCCGGCAAGAAGTCCGCCGATGGCAAGTGTAACGACGATATTTCTCTTTTCTGCCATACCGGCATACTTGGCCGCATTTTTATTATATCCCGTAGCCTTCAGTTCATAACCGAACTTGGTCTTCGAAAGAAGGATCCATACCGCGAATGCAAATATGATGGAAATAATGATCGCAAGTCCTACGTACTTATTGTCATTGAACAGCTTGCCCAAACCAAGACTCGGGATGATAGCCTTGGAGTACTCCGCCTTGCTCGCAAGTTCGGGAGTATCCTTTCGTCCGGGAGTCAGGTAATTGGCGAGGATCATGTTGGATGTATACAAAGCTATCCAGTTGAGCATGATTCCCGAGATAACTTCATTAACGTTGCAATATGCCTTGAGCAGACCTGATATCGCACCGAATGCCGCTCCGGCCAGTGCTGCAAGAAGCAGGCATCCCAGCCAGTTCCAGTGCAGACCGAATACTCCGTACAGTGCCGCACAAGCTCCGGCAACATACTGTCCCGCAACGCCGATATTGAACAGGCCGACTTTGTACGAGAACAGGATCGACAGCGAACACATAAGGAGAGGTGCCGTCTTTACGAGCGTGACACCGAAATTCTCCATTTTCTTGGCGCCGCTTTTCCATTTGAAGAAATTCTTGATAATGCCAAGCATCGCATCGGGAGCGCCTTTGGCATTGATCAGCAGCAGTACGATAAAACCGATCAGCAATCCGAGAATGATACAAATGATGGAAGCAACGAAGGATTGAACTCCGTCACTTTTCAGGAAGTTCTTTTTCTTCATGCTTTCACCTCTTTTCTCCTTGCACCGGCCATATACAGACCAAGCTCTTCTTCGGTCGTATCCTTAGGATCGAATTCTCCGACGATCTCGCCTTCGTACATAACGAGGATCCTGTCGGGAACATCCATTACCTCATCGAGCTCGAGTGAAACGAGAAGGACCGCTTTCCCTGCGTCACGCTGTGCCACCAGCTGTTTGTGGATATACTCTATCGCACCTACATCAAGACCTCTCGTAGGCTGTACCGCAACGAGGAGCTCGGGATTCTTGTCTATCTCGCGGGCAATGATCGCTTTCTGCTGATTACCGCCCGACATGCTGCGCGCGATGGTCTCTGCGCCCTGGCCCGAACGTACGTCATACTGTTCGATCAGCCTGTCCGCATAGCTTCTGATATTGGCACGTCTCAGGAAGCCCGCCGGATTGGTAAATTCCGGTTCAAAATACCGTTGCAGCACAAGATTGTCTTCAAGCGAATAGTCAAGAACGAGTCCGTGTTTATGTCTGTCTTCGGGAATATGGCTCATACCGGAGACGCTGCGCTTTCTGATGGACATATTGGTTATGTCCTGTCCGCACATTTCGATCTTGCCCGATACCAGCGGTTCAAGTCCGGTGATACCGTATACGAATTCGGTCTGTCCGTTGCCGTCGATACCGGCGATACATACTATCTCACCCGCACGAACCTTCAATGAAACATTGTTCACCGCGTTCTTTTTATGCATTTTGGAAGCTACGGTCATGTTTTCGACATTCAAAATGACATCACCGGGATGTGCTTCCTTCTTTTCGACATGGAAATTGACATTACGTCCGACCATCATCGCGGAAAGTTCCTGCATGGTGGTGTCTGCGGTATTAACCGTGCCGATGTACTTGCCTTTTCTCAATACGGTACAGCGGTCGGCAACGTCCATGATCTCCTGAAGTTTGTGGGAAATAAACAGAATGCTCTTGCCCTCAGCCGACAGATTTCTCATGATCTGCATCAGTTCCTTGATCTCCTGCGGCGTCAGAACAGCGGTAGGTTCATCAAAAATAAGTATCTCATTATCTCTGTAGAGCATCTTCAAAATCTCGGTCCTCTGCTGCATACCGACCGTAATATCCTCGATCAGCGCATCAGGATCGATATTCAGACCATATTTTTCGGAAAGTGCAAGAACTTTCTGTCTTGCTTCCGCTTTTTGAAGAATGCCTGCTTTGACAGGCTCGACTCCCAGAATGATGTTGTCAAGAACGGTAAAACACTCAACCAGTTTAAAATGCTGATGCACCATTCCGATACCCAACGCGTTGGCATCATTCGGGTCCCTGATCTCAACGATCTTGCCGTCCTTTTTGATCACGCCTTCTTCGGGTTGATAAAGGCCAAAAAGAACGCTCATGAGCGTAGACTTACCGGCGCCGTTCTCTCCGAGCAGCGCATGGATCTCGCCCTTCCTGAGCTGTAAGGTAATATTGTCGTTTGCGATGATTCCCGGGAATTTCTTGGTAATGTTCAGCATCTCAATTGCATAATTTTCCGAGCTTTCCAAGTTAAACCCCTCGCTTTCGTAAGTGTTTTGTGCGGATATACACCCCATATATCTGCGTAGAAATGATGATCCGGCGAACTTAAATTCCGCTCGCGATCACAGGTAATATTATACACCAATAATCCGTTACGGACAATACTTCTTGAAGATTTTTTACTTTATACGATCGACTTCTTACAGATCGAGCAGGCTGACTCCTGCTCGATGCTATCGGCCACTTCGCGAACCAAAGTTCGCTCAGTGACCGTTCGCTCGGGGCAGTTCCCCGAAAGCAAGCTTTCGGAACTGCCCTCTCGCTTATCGCACAAAAAACCCGGAAGCATTCCGCTTCCGGGTAAATTGTTTGCTTTGTCAGCCAAATTACTTGATATTTCCTAACCACTCAACATTAACGTTGCTTACTGAAGGCTCTGCACTGATGTCGTTGGAAACCTTGATGCTTCCGCCGAACATATCCTTAACCATTGCCTTGTAGTCGTCCTGAGTGAATGAACCCCACTGTGTTGAGCCCATAGGGATCTGAACGTAGTTAGCTTCGGGATCATCGCCGCTGATGAGTCCGAGGGTCTTGATCTGGCCCTTGTAACTATCCCACTTATTGTTGTTGATGATGTCATCAAGTGCGTTGAAGGTTGTAGGATACAGACCCTTCATAGCTGAAGTAACGGTCATGCCCGAACCGAACATTCCATCGATGGTACCCTTCTGGTCAACGTCAACACCGATAACCTTGCCGCCGGTCTTAGCTGCTGCTTCGCCTGCAGATGTGAAAATACCGCCGCCGCATGCAAATACGATCTCGGTTCCTGCGCCATACCATGTATCCATAACTGCTGTGATATCAGCATCGCCATAGAACTGGTTGCCGTAAGCATACTTCATATCAACTGTGATTCCAAGATCCTTAGCTGCTGCATCAACACCCTGAACGTAGCCGTATCCGTATCTCATAACTGCGGGAACTGCCATACCGCCAAGGAATCCAAGCTTCTTATAGCCAAGCTTAACTGCTGCATAACCTGCCATGTAGCCGCAAAGCTCTTCCTGGTATACTGCACAGTATACGTTATCCGAATAGTAGTAATCCTTTACGTTCCAGTTGCCGGGATTGTAATCATACTCTCCGCCCTTCTTGGGAACGCCTGCTTCGAGGATATCGCCTGCTGCAACGTCAAGTGCAACAAACTTAACATCCTTGTACTTCTCGCTTACTTCTACGATCGTGCCGCCGAATGCATAACCGGGCATAACGATTACATTGTAACCTTCATCGATTGCGCTCTCAACTGCCTTTACACGCTCACCGGTAGAATCGCCGGCAGGCTTCTTATAGGTAAATGTAACGCCGTTCTTGTCGCAGAATGCCTTGCAAGCTTCATATGTAGTCTGGTTGAAGCTCTGGTCTGTGATATCGCCGTAATCGGTGATCATTGCTACCTTGTATGCATCCTTGTTTGAGCTCTCACTGCCGCTGTTGCTGCTGCCGCTGTTACTGCTGCCGCTGTTGCTGCTGCTTGAGCATGCGCAGAGTGAAAGTACAAGACAAAGAGCAAGTACGATTGATAAAACTTTTTTCATAATTCTTCCTCCTGGTTTTATGCAGATACCTGCAATTCTTACTAGGCCTTGCGGCCATATAATAGATGTGCGGGTTTCCACACCGCACATCTAATTATATCATTTTATTTTTTTATTTCAAGTCACTACAAAAAGTTTTCGGTCTTAACATTTTTACAAGCACCTTTTATCAGGTCAGATGCAGTATCAGCCTGCCTTCGCCCTTTGCATTCTGATGCTGTTCGGCAAGCAGAGCCTCCTCGATGACCTGGGTACACGATGTTGCCACCATGCGCTGCTTGTGATTCTTCTCAACATCCTCGATCGAAATATCAAAGGAATCCTTCAGGTTCAGGAAATGGAAATGCTGCAGGCCGACCGTATATACCTTCTCGTCATTTACAGGCTCACCTTCCAGTTCAAACTTAAGGAAGGAATGTGTTGCCTGATCATACTCGATGACCAGTCCGTGCGAAAGCTGGTAGAATTCACAATGTTCTCCTGCCCACACTCCGTCCCTGAGCATATGCTTGATCATATGCTTCAGCTGGGCTCCGGTCACATAGATCATATGAACCGCATCATCATAAGGGAAGCATTCGTTTAAGTCTCCCTTGGTAACAACCGGTCCGAGCTGCTCGTTACGTATGCTGCCCGAGCCGAGAAGGAATACATCAACACCGAGCGAATCCTTCAAAATATCGCTGAAGAGGTCTCCGAGCTCGGTCTCCCTGATCCTGGTCGGATGTGTCAGCTGTCTTACGAACTTGGTGATGATACGGCCGTATTTCGCGTCCGTACGTGATTTGTATGTGCCGATAACCGCTTCGATAGCTTCGTCACGCGGACAATTTTCCGAAGTAATGGGGATCGGTCTCCATACGTACGAATCGATACAATTGTTGTCGGTATCGATCAGGATATCGAAACGTCCGATCTGATCCGTTCCGGTTCCCGCCTGTACGATCGGGATACCGTTAACAACAGCAGGTTCCGTAATAAATGTATGTGAATGTCCTCCTATGATAACATCCACGCCCCATGCCGGGTCAAGCAGTTCGGCCAGTTTCTTGTCTTCCTCAAATCCGATATGTGTGAGCAATACGGTGAAGTCGATGTCTATCGCATTGTAGGTATTGCAGATCTTGCCCACTTCTTCCGCGGCATCTTCGATATTTACGAAAGTTCCGATCAGACCGTCGGTCTTGCACTGCGCGATAACATTCTCGGTAAGGATGCCGATGAACAGGATCTTCATGCCATCCATTTCAATGATCTTGCAGGGCTGGAACAGACGCGAATGATTGGTCTGGATATGCAGGTTCGCATTGATGATCGGGAAATTCGCGCATTTTTCAAGGAACAGCAGATGTGCAACACCGTAGTCAACCTCATGATTACCCAATGTTACAATATCCGGTCCGAGCATATTCATGATCTCGATGGTCGAAATGCCCTGATACTCGGAATCAATGATCGATCCTCTGAACATGTCGCCCGCGATCGCGTAAATAACATTCTCCTCTTCCTGCCTTACCTTGTTGATATACCCCGAAAGCATCGAAACGCCTCCGACAAGGCTCTCATCAACATTCTCCGCAAGGAAATCCCCGTGCATGTCATTTGAATGCAGAAGTGTGAGTTTCTTCAAGTTCTTTGCCATAAACCTTCTCCTCCGAAATAGTATTGATTGTATCTGATATTATATCCGAAACCGGCGTATATTACCACCCATTTTATACCCGATAATAAATCCTTGCTTATCACAGGTTTTCCGGTCCGAAACTCATGGGCAGGAGCTCTTCAAGCGTATAAACCCAATAATCCGCTTCACTCCGCGCAAGGATGATATAGAAATTCTCCGGATCGCAGAATTCCCTCATTACTTGTCGGCATATTCCGCAAGGCGGGCAGAAATCCAGGATATTGCCTTCGGGTCCGCCTACTATGGCGATCGCGGCAAATTCCAGCTCACCTTCGCTGACCGCTTTAAAAAACGCGGTCCTTTCAGCGCAGTTTGAAGCTCCGTAAGAAGCGTTTTCAACATTGCAGCCACCGTATATTTTGCCGCCCTTTGTGAGCAGCGCCGCGCCTACCTTAAAATGCGAATACGGCGTATATGAATACTTCAGCATTTCCGTAGCTTTCATGATCAGTTCGCGGCATTTTAAGTCGCTTATTTTGTACTTGTCCGGCAATTCGGTACCTGTTTTCGCTACTCCGGTCCCGTTCTTTGTTATCTGTGTTCCCGCTGTTTTGGCGGGCAGTTTGGTTTCATGAATATCATTATTATCCATAAGCTCACCTTCTTTTCAATACCCGCTCACATTTGTCTCTGCCTTCGCGATCCTCACCAGTCTCGAAGTTCCGAGCCTTGAAGCTCCGAGTTCCATAAATTTCTCGGCATCGTCAAATGATGAAATTCCGCCGGCCGCCTTGATCCTGACCTTCTTATCAACATTCTTCGCGAACAGGTCAACATCCTCAAACGTAGCCCCTGCCTTCGAGAATCCTGTCGAAGTCTTGATGAAATCCGCACCGGCCGCACCGACACGCTTGCACATTTCAACCTTCTCATCGTCATTCAGAAGACAGGTCTCGATGATTACTTTCAGCACCTTATTTCCGCAAGCGGCTTTAAGGGTTCTGATCTCAGCCTCGATATCATCAAATTTCTTGTCCTTGACCCATCCGAGATTGATGACCATGTCGATCTCATCCGCGCCGTTCGCAAGAGCATCTTTGGTCTCGAATTCCTTAACGGCGGTCGTATTATAACCGTTCGGGAAACCGATCACGGTACAAACCGCCATTTTGTCACCGACATACTCCTTCGCCTGTTTTACGTACGAAGGCGGAATGCATACCGATGCGGTCTTGTACTTGATCGCATCGTCGCAGATCACCTTGATCTCCTCCCACGTCGCCGTCTGCGCAAGCAAAGTGTGGTCAACAGCAGCAAAAATCTTCTCCTTGTCCATAGCATTTACCTCTTTTCTTTATTTCGTTAAATAATTATTGTTCTTTGTTATAATTACTCACTTTGCCTTATACACCGTCAGCTTCCAATCGCCCTCCCCCTCGGTATAAACCACCGGAAAAGCCGCAGCTATCGTATCTTCCTCGACCAGATACTGCGACCTGGCGTCATTGTCGACGATAATGTAACTGATCCCTTCTCTTGCCGTCAGTGACTTCAGAGTATCAACATTTTCGGCAGCATACATATTTCTGACGATATCCTCACGTTCGAGCGTATCATAACCCGCGCCCCAGGAATAATAGGGCCATCCGTAATACAGCAGCGCTCCGGCTACAACAGGCCTAGCAATGTGATACATCGGAGTCAGCCAGATATCATGAGAGTCAGTATTTTCATGTATCCATTCGATCAAGGGATCGTCATCCCTGTATTCAAAAGCATTTTCATCAAGATTCCACAGGATCCTGCACTCATACAATCCCGTACATACCAGAAGCAGGCACATTATAACAGCAGCGATCTTTCCGGCGATCCTCCGGTTCCATATCTCACACAGCAGTTCAGATACCGGGATCCCGAACAGTATGAATGACAGCATCACATATTTATGATTGACCGCCAGTTCCGGTACCATCGATAATGTAAATGCAATGATCATAGGGGCTGAAAATGCGATTATCCGCAGTTTCGAATAGCCCTTCTGAACAAACAGACAGACAATGATAAGCAGTGGAAGCGGCCATGCAAGATCGATCAGATACTTGGCCACACTGAATATATTGCCGTTGTCGGCCAGGAAGCCGAACCTGACCTCCAGATCCATTGCCTTTCCGTCTATAAATATCGAAGTCTGTAAAAATGAAAGCAATACCGCGATCAGGGCCGTGATAAGGTATTCCAGACGGCGTTCGGAAAAGATTGCCATTACGAACAGTATGGAAAGGCAGCCGATCAGCATTGCCCCGTTCCAGAAAGCCATCGCGCCCAGCAGCAATCCCAGTCCCACCGCCATTGGCACATTCTCGGGGAACCATCCGTCAGGTGAAACAAAGAAGGCTCTCAGCTTTTCACCCCTGCTCTCGTACTCGCTCAGTTTTTCCTTCATTTTGACAACGAGCGGTGTGAAAATGATCAATGCAAGGAATGTGATCGCCAGTGCAAACGCAAGGTGCCGCTGATTCATGTATACCTTGAAATTCCACAATCCCCAGTCTTCTCTTTGAGTATACGCGAAGAATTCGGTTCGATCCCATAGCTGTTTCAGATTTTCCGAATTGATCTCGATCTCCGCCAGGTGCTTAAACAAGCTCGGCGAGGAATGAAACAGCATGAAAATGACTGTCAGCATGCCCCCGATCCGTTTCCCGATCAGCTTGACCGCATATGCATACAGCAATGCGCAGGCACTCAGCATGCTCAGGATCGAAGCGATATTGAAAGCATGATCTATCCGCAGTCCCAGATACTCGAGATTGCCGCTGAAGAACTGGAACATAAAATGATAGCGGATATCCACTCCCGCAAAATGCGAGTATTGGGCCGGAATATTATTTCCGAACGAAAAGGAACGCATCATTCCGACATGCGTCGCAAAATCGCTGAATACCGAAAGCCCCACTCTCAACGATCCGTCGGTGCAGTGGAACGTTCTGTAAAAATGCAGGATCAGAAAAATCGTCAGCGGGAGGATCAGCAGTACATGCCAATCAAGATTGAGATATAAGGGCTTCCGCTCCCTTTTTCTTATAACAAACACATACAAGAGGCAGCCGATCGTGACTGTGACGATCTCAGCCGCTATATTGGCCGGTGTGAGCGGAGTACGCGTCTCCGGCCTGATCTTCATTACGATAAATGCGGCGATATAGACCAGCCATGTATGAAAGATCGTTCCGGTAAGCCATGACGCCGGCAGCATGATCACAGGCGCCGCGATCCCCAGTTCCTTGTGGTCGTACGTTTCACGCCCCATATCCTTCAGCCCCGGGATGACACTCTCAAGCAGTATCCACCCGAAGACAGTACACAAAACCAAATACAATATCGATAACATTTCTTACTCCAAATACTTCCTACATCTCTCCGTTCTCGGCTCACTGCACTCATAATACCGGTACAGGCTCATATCCTTTCCGATCCCGAACATGCATCTTTTCATTTTCCGGAAGAAAAACGCCAGCAGCGTTTCGATCTCATCTGCGGTATTCACATGCTCGTGGCGCATTATCACTTCGTAATCAAGCCCGTATCTTCTCCTGAATTCCAGCCCGCTCGAGCATGTATATGCTGCCTTCCACAGGAACCGGCCTTCATTCGGTATCGCAACTGCCAGAATGCCGCCCTCATTCAGCTTAAGAGCAGCTCTTGCGATCACCTCCGGTAGGTTCAGGATATGCTCAAACGCATATACCGAGGTGATCCTGTCATACTTACGCGTCTCCTCGACTTCGTTGATATCCGCATATATCCTGTCGACATTTCCGAGATATTCCGAATTCTCATACAACTGCGAAAACGGTTCGACTATATCATAAATGCCGGTTTTCTTCTCAAATCCAAACTGATTGAGCGTCCCGGCCCCGATCTCGAGGGTGGAGCACCCGTTCCTGGCTGTTCCTGCCACTTTCCTGTGCCCCCAGGACTCCAGGATCGCCGTTACCCGGGACACCTTCGTTCCCCCGCTCCGGTTCTCCATATAGTGCTTAACATATATTTTCCGATACTCTTCGTCCAGCTCCGGCCTTATTTTGGGAAATCTGCGGAGCAACGATCCTATCTGTCTTTTTCTTTCCGAACAACTATGCACGGTAACATTCCTCCTGCATGAACTGAGCACAACCTGTCTTAGCCCTTATTATAACCGTATTTATGGGGTTTTACAACAAAAACATTATCTCCCGGCAACAGCAACTTCGTAAAACAGTGGTTTTTTTTAAAAAGTATGTTATTATACAAAATACAAAGTTCTTATCGACACACAGCCTCAGCCTGAAAGGAGGGGATAGCGATGAAGAAGCAAAATATCCTCAGATTTATAGTTATTCTGATCCTTATCTTTACCGTAAGCTGTCAGCCAAATACTATTGCTGATGTTGACGCATTGAATAAGGATAATGTAACACTTCCGGATATCGCCTGGCTCGATAATGAAACCGATATTATTCGATGCACCGAAATCGTTCAGCCATGGGAATGGGAAGAAGCACCGAAGCCCACAACCGAAATATATCTGGCAACATATCGTGATATGAAGATTTTTGATGAGATCCTTGACACCCAGGCACATATTCCTGTCCAGACCAAGCCAATCAGGGTTTTCGGCGAAAAACAACGCTCATCGCATGAATTGTCAGCTTATGCTTGCGCCATAACATCACATGGCATAAATACAATTTACTCTCTATGGCGTCAGTCTTCATCAAGCGTCGGAAAAATATCAACGATTGCTTCATCTGAATCAAATGAGTACATACAGGCTATCAGTTCATTGGCTTATCTGACTTCAGAAGAGCATCCGATGTATATATGTTATGGCAAAGATGTATCGTTTGTGGCTATTGACGATACTGCATATATCATGCCAAGTTTCTACAGAGAATACAATGGATCACTTTTGGAAGTCATGTATGATAAAGATGAAATTGAAATCATTAAAGTTGATTTGTCCAGATAGCCAGAATAATAAAAACAACATTATTAATAGTTTAGGCTCTGCCGATGTCTTCCGGCAGAGCCTTGTATTTCCCTCAACCAGGGACTTAGGTTAAATCTTAATTTTCTACTCCTCGCTCTCCTCTTCCTCTTTCAGCGCTTTCCCGATGAGCTTAAATGCCCCCTCTATCAGCAATGTAGCGATCATATAGAGTATAGCGGAAAATGCGATCGAGAAGAACGGATACATGGTTCTGTGGCCGATCCCGTACATAACCTCCGTCAGATCATTCACGCCGATGTAACCCGCGACAGCAGTCCACTGGAGTATGTGTACGGCAAGTCTTTTCAGGTCGAATAACGAATCCTCAAGAGCCTGAGGGATAACGGTTGTAAAATAAACTTTCTCGAGTTTGCTTGCCGTTCTCCGGCTGATCTTCTCCTGCTCAGCCTTAACAGCACGGGCAAGAACCTCGGCGAGATGTCCGGCTCCCCAGAAGCCGATCGCGACTCCGCCGGTGATCATGCCGCTCAAGGACAGCTTGCCCAGGATACAGTAGTAGAACAGCCACATCGTAATGATCGCGGGAACGCTTCTGAATACAAAGCAGACCCCTCGCCCGATCGACGATACTACCTTCTTCTCATAGCACATCAGGTAGCTGACCAGTATTCCCAGCGCCGTAGCCACGATCCAGGCTGTGATCGTCATGAACAGCGTCACCAGCACGGCTTTGGCTATATTATAATACGCTCCTCCCGATATCAGGTTATCCGAGATCGCGTTGAAGATGTTTGTAATAAATTTCATATTGTTTTCCCCTTACAATTTCCTGTGTATCCGCCTTTACCGGTGCTCTATCACTCATCCTTCACCGACAGCAGTTTGTATCCTCCGCATTGCAGATATCCGTCGGTCGTGATCCACTTTCTTGCTCCCTCAGTGGTTATCTTGCCGGGTGTTCCGTAACAGAACACCGCGTCGATCTTTCCTGACATCAGGCTCGTGAAGATCGTTTCATTGTCCAGCACCACAAATTCCACTTTTCTACCCAGCCGCAATCCCACTTCATCCATAAATGCCACGCAGAATCCGTAAGGTTTGCCGCTTTCATTGATCAGTTCGACAGGCTGAGTCGCTCCGGTTATGCCGATCCTCAATGCATTCTTTTTATTCTTGTTCAGCATATCCTTTTCGGTGAATCTGTCAGAATTTTCATCTCTGTAAATGTACTGCTCGGTCAACGCTGCAAGCGTTCCGTCAGTTTTCATCGCCTCGATCACGCCGTTCAGGCTCTCTACGAGCTCTTTTCCCTTGCTGTCGTTCTTCGCGGCCAATCCGAAATCAAATCTTCCTTCGGGAAGCTCCATGATACTGGCCGTTCCTGAAGTATCAACCGGGTAACAGTCGGGGTTCCATTTTTGAAGATAATCAACTGTTACATCCGCCGCCCAGATCGCGGCTACCTTTCCTGTTCTCAGCGCATACAGCGCTTCGTCCATGTTCTTGTAAGCACTATATCTCGAAAGCTTTATCCCCAGCATGCTTTCGAAGAATATCTTCGCGCTGTTGCCGGGCATCCGGCCTTCTACACCTCCGAGGGCTTTTCCGTTCAGTTCCGATACGGCCGAAATCCCTGTTTTAACCTCTTTTTTCTTGAATGCTCCCAGTCCCGCACACAAGATCAAAAGTACGAAGC
>JAFZNE010000064.1 GCA_017553035.1 Lachnospiraceae bacterium
AGGTGTTCAGGATTACCTGCTCTCTGGAGGTGATGTTGAAAGCTACGCAGGTCTCGGAATTGAGGCCAAGTTCCTTGTAGTTGTCAACCTTTGCCTTAGATGCGGTATATACTACGAAATCAGGGGTGAAGTTTGCTTCTTCCTCAGCGGTAGGCTGGATGAACATATTTCTTACGAAATGTGCCTGCCAAGCTACTTCCATGATGAAACGAACTGCCATGCGGGTATCCTTGTTAGCGCCGCAGAAAGCGTCAACAACGAACAGTCTCTTGCCTGAGAGCTGATCCTGAGCAAGCTTCTTAACCTTTGCCCATACTTCTTCGCTCATGGGATGGTTGTCGTTCTTGTACTCATCGGTTGTCCACCAAACAGTATCCTTTGACTTCGCATCCATAACGATGTACTTATCTTTAGGTGAACGTCCGGTATAGATACCTGTCATAACGTTAACTGCACCGAGCTCGGTGTCAACTCCCACATCAAAACCCTCAAGACCGGGAGCCATTTCTTCCTTGTACAGATCCTCATAAGAAGGATTGTAAATGATCTCTGTTGCGCCGGTAATACCGTACTTAGTTAAATCAATTGCCATGTTGCTTTACTCCTTTTCTTTATATTTTTGATGATGACGATACCTCTGATACTCCATGGTTTTATCGCCACCTTTTCGTTCACTTTAACATTATACATAAAAAATTGCAAAAGTCACCTATTATTTTAAAAATTTAGAGTTTAATTATAAAAATTGTACCACAGATGGTCATTTCTTTCTTTCGGATCATCCGAAGCGGTGCTCTTCTTGATGAGTTCGGGCTCGGTCAGGAGGAAATATGAATTATCATAACCACCGTGCCAGGTATCCTCGACATCATTCCAGGTTACATCGATATGGTACCATGTACCGTTCAGCATGACCCTGTTCCAGATATGCGTTCCGCCCTTGTTGACGATCGTATCGTTCTGGAGCCCGAGGATGTTGAGCACCAGCCTCATCGCTGCCGTATATGACTCGCACACGCCGTCTCCGTAGAAGAAGACTCCTGTTGCATCGCGCTGCGGGCAGTCGCTTTCTGTGGGGATCGGCTGGGTATAGGTCGTCATTTCGCAGATCCTGTTATTTACATACAGAAGGATCGCCTTCGTATCGCCGGGATTGGCGTCGATCGCGTCATTTGTGAGCTGCATTGCTGCGTTGAGCAGTTTCTTCGTATTGCTGTCGGCTTCATATCCGGAATAACGCAGATACGTTACAGCCTTCCAGACATCTTTATACGCGGGCCAGAAAGTGATCGTATGCGCTGCGTCATCACGTGAGTATGAATATCCGTCCGCGGTATATCCCGACATATCGCTGTAATAGTGTATCCTGTCTACAAATTTATTTACCCAGTATTGTGAATCAAACTGGCGGAACTTGATCGTGAATTGTTCAACCCCGTGTTCAAGCGCCGTACGGCATGCTTTTACGAATTCATCCTCGCGTTCGATCGTAAATTCCATCGATTTCTGATAAGGTTCCCTGGAACGTGAAAGGAGCAGGCCATAAGTATTTCCGAGATCGATGTCGGATGACATAGTATTGTAATCATAATGTTCTTTGCTTCCGAGTCCGTCGCTTCCGATACCCTTTTCATCGGTTCCGGTATCCGAACCTGCCGCAATGACCTTAATATTGCATGAAAACAGTTTTCCGGTTGAAGTCATTACCGAAACGGTAACATTGTTCACGGGTTTCTTCGCGGTTACCAGTCCGTCTTCGGTAACCGTAAGGTACTGCGAATCCTCTTCCTCGAACGGAAGGAAAAAGCCCAGCGATTCGGCTCCGACAAGCTTAAGCTGCAATGTCGCTCCCACATTCAAAGTAGCACTCTTAGGATTGATGTACGGCGCAGAAGGATCGGTGGATGTAGGCGCAGGGGTCGTTGTAGGTGCCGGAGTTGTTGTAGGTGCAGGTGTTCCGGTAACGCCGGGTGTATTTGTAGGTGTGGGCGTAACAACCGGTGTTATCACGGGAGCAGGAGTTGTCGTTACTCCCGGTGTCTGCGTGGGCGCGGGAGTTGTCACAGGCGCTTTTGTCGGCGTCGGTGTGATCACAAAGGTGCCTTCTCCTGTGATATTTACCTTACAAATATAATGATTATACTGCTTGTCTTCTATTTTGACCGTCACTGGATTAGTACTTGCTTTAAGCGCAGTGAGCAGTCCGTCCTCGGTAACGTCAAGATACTGTTTGTCAGAATCGGAAGTATAGTATCTTCTGATCTCTTTGCCTGTAAATTCAAGCTGAAGGCGGCCTCCGACAGTCAGGTCAAATACCGACGATCCGTCTGAAGAAACCGTGCGGACAAGGACCGGAGTCGGCTCGGGAGTCGGTGTTGCCACCGCTTCCGTGGCGGCTTCCTTGACTGTAACCACGCATTTCAGTTCGGTATTGCCCAGCTTGGCGGTGATCGTCGCTTTACCCGCGGAAACGCCGACGATCTTTGTTTTCTTGCCTTTTTTGGTCTTAACCTTTGCTACCGACGGATCACTGCTGGTAAATGTATATTTCTTCGATGCTTTTTTTACTTTCAGCGTAAACGATTTGCCGACCTTGATCGTTTTCTTCTTCACACTCAGCTTGGCAGATGCGGCTTGAACCTCGACAGTCATAGTTCCGTTCGAGCCGGTGTCGGGAATTATGATCCCCGAAAATGCCAATATCAGTGAAAGCAAAAAGCAAAGTAACTTCCCGATAATATTCTTTATTTTCATCGTAAACCTCCCGGAGGGCATGTTATGTATACAACTTATCTTTCAAAAAACCTGATTTATTTCAGTTTTACCTTCATCTGTACCGGATTGTGGTCACTGTTCGCAAAATGATAATCATAGGTTTTGATACTTTCGAGCTCCACATTCGGAGACAGGATGAATCCGTCTATTACATATACCTGCCAGTTATCGCTTCCGTCGTAAGGCGCGTGGATCGAACGGCATGTGGGAACTGACGCGTCATAAGCGAAAGACCAGTCTGCCGGGATATCGCTTTCTTCAAGATATGCAGGCTGCCAGAGATTGTCGGATACTCCGTAGATCTTGTCGGTGCCCGGGAACCAGTGGTTAAAATCGCCTCCGGCAATTACATAGTTTCCTTTATCATATTCTTCTTTCAAAACATTTATCAGCATTTCACGCTGGGCAGCTTTACCTTCACCGTCATCGTATGCCTCCAGATGGAGATTGACAAGTACGAGCTGTTTGTCGGTTCCGTCAAGCGGAACATAGGAAACTTCGAGACATCTCTTGAGGTTGAACATGGATTCCGGCCATTTGAACGGAATAGGCAGCTGGATACGTTTGGCCTGATCGATCTTGTAATCGGTCATCGTGATGAGACCCGAATCCATCTTGCCGAGGATAGGCCAGGGGTAAGGAATACATTTGCAGACGAAATTTCTCGCAAATACTTTTGTGGAAATGTTCGGCATCAGGTACTCGATCTCGTTGATCCTGTAGCTGCGTCTTGACTTGTAATCTATTTCCTGAAGGAAGTAAAAATCAGAAGGAAACTGATCGATCACAGTCTGTATCACATCAAGATTATCTTTGACCTGTTGTTTCGACCTGGGGTTAACCTGCGTTCCGTAATCGAGAACGAAGTCCATGCTCGAGTCAAGGCCTCCGTAGCCGATGTTCCACGAAAACAAGGTGACCTCATCGTTGGCCAGAACCTTCTCAGCTGCGGTAAACTCTATCGGTTCCACGTCTTTGGGCTTGAATTCGGTGATCGAAATAAACGCAAAAAAACCGACTGCGAGCAGCACGGCTGCGCCGATCACGATCCCGGCGATCTTCAGGATACGCAGCACGAGCGGCTTCTTCTTCTCAGATTTCATTTCTGACTTCATTTCTGATTTCATTTCATTGACCTCTTATATATCTACATTCTAAATAACCGTGTCCGGACATATCTTCCGCCGGTACAAACGATCACATATAGGATAACACACAATCAGTTTAAGTAAAAGACAGCAAATTAGAATTATTTTTGGTGAAATCTAAAACATTTTCAACTTAAGACTTTCGCTTGCTTTGCACATTTTTATATGCTATGCTTGCAATATAAATTTTTTCGGGAGGACACGCCATGTACAAATCAGACATTGAGATAGCGCAGGAATGCAAACCACGTCACATCAGGGAAATTGCCCAGACAGCAGGTGTTCCGGAGGAATATCTTGAACAATACGGCAATTATAAAGCCAAAGTTGATTACAAGCTCCTAAAAGACAGGGCAGGTTCTCCTCAGGGCAAATTGATCCTGGTTACCGCTATCAACCCCACTCCCGCAGGTGAAGGCAAGACAACGACCACCGTCGGACTGGCCGATGCCCTCCGCAGGATCGGTAAGAAAACCGTCGTAGCACTTCGTGAGCCCTCTTTGGGACCGGTTTTCGGTATCAAAGGCGGTGCCGCAGGCGGCGGTTACGCACAGGTTGTTCCGATGGAAGATATCAACCTGCATTTTACAGGTGATTTTCACGCGATCGGAGCAGCCAACAATCTGCTCGCGGCAATGCTTGACAATCATATCCAGCAGGGCAATTCTCTTGGGATCGATGTCAAGAAGATAACCTGGAAGCGCTGTGTCGACATGAACGACAGGCAGCTGCGTAATGTGGTTGACGGCCTTGGCGGGCGCATGCAGGGTGTTCCCCGCGAGGATGGCTTCGATATAACCGTTGCCAGCGAGGTCATGGCCATCCTGTGCCTTTCATCTTCGATCACGGATATGAAAGAGCGCTTAGGACGCATCATCGTTGGCTACACATATGACGATAAGCCCGTTACGGCACACGACCTCAAGGCAGAAGGCGCTATGGCCGCTCTGCTCAAAGATGCCCTTAAGCCCAATCTGGTACAGACACTCGAAGGTACTCCTTCGTTTATCCACGGCGGGCCTTTCGCCAATATAGCTCACGGCTGCAATTCAATAATCGCTACGCGCATGGCAATGCTGCTCGGTGATTATGCGGTTACGGAGGCAGGCTTCGGTGCCGATCTCGGTGCCGAGAAATTCCTTGATATCAAATGCCGCCTTGCCGGCCTTAAGCCCTCAGCCGTAGTTATCGTTGCAACCGTACGTGCCCTCAAGAATCACGGCGGTGTTCCGAAGGCGGAATTGAACAACGAGAATCTCGATGCACTTGAAAAAGGTCTCCCGAACCTTCTTCAGCACGTTTCAAATATCAAAGATGTTTACAAGCTGCCCTGCGTGGTTGCTATCAATGCATTTCCGACCGATACGGCAGCCGAGCTCAAGCTTGTGGAAGATAAATGCCGCGAACTCGGTGTCAATGTCGCGCTCAGCGAAGTATGGGCCAAAGGCGGCGAAGGTGGTATAGCTCTGGCAAATGAAGTCGTAAGATTATGCGAAGAGCCGAATGATTTCTCATTCTCTTACGATACCGACGATACGATTGAAAACAAACTGAAGGCAATAGCCACCCGCATTTACCATGCGGACGGAGTTACGATCGAACCCAATGCGCGCAAGCAAATGCAGACTCTCGAAGCCCTGGGCTTCGGAAAGCTTCCGATATGCTGTGCCAAGACCCAATATTCATTCTCGGACGACCAGACAAAACTCGGCGCACCGAAAGGTTTCAACATTACCGTACGCAACATCAAGGTCAGCGCAGGTGCAGGCTTCCTGGTTGCGCTTACCGGAGACATCATGACGATGCCCGGTCTGCCCAAGGTTCCGGCAGCGGAAAACATTGATGTGGATGAAAATGGAGTAATTTCAGGGTTGTTCTGAGAGGGGGAGGTGTCAGCCGTAGGCTGACGGATGAGGCTCCCATGGAGGTGTTTTATGCTTACCGATAAGACTGTAAAAGATTTCGCTCAGCTCCTTGCGGACAAAGTTCCGGTCCCCGGCGGCGGAGGTGTTTCCGCCCTCGTAGGGGCGCTGGCGGCCGCACTTGGCTCGATGGCAGCCAATTATACGATCGGCAAGAAGAATTATGCGATGTATGAAGATGATGTCAAAGAACTGCTCAAGACCGCGGACGACTTAAGAGCCAAACTGCTTGATTATATCGAAGAGGACGCCCGGGCTTTCGAGCCGCTTTCGAAGGCTTACGCGATCCCGAAGGACGATCCGGGGCGCGAAGAAGCCCTTCAGGAGGCAACGCTCAATGCCGCCTATACACCGCTTGATATCATGGATGCGTGTGCGGATGTCATTGACATGCTCGATGAGCTCTTGGACAAATGTAACCATCTGATGCTGTCGGATGTCGCCTGTGGCGCGATACTTGCAGGGGCTGCGCTCAGAGCCGCCTCATTTAACGTATTTGTCAACACGACCACCCTGACAGACAAGAAAAAAGCGGAAGAACTCGAGCTTACCGCGGAACGGCTTCTCGATGATTATCTTCCGCTTGCCGACGTGATTGCCGAAACTGTCATGGCAGATATCAAGAGCGGTGCTGATGCCTGATCGCCCGGTCATCGTATCATCCGGCTATTTCACCGGGTAATACGCACATTGCTGTCCGCATCGATCTCAATGTCGGCAGGACAGCCGCTTACATCCAGATTTGTCAGCTTGTTATAGTAACAGCTCAGTTTCGTCAGCGCCTTATTGTTCTTCAGATCCAGTGACCTTAAGTCATTGAATCCGCATTGCAGCTCCGTGAGCAGAGGATTCCTGCTGATATCAAGGCTTGACAGATTGTTGATGGAGCAGTTAAGGACTGTAAGCTTGGGATTATTGGTCAGATCCAGATCATTCAGCTGATCGGAGGAACAATACAGCTCTGTCAGCTCTGAATTGCTGCGCACATCCAGACCGGCCAGCGGATTCGATCCGCAGGCAAGGATTGTAAGTGCTGTATTATCGCCTATCTTCACATCCGTTATCTGATTATTATGGCAGTACAGGTACGTCAGTTCCGCATTTTTGCTCACATTCAGGTCAGTGAGCAGATTGCCCGAACAGTCCAGATAACTCAAAGCCGTGTTTTTGCTCATATCAAGGCTTGTCAACAGATTGTTATCACAACTCAGAGTTGTTAACGCAGTAAAGACGCCCACTCCGGTCAGATCCGCGATCTCCATTTTGCTGACAGTCATACTCCAGGTCGCATCTATCTCATCCTGCGAAAGCCTGCCATCCTTGTCTTTATCTATATACTCAAGTATGTATTTCCTGAAATTATCATCCGGGAAATTCTTGCTGTCTGCCTGTATTAAGGTTTTATCGTTATTATCCGCACCGGTATTGTCATCCGTTTTGTCTTTCTTAATGATGATCTTTTCACCGTCGGCGCCCTTGAGCTTTTTGGTATCGATATCCGTAAAGCTCAGTCCGGATGCGTCTGTCTTCTTTCTTTCGGTCAGTTTTCCTTTTTTATCGGTTGTGGTCTCCATGCCTTCGCCGGCCTTGAGCGTCACAGCTTTTTTCTTTGTATTCGGAAATGTAAGTGTGGCGGTTCCCGCAAGAACATAGTTTGTAGTCTTCACACTTCCGTCCTTCAGGATCTCTGTTTTCACCGCAACCACCGTTCCCCTTATCGCCATGTTCGTATTGGGTGTTATAACATTGAAGGAATCATCTCCGGTCAGCTTTTTCCTGACTTCGATGATCATCTCCCCCTTCGTCATCGCAACCTTGATCTTGTTGAACCATCCTTTTGAAACGGCGAATTCGGTATTTTCTTCAAAATACGCATATGTATCTTCATTAAAGCACAGCCGGAGCATTCCGTCCTTTCCGACGGTACCGTAATCGTTATTCTTCAGTTTCATATCCTTTACGGTCGAAAGGTTTTTCCCGGATCTTTTGATACTGTTGGTTCCTTTGGTTTCAAAAACCGAAATATTCCTGAATGTCTTCGATTCGGTGGCGGTTTCTCCGTCGGGTTTTGTCGACGCTTTGTTCAGTACCGCGACCGTACACTGATATATGTTCTTACCCTTGGTCGCGGTTATTACAGCCACTCCCTCGCCTTTGGCGGTGATGACCGCGGTGCTGTCATTCTTGGTTTTCTTTGTCACCGTGGCGACGGTTTTGTTGCTGCTGGTCCAGGTAAAACCCTTATCGGCGTTTTTTACCGATATTTTCTTCGTTTTTCCGGCCGTCAGGACCACGCTGCTGTCGCTGATGGCTGCAGTAGCGGCTTCAACAATAAGAGCTTCAGACAATGATGAAAATCCGGCCGTAATAAAAATGAGCAGTGTCATTACCGCAATGAGTCTGGTTTTCCGCATCATGGCTGTCTCCTTTATCTGTGATGACAATGGTATCGGTATCGGCTTACACCGGTATGTTATCACATATCCCGCCGATAAACAAGTTTTAGCGGATTTATTAAAAAAACTGTTCCCATCTAAAAATGTCTATGTTATAATGCTGATATTGTTTGTAGATACTTTTTTTGGAGGTTAGCATGTCCCAAATCCTTAAAGGCGCGCCAGTTGCGGCAGCCATTTCGGAAGAATTAAAGATAAAATGCCAAAAGCTCATTGAACAGGGCATCACTCCCAAAGCTGCGATAGTTCGTGTAGGTGAGCGCCCCGATGACCTTTCGTATGAAAGGGCGGCCCTGAAAAGGTTCGACAGTATCGGTATCGCAGTCAGCCGGTTCATCCTGCCGGAAAACTGCACCGAAGCCGAGCTCCTTGATACGATAGACCGGATCAACAATGACGACTCGATCCACAGTTGTCTGATGTTCCGTCCCCTCCCCGATAAGGCTATGGAGAAGAAGGCTTCGGAACGTCTCGACCCGCGCAAGGACATCGACTGCATGACAGACATTTCGCTCGCAGGTGTTTTTGCCGGAAACGGTTCAGGCTATCCTCCCTGTACGGCACAGGCTGTGATCGAACTCTGCGACCATTACGGAATAGAACTTGAAGGTAAAAATGTGGCGGTCATCGGCCGAAGCCTTGTTATCGGGCGTCCCGTATCCATGCTCCTGCAGCGCAGGAATGCCACCGTAACGATGTGTCACACCAGAACACGTAACATGCAGGATATCTGCCAAAGATCCGATATTATCGTCGCAGCGGCCGGCAAAGCCAAGCTCGTGACCGAAGATTATCTGAAACATGATGAAAATGCTCCCTCCCAGATCGTCATCGATGTTGGAGTCAATGTTCTTTCTGACGGAACGCTTGTCGGGGATGTCGACTCCGAGGCAGAGGAGCGGTGGGCCGCCTCTTACACTCCCGTACCGGGAGGAGTAGGCTCCGTTACGACCGCGGTGCTTGCCAAGCACACGGTAATGGCGGCACTATCAAGCGCAGGATCACGCCTGTGATCATAATAAATGATTAATGAAGGAAAGTAAGGAAAGCAGTTTTTATGAAAGCAACAAAGAAAATAACAACTCTTCAGTTGTCGATCGATGCCATGCTCTGTGCCATCTGTGCTGTGCTTGGCTATCTTGCGATCGATCTGACCAGCATCAAAGTTACATTTGAAGAACTTCCCATTCTTGTCGCCGCTCTTATTTTCGGACCTGTAGACGGCGTTATGGTCGGAGCGATCGGAACTCTTATCTATCAGCTTATCCGATACGGTATTACGGCAACGACATTCTTGTGGATGCTGCCGTATATCATCTTCGCACTGATAATAGGTCTTTATTCCAAAAAATTCAATTTCAAGATCCCCCGTATAAAGCTTACCGTTCTGATCATTTCATGCGAGCTGCTGGTTACGCTCCTGAACACAGGCGTTATCTATATTGACAGCAAGATATACGGATGGTATTATCCCACTCTTATCACGGGCTCACTTTTGATCCGGATAATAGTATGTCTGGTCAAAGGATCGTTTTTCAGTGTGATCTTGTATGAGCTGATCAGAGCCATCAAAAAAGGCGCTCCCGGTGTATTTTCTGTCAGATCCGGTGTTTCAGATCTTAAAATGACTCCTGCCGATGCTATTGCATATATCGAAAGCTACACCTGGAGTAAAACAAGACTCGGGCTTGAACGTACACGTGCCCTTCTTGAGGCAATGGGCGATCCGCAGAAGAAGCTCAAATTTATCCATGTAACCGGAAGTAACTGCAAAGGCAGCACCTGTGCCATTCTTGATTCCGTTCTGAGAAAGCAGGGCTATACCACAGGACTTTATACTTCTCCATATATCTGCGAATTCAGCGAGCGTATCAAGGTAAACGGTGAAAATATCGGGTCTGACGATCTTGCCGGGATCACCGCAAGAGTAAAAGATATCGCGGACCGGATGGAAGATCATCCCAGCCAGTTCGAGCTGGTCACCGCGATAGCGTTCGAGTATTTCCTGATGAAAAAATGTGATATCGTCGTCCTGGAAGTGGGTATGGGCGGCGCATTGGACAGCACCAATGTCATAGACTGCCCCGAAGTAGCGGTATTTACAAATATCGGTCTTGAGCATACAGAATATCTGGGAAAGACAATAGAAGAGATAGCAACTACCAAAGGCGGCATAATCAAACCGGGATGCAGCGTGGTTTGTTATGATTCCTGTGAAGCATCCAACAAGATCCTGGAAGATATCAGCAGATCGCTCAATGTTCCTTTCCGTCTGGTTGATTTCAACGCGATCGAACCGGTCTCACATGACCTGAACGGTCAGGTATTCCGTCGAAAAGGCATAACTTACGATTATCCTCTCCTCGGATCACATCAGCTCAAGAATGCCGAAGTTGCTTTTGAAACGATAGAAACCCTGCGTGAACGCGGTTTTGAAATAAGTGAAGATGCGGTAGTTAAGGGCTTTGCGGATGTACGCTGGATCGCACGTTTTGAAGTGCTTTCCCGCAATCCGCTGTTTATCCTGGACGGAGGCCACAATCCACAGTGTGCCGAGGCCATGGCCGAAGTGCTCAAAGAATATCTCCCCGATCGTAAAGTGACCTTTATCATGGGAGTCCTTGCCGACAAAGACTATACTAAGATGATCGGTTCCGTTTCACCGTTTGCGTCAAGATTCGTATGCCTGACACCAAAAAGCCCCCGCGCACTGGATGCGCAGGAGCTTGTAAAGATCCTTCAAAATATGGGATATGACGCCGTTGCATGTGAAAACGCGGCCGATGCGATCGCGGAAGCCCAAAAGACTTCCGAACCTGTCGTAGCCTTTGGTTCGCTCTATATGGCAGGCGCTATACTCAGAGAATTCAACATTGCAGGATAATAAACCTATTTTCTGAAGAAGAATCCCTTCTTTTTGGGCTTCTTCCCACTTTCGGATTCTTCTTCCTGTCCTTCCTGCCAGGCGAAATACTCGCCGTCAAGATCGAACTCATCAGCTGAATAGGGCTCACCCTCCTCATGCTCGGCAGGTGCCGCGGCAGCGGAGGGTTTTTTCTTGTTATTCTTGTGTGAACGCTTGGTCGAGAAGGTTACACCGCTGTTCTCACCGGGCTTATTAACGCGGATATCGAGTTTGGGTGCGGCAGGTTTAACTTCTTCAAACAGATCTTCTTCTTTCTCCTCGCCCGTGATCCGCTTCTCTTCTTCTCTTTTACGCAGTTTCTCTATAAGTTCGAGATACAATCCGCCGTCATGCATTCCGGCAAGTTCATTTTTGACACCTTCCCTGTTCCTTGAGAGCATCTCGGTCTGATCCTCGATCTTGGCCATTACTTCGAGCATATCATGCTTGATCTGATACTTCGCGCTGTCGAAGATATCGTTGATGCTGTTTATCATATTGTCGGTATATAGCAGGGAAGCCGCGTGAATGTCATCCGAAGCCTGCTTGGCCGCAGCTATCGTATTATTCTTCTCACGCTCCATGTCGAGCCTTGCCCTCTCGCGGCTCAAAGTCGTAGCTTCGTATCTGTCGAGCACTTCTCCCAGCTCTTCATTCAGCTTCTCAAGCAGTTCAAACATCTTTTCTTTTGAAACGACTATCAGATCGGGAGAATCTCCGTAAGGCTCGCTTTTCGCAAATAATACATGTATTTCTTTTAAAATCTCTTCTACACCGTCACTCATATATATCTCCGTTTATGGCAAATAGTCTTAATGTCGTAAATAATACCTTTTTTTCATTTTCGGGTATAGTATAACATATTTTTCGATGCTCGCAAACCTTTATTACTTTTTCTTGCAAATAAGGTATGGAAATGCTAAAATTATATTTGTCTATTTATGGAAACAGGGGATATTCATGTTTGATTTTCTGGATGGCTTAAGGGAGGACAGACAATATGACCGCCATAAAGTAAAGGCCGTCATAGACCGTCTGAATATGGGCAGACTTTATACGTTCAGCCTGGCAGGCTGCGTTGGTATGCTCTTTTTTGCGTTACTTTTTTCCCTTGTCGGTCTCCATCTGCTGCCCGGTAAATACCAGACCCTCGCATTTCTCTCTCTGGCAGCGATCTTTATCCTGTTTTTCCTCATGATCTATATAACCGTCAAGACAAAGAATACCGCCTTTTTTGAAAAGCTTGTCTATTCGTATATCGCGGTTATCACGGTTGTGATGTTTGTTTTCAGTTTCAGGGCCGAATCAGTGCTCGTGGCAATGGTATTTTACATGCTGCTGATGGTCTTCCTGAGCCTGGTTCCCGTCTTAAGTCCCGTAGTCAGCCTTATCCTGTGGGGTGCCCAGTTCATCGCAATGGCAGTATTTGCCCTGGTGAAACAACTTGATATCACAACTTCCACATCTTTCATCCTTATCGGAATAATGGGACTTATGTTGTCGGTATTCTCTTATTCGGGATTTTTAAGAAAGCTCAATTATAAATTAAGCCTCGATCATGCGATCTCGGAAGCGGAGACCGATCCTATGACCGGCCTTCTCAACAGACGCGGACTCGACCACAGGCTCGAGAGCATATGGCCTCATTGCATACGCCAGCAGACCAGAGTCGCAGTTGTTATGGTCGATATAGATAATTTCAAGAAATACAATGACAGCTTCGGACATGCGGCAGGCGACGGCTGTATCAAAGCAGTTACCGGCGCGATCAGGAACTGTGTAAGAAGAAGGACCGATTACGGCGCCAGAGTCGGAGGCGAAGAATTCCTTGTGTTCCTTTCGGATATAGATCCCGCACAGGCAGTCAGATGGGTCCTCAACCTCCAGAAAAGCATTCTGGCCCTCAAGATCCCTCATTCCAAGATGAATTTCTCACCTTATGTTACGGTAAGCTTAGGTCTTGCGACAGCTGTCGTAAATGAAAATATCACGTTTGACGCTCTCAAGGAAGAAGCGGACATGCAGCTGTACGCATCCAAGAACAACGGCCGTGACAGGCTGTATTATCGAAACAAGTGCTATCGTTCCGATAAAAACAATCGCACGCCGGCAGATACCGACGTGCTTGAAGAAGCTAATTAAATTAAATCCTGAACCTGTATCCAACGCCCCAGATAGTTTCTATATACTGGGGCTTTGATGTATCCGCTTCTATCTTTTCACGGATCTTCTTGATATGTACGGTGACCGTGGCGATATCACCGATCGATTCCATATCCCATATTTCCCTGAACAGCTCTTCTTTCGTAAATACCCTGTTGGGATTGGACGCAAGGAATGTAAGAAGGTCAAATTCCTTGGTGGTAAACTGTTTCTCTTCACCGTTGATATACACGCGTCTGGCGGTCTTATCGATCTTGATCCCGCGTATTTCAACTATCTCGTTCTCCGAACGTGCGCTCCCGAGGAGTCTCTCGTAACGGGCCAGATGAGCCTTAACGCGTGCAACCAGCTCACTGGGGCTGAAAGGCTTGGTCATATAATCATCCGCGCCCAGACCAAGTCCCCTGATCTTATCAATATCGTCTTTGCGGGCCGAAACCATAAGGATCGGAATATCCTTGACCTCGCGTATCTGCCTGCAGATCTCGAATCCGTCGATCCCCGGCAGCATCAGATCCAGCACGATCAGGTTATAATCCTTGTTCTTGGCGGACTCCAGTCCTTTGACCCCGTCTTCCTCAATTTCCACCTCGAACCCCGAAAGCTCAAGATAATCCTTCTCCAGCTCGGCTATTTCAAGCTCATCTTCAACAATAAGAATTCTCTTTTTCATGGATGATCTCCTTCCGTATTTATATCATGGAAAATACCGCTTTACAGCATTTTTCAAGCTTCCGCACTGCTGAATTCGGCATCTTCGACTTCTTCGAAGCAATTGCCTTTTGTACATTTGGGAACGGTAAAACTGAATGTTGTTCCCTCTCCTATGTTGCTTTCTACACCAATAGTACCGCCGTGATCCTCAATGATCTTCTTCGAGATCGCTAGTCCGAGACCTGTACCGCCCTTTTTGGTCCCTCGTGAAGAATCCGCCCGGTAGAATCTCTCAAATACATGCGGCAGATCCTCTGCGGCTATTCCTGCGGCATTGTCCTCGATCTCAACCCTGACAAAATCCGCGTCATCAACCGTACGGATCTCTATATGTCCTTCCTGTTTGTCCATATATTTGACCGAGTTACCGATGATGTTGTTGATCACGCGCCTCAGCTGCTCGGCATCGGCGATCACCGTTACCTCATCCGGAACATTGCCTTTGTACGACAGTGAAATGTTCTTCACCTCCGTATCCAGGCTCAGCTCGTCGACACAATCCGTAAAGAAGCTGTTGACATTGACCTTTTTAAAATTGTAAGGAATGATATTGCTGTCAAGCTTGGTATATTCGGACAATTCATCAACAAGCGACTGCATGTCAACGGCTTTGGTGTATATCGTTTTCAAATATTTGCTGCGTTTATCGTCGGTGTCCGCAACACCGTCCAGGATACCCTCCGTATAACCTTTGATGGCCGTAAGCGGCGTTTTCAGGTCGTGTGAGATATTGGATATCAGATCGATCGTATCCTGCTCGTATTTCATACGGGTCTCGATCTGTTCCTTCAGCCGGACCCTCATATTTTCAAAATCCAGGCACAGCTGGCCAAGCTCGTCATCATTGTGTCCGGATACGGTAAAATCAAGATTGCCTTCCCGGATGTTCTGCGTCGCCATTCGCAGTACGCTCAACGGCTTGATGATGCTTCGGTACAACCAGATTACAAGAACCATCGCAGTCAGAACGATAACCAGCATCATACACACAAGCGTCTGAAATATAGGCATTCTGATCTGTGGTATGGGAGCCGACCAGTCCAGTTCGCTTGCCGAAATATAACTATCCTTGTCCGAACCTTCTCCGTTCACACGTTCCGTAACGATCCTGCCTCTGTTAAGGCTTATTGAAGCCGCGAATGTCACGGAAATAAGGATCACCGGAACAATAAGAAGTATCAAAAATGCCACGACAAGTCTCTTCTTCAGACCCATATCCATTCCCCCGATCAGTAAACAGCATTACACATATTAATCTATCACAGCTTAAAGAGAAAAGCCATAAAGCTTTTATTAATTGTTAATGAAAAAACGCTTCCGGGAAATCCGGAAGCGTTAATGTTAATCATTTCTTATCACTCTTCAATTGCTGCTGTGGCCTGAGCTGCCTGATCCGGCTGCTCTTCCTCTGCAGGAGCCGCTTCAGCCGGCTTGCCGGCTGCTGTATTATTAATGCTTGTTGCACTGTAGGAAGCTTTGGTATAGGTTGCGCTGATCTTCACCGAAGTAACGGAAGCGCTTACAGCTCCGGCTGCAACGGAAGTGCCTGTTCCGCTGTCACCTTTAAGGCTGCTGATCCAGTCATTAACCTTCTTGTAGGTTGCATCCATTGTCTTCTGTGAAATCTCGGGAAGATCCTCTCCCCACTCTACGCCGGCCTGTCTGAAGCCTTCCTTGATGGCATCGAGCATTTTCTCTGCCATGGTCGGATCGTCTCCGGCAAGAGCTTTCGCGAAATCAAGGATCCTGTCGGAGGTCTGTTCAACTCCCCAGTATCCGTCCTCTGCGATATCTTTCTGTGCCTGCTCTATGGTTTCCTGATCCACCTCGAGCTTGCGGAACATGCTTGCAAGTCCTTCCGCATTGTTATATGTGCCGCCCTGTTTCAGGAGAAGCTTCTCAACAATTCCGCGCAGCTGCGCATGACGCTCCTCGGCTTCTGCCATGAGCCTGTCTATAGTCTCCTGGTCAACCTTGGGTTCAGCGACTGTCTTCTCCGCATTGTTGCCTTTCTCATAAACAGCCGCATCACCTGAGATCGAAGCCGCTGTGACCGAAGCCTTGGTAATCTCGGCCGAAACCGTAACACTCTCGTATGAAGCGTTAACCTGAGTCAAATTTCCTGTTGAAGTAAGTCCGTTTACTGCCATGATATCACCCTCCTTGGTATAATTTAGCAATCTTTATCGAAAATAAAAAACCGATAATATCCCTGTACGAACATTATCGGCATTTTCGACAAAAAACTTAACCCCTGAAATAAAATTTACGCGAATACAAGTTCAACATCCTTGATCAGAACATCCGTGTAACTGTAAGAAATCTGTTTTGACTGCTCATCCGAATCAACGGTAACGCAGAATACGTGGGGATGCATTTCGGAAATAACCCCCTCTGAAACATCAAAACGATTTCTTCCGTGGTTTTCTCTGACTACAACCTTTTTTCCCATATGATTGGAGATCAGATTGTAAATGTGACACATGTTATCAGGCTGCTTCATGTTTCCCCCTACCTCTTTCTATATATTGTATTTGGATCAACTCCAAACCCCAACATATATTACCATAAACCATACGGAATGTCAAAGAAAATTTGTGAAAAAACACAAAATATATGCAAAAATATTTTCAATAGCCACTAAATATTGTATATTGCCTAAGGAAGCTCTGAATAAATCATCGCTTCCTTAATATCACTCTTGATTTTTAAACGTTTTTATTTCATACTTTATTTATCGTTCGATTCAGAAAAACGCGGAGGATACATGGATACAGACGTAAAATACATGAAAAAAGCTCTTGTGCAGGCCAAACATGCGCTTGACGCGGGTGAAGTCCCGATTGGCTGTGTGATCGTATATGAAGGAAAGATCATCGGCCGGGGCTACAACCGGCGCAATACGCTCAGGTCAACCCTGGCCCACGCGGAGATCACGGCTATAGACAAGGCCTGCCGCAAGCTTGGTGACTGGCGGCTTGAAGGCTGCACGATGTATGTCACTCTTGAACCGTGCCAGATGTGCGCCGGAGCGATCGTACAATCCCGTATAGACCGCGTCGTAATGGCCACCATGAATCCCAAAGCCGGCTGTGCGGGGTCTATCCTCAACCTGCTCGATATGAAGGAATTTAATCATCAGGTGGAGATCACAAAAGGTGTATGTATGGACGAAGCTGTAGCGATAATGAACGAATTTTTTGAGGACCTGCGCAAACGCAACAAAGCGGAAAAGCTTGCCCGGCGAAATGGGGAGAATTAAATGAAAATACACGGTTACAACCAGCTTACATTACTTGATTATCCGGGGCATCTTGCATGTACGATATTCTGCGGACATTGCAATTTCAGATGTCCTTTCTGTCATAATGCCTCTCTGGTCCTGCACGCGGACGAACAGCCCGAGATTTCCATCGAGAAGATAATGGAACATCTTAAAAAAAGGGCCGGAGTTATCGAAGGTGTCGCGATCACCGGCGGTGAGCCCACGGTGCATAAGGATCTTCCGGATTTTATTCGCCGGATCAAAGATGAAACGGGGCTTGCGGTCAAGCTCGATACCAACGGCACGAATCCTTCGATGGTCGAGCAGCTGATCAGCGACAAGCTGATCGATTATGTGGCAATGGATATCAAAACATCACCCAAGCGTTATGCTCTGGCTGCAGGGCTGAAAGAACTTGATATGGGCAGCATTTTCACAAGTGTCGATCTGTTACTGAACGGCGATCTGGAATACGAATTCCGCACTACTGTTGTAGATGAAATCCATCATGACGATGATTTCATAGAGATCGGAGAATGGCTCCATGGCGCCCGCGCGTATTTCCTGCAATGTTACAAGAATTCCGGCGACCTGATCGCACCGGAAGGGCTGCATGCTCCTTCCGTTCAGAAAATGGAGCATTACAGGGATATCGTACTTCCGTTCGTACCGAATACAGAAGTCAGGGGGATATGATGAGTATGCAGAAACTCTATCACACCGACCGTCTGATCCTGGCCGCTCTCGACCCTTCCGCCGCTCCTCTGGTGCTCAATTATCTGATACGTAACCGCGAAGATTTTGAACTGCATGAGCCTCCCAAGGAAGATTCATTTTACACCCTTCCGCGTCAGGAGAAGGTTCTCGATGCCGAACAGCTGCTGTTCGAGAGGAAGCAGGGAGTCAGATATTATATTTTCATAAATTCAGATCCCGACACCGTGGTCGGAAATGTAAGCTTCGGCCACACCGAAGGTCCGGTCTGTACCATAGGATACCGTGTTGACAAAAACTACCGAAGACAGGGGATCGCTTACGACGCCATTTCACTGTTACTTTCAAAGCTCCTGGATGAAGAAGGCCCGGATATGGTCGAAGCTGATATTTATCCGGATAATGAAGCTTCGGTCGAACTCGCAGTCAAGCTGGGGTTTAAACCGTCCGGAACATCCAGTTTCCGGGGTCGGGAGCTGGTAAGATATACCATTTTTAATAAAGCCAAACATGCACAAGAATAAAACGCCGCTCATATACAGTTCTTTCGATACTGTATTCAAGCAGCGTTTTCGTTTTATGAGGCCGGCACAATGCCATCTTAGTTACTACTGCCGTAGACAACTACCGTATCACCCTTATGCAGCTCGGTATCTCCGTTCGGTATGATCGTCTCATCCTTTCTCTTTACCATAACGATAAAGGTCTGTCTTGAGATGTCGAGATCTTTTATCTTATGTCCGTTCCATTCATGATGTTCTTTAAGGGTTATCTCTTTCAGCTCGACCTGTCCGGTGCTCTTGTGTTTCTTCGCACCCATTACAACAGCGTCTCCCGCTTCAAGCAGTATGTTGCCTCTCGGAACCTGAACTTTCTTTCCGCCTTTTAATACCGCAGCAACAAGTACACCTTTCGGCAGCATGATATCCTTGATCTGCATACCATTCCACTCATCATCCTGTTCGATCGGAACCCGGATAAAGCTCATATCGTTCTCTTCACCCTGTTCGCTGATCTTCTTGAGCTTCGTATACTGTTCAACGAAGCCTGCGGAAATGATACCTGTGGGAATAGCCACCATTCCGACGCCCAGCATTGTTATCACGGTTCCCATGATCTTGCCCAATGCGGTTATCGGATAAATATCACCGTACCCGACCGTAAGCAGTGTCGCCGCCGCCCACCAGAGGCCGGACAGTGCATTATCGAACTTGTCGGGCTGTACGGAATGCTCAATACTGTACATGCACAGGCTCGAAGCCAGCATCAGCAGAAGGACCACAAATACCGATGAAAACAGGAGCTTGGCCTTGCTCTTTAATACCGCGGTTATGACATTGAGCGAATCGAAATACGCATTGATCCTGAACAATCTGAATATCCTGACTACACGCAGTATCCTGAACGCCGCCATTCCGCTCGGGAAGAAGAACGGAAGGTAGAACGGTACACACGAAAGCATGTCAACCAGTCCGTTGAATGAAAATGCATATTTCAGCACCGCCACAGGCCGGCTCAGATGCGGGTACAGGCAAGGTGCGGTCCACAGACGCAATATATAGTCGATCAGAAAGAATGCGATCGTTACTGCCTCTATTACCTGCAGCGCCGCTCCGCAGCGCTCCATTGCGGCATCGAAAGTCATGGCCACGCTCACCAAGAGATTGATGACTATCGCGGCCAGATTGAGCACATCATACGCTCTGCCCCAGAAATCCTCATCGTAACCGACTTCGATCACGGTAGAAATACGTTTTTGAACCTGTTTATAGCTCATTCTATGCCCTGCTTATCCGAAATATCTCTCCAGCAATCCCTTGAGCGCCTTTCCGTGTCTTGCCTCGTCCCTTGCCATCTCGTGAACGGTATCGTGGATCGCGTCAAGTCCGGCTTCCTTCGCGCGTTTAGCAAGGTCCGTCTTGCCTGCGGTAGCGCCGTTCTCAGCCTCTACACGCATCTGAAGATTCTTCTTGGTAGAATCGGTAACAACCTCACCGAGGAGCTCCGCAAACTTTGCAGCATGCTCTGCTTCTTCGTAAGCAGCCTTTTCCCAGTACAGGCCGATCTCGGGATAACCTTCGCGGAATGCTACTCTTGCCATTGCAAGATACATACCGACTTCGGAACACTCTCCGTTGAAGTTCGAACGAAGATCAGCAATAATATCCTCACTTGCTCCCTTCGCTACGCCTACAACATGCTCTGCTGCCCAGCTCAGCTCGCCTTCCTGCTTCGTGAACTTGCTTGCGGGGGCCTTACACTGAGGGCACTGCTCCGGGGGCTCATCACCTTCATGAACGTAACCACATACACTACATACATATTTTGCCATAACCAAAACCTCCTCAAATAGTATAATAATTCATAAATCGAGTACAATCTCCGACCATTTGATGATATCACATTTTTCAATAAATAGCAATCCGGAAACAGCCGCAACACAACGAATTTACACTATATTTATAAATACACACAGTTATCAAGATTATCGTGTATTTTTTATTAAAATAAGTTATAATGGGAATATATAGTTTATAGCTTTGAATAATAGTTTCAGGCTTTTTGCCGGAGGTGTATATGACAGCTTTTTATGTAAACGGGGTTGAAGTACAAAGCGAGAAGAAACAGTCTCTGCTCAGATTTTTACGGGATGAACTGCGTATAACCTCTGTTAAGGACGGTTGCAGCGAAGGCGCATGCGGAGCCTGTACGGTGATCATCGACGGTGAAACCGAGAAGGCCTGTGTACCGACGACCGACAAGCTGGAAGGTAAGCATGTGATCACGATTGAGGGCTTGAACGACTGGGAAAAGCAGGTTTATACCTATGCTTACGGTGCCGCGGGTGCTGTGCAGTGCGGTTTCTGTATTCCGGGCATGGTAATGTGCACCAAAGCTCTGCTTGACAGGAAATTCCGCGGGAAAAACCTGAATTCAAATACCGAAACAATAGCCGATACGGCAGCTGATGATAGTTCTTGCGATCTTGCCGGATCAGATAAAGGATGCATTCCGACAGACGAGGAGATCCGCTACGCACTGCGTAACAATTATTGCCGCTGTACGGGATATGTAAAGATAATAGCCGCTGTCAGGCTTGCAGCACAGATATTTATTCAGGGCAGGATCCCGCAGGAGACATCTGTAGACTGGAAGCTCGGAAGCCGTGTAAAAAGGCTTGATGTTGACGAAAAAGTCCTGGGATACGGTAAATATCCAGATGATTATTATTTTGACGGGATGCTGTACGGATCCGCCGTACGTAGTAAATACGCTAGAGCAAGGGTGCTTTCGATAGACGCTTCTGCGGCATTGGCGCTCGAGGGAGTAGAGGCTGTGATCACAGCTGACGATATTCCCGGTGAAAATAAAATAGGACATCTGAAACATGACCAGTACACGCTGATCCCGATCGGCGGGCTTACGCATTATCTCGGAGACGCAATTGCCCTGGTTGCTGCAAGGGACCGCGAAACGCTTGAAAAGGCGAAGAAACTGGTGAAGGTGGAATACGAGTTATTGCCGGCTATTCATACCATAGAGGAGGCGAAGGCAGCCGGTACGCCGGAGAGTGTAGCCGCGGTGAAAGAAAAAAGCGCGGTCGATATTACCCGGGCGAAGGCTCCCCGTGTCTTCGATGAAGAAGAAAACAACATTCAGGCCTACAAGCATGTTTCGCGGGGTGACGCAGCAGGCGCGATCGCCCGTTCAGCACATGTGATCACAAAACATTTTGAAACTCCCTGGACCGAGCATGCGTTCCTGGAGCCGGAGTGCGCAGTCGCTTATATGGACGAAGACGGCGATGTCAGAATGTATACGAGCGACCAGAGTGCGCATACAACACTGCATGAGGTTACACTGATGCTCGGAACCAAGAAGGTCAAGGTGCAGAACGCCCTTGTAGGAGGCGGTTTCGGCGGCAAGGAAGATATGTCGGTGCAGCACCACGCTGCGCTTATTACGTATGTGACGGGAAAGCCCTGCAAAGTCAAGCTCTCACGCGCGGAATCACTGCTCGTGCATCCCAAGCGCCATCATTTTGTGATGGATTTTACGATGGGTTGTGATGAAAATGGCATCATTCAGGGCGTTAAGGCAAAGGTAGAATCTGATACCGGTGCATTTGCATCGCTCGGAGGGCCTGTGCTCGAGAGAGCCTGTACGCATGCCGCGGGACCGTATGCTTATGAGAATTTTGAGATAGAGGGAACTGCTTATTATACCAACAATCCGCCCGCAGGCGCATTCCGCGGATTCGGAGTAACGCAGACCTGTTTTGCGACCGAGACCCTGCTCAATATGATGGCGGAAGAGATCGGGATCTCGCCGTGGGAGATCCGTATGCGTAATGCGATCAGGCCGGGAGGAACACTTCCCAACGGCCAGATCGTAGATGATTCTACAGGATTAGTAGAAACACTTGAAGCTATCAAGCCCTACTACGACGAAGCTCTGGCGGAGGGCAAGCCTGTCGGACTTGCCTGTGCGATGAAGAATGCCGGTGTCGGCGTCGGGATCGCCGACTGGGGCCGGGCGAAGCTGATCATTGAGGATGATGCCAAGGTTCATATTTATTCCGGCGCATCCTGTATCGGACAGGGACTCGGAACCGTTCTGGTTCAGATGGTTGTTACTTACAGCGGTATTTCACCCGACGATATCGTATATGAACGTAACAACACCTGGATAGCTCCGGACTCCGGCGACACTTCGGGTTCGCGCCAGACCCTGATCACCGGTGAGGCAGTAAGGCGCGCAACCGAGAAGCTGGTGGCAGCGCTGGCGGAAGCTGATGTTTCCGGGATTGAAAGTTCGCACAACGCAGAACATGAGACTACCGATGATGAAGCGATACATGGCAGGGTACTTCATGATAAACTGAAAGCGCTGATCGGACGTGAGTTTTACGGGGAATTTCTCGCGAAGACCGACCCTCTCGGAGCAAACGTTCCGAACCCGGTTTCACATATCGCTTACGGATATGCTACTCAGATGTGTATTCTGGACCCTGCTACGGGCAAGATCGATAAACTGGTTGCTGCTCATGACGTTGGAAAGGCTGTCAATCCGTTGTCTCTCGAAGGTCAGATCGAAGGCGGCATGGTAATGAGCATGGGATATGCCCTTACCGAGCAGTATCCGATTGATGAAAAATGTAAACCGATCGATAAATACGGAACTCTGGGACTTATCCGTGCTCACGAGGCACCCGATGTAAAGGCGATAGTTGTTGATAAACCCGGCTTCGATATGGCGGGCGGAGCGATAGGAATAGGCGAGATCACATCGATCCCCACTGCTCCGGCGATCGCTGAGGCTTATTACCGTTGGAACGGTGAGCGCATTTACGAGCTCCCGATCAAAGGTAACCCTTATGAGAGAAGGCGTGGAGAGGATTCAAAGGATAAATACACGCCCGATACAGGCATTATCTCCGTAGATATCGAGAAATGTGTAGGTTGCGGCCTGTGCGCCAAGGTCTGTCCTGCAACCGCGATCATGATCATAAAAGGCAAAGCAGCAATCAATCCCGATCTGTGCCTTGCGTGCGGAATGTGCGCGACGAAGTGTGTGAAAATGGCTATTTCGAAGAAGCGAGGTTCATAAATGGAATTTACTACCAGGGCTGCAATCCTTGAATACAGCCTTACATTTCCCGGAGCGTACCGGGACGCACCCTTTCACGACAACAACTGGCAGCTTGTGAGGTTTAAAGGCAACAAGAAAGCATTTGTCTGGACTTATGAGAAGGACGGGCAGATATGCATGAATCTGAAGACCGATCCGGGCTGGCGGGATATGTGGAGAGAAGTCTACAGGAAATCGGTATTGCCGGGATATCATCAGAATAAGGATCATTGGAATACCGTTATCTGCGACGGATCGATACCTGATGACGATATCAGGCGGATGATCAGGGAAAGTTACGAGCTGATTTCCGATAGTCCGACGAAGCGCATTTATGAGGCGGTAAAAAAGATCCCTAAAGGAAAGGTTGCAACTTACGGGCAGATCGCAGCACTTGCCGGAGATCCCAAAATGAGCAGGGCTGTCGGAAATGCATTGCACAAGAATCCCGATCCGGCCGGAATTCCGTGCTTTCGTGTTGTCAATTCGAAAGGTGAGCTGAGCGGCGCATTTGCATTTGGCGGAGCCGATGTACAGAAAAAGCTGTTGGAAGAAGACGGGATCGCAGTTGTGGATAATAAGGTCGACCTGACCGTGTTTCAGTGGGATACCGGCATATGATAAGAAAATTAGCAGAAAAATGTAAAACAATAGCAAAACAATAGCAAAACAATAGCAAAACAACGGGAAGCTGTCCAAATCGGTTACTAAAAACCTGTTCTTTACTCTATCACATTATTTTACCAAATCAAATACAACAGCCTGGTTTTCCATCCAATCCGTTGTTAATAGAAGATACACACAATCACTATTTTCTGAAATAGTATAAATCTGACCGGAAACCGGAAAATAGGAAACAAACTCACAATCCTTGCTTGGACTTTTTCCGTCTATATGATTAATTTCACCATAATATACACTATCTTTTGGAAGAATGCATAGCGCTATGCCCCAATGCCATTCGTAGAGTTTGCCATTCACCATCACCGTCGGATAGATTCCGGAATTTCCAACAAGAGGATTTGAATAAGGAATATCATCAGTGTCCGTTCCAGAAATTGTCTCCTGAGTATTTGTACCGTCCTTATTTTCTTTCTGGTTCTTATCATGGCAACTCGTACAAATACAAAACATCAACACAATTAGAACTAAATACATTATTTTTTCCATCATTTTTCCTCAAAAACATCCAATAATGTGTTTTTCCGCTTATCAACGACCGTTGAAATAGCCATTAAGATAATTAAGGAGGCTATCAAGATCGACAGCCTCCCGTTGTTATAAAGCAGTTTTTTATGAAAAGCTGTTCAAACAGGTCAATACGAAACAAAAAGAAAATAATATATTCCTTTGGCGCTGTCATATATTATACATAGAGGCCGTTGATCTCCTCTTTTGCCATAGAATACCTTTGATCTGCAGTACTTGTAGGAACTCATATCCTTTAACTGCCCGGAATTCCTGAATATATTGATCACCCGGCTGGTTTCGGCGGTCACCCCGTCGATAAACTCGTCCTCACCAAACACGCTTCTCGGAATCTCTTCTTTAAACTCAACCGAATACATCCACCAGGATTCATGAAGTACTGTATCGTAAAAATAGTCGGTTACCTCATAATCCAAATCCGGAAGGTCAATTCCATAATACGGCAACTCGTCTTTAAAATCATACGGTTCTTTCAGCCACTGTATAAATATGACCGAGAATATTACAACTACGACCAAGACCAGTATGGACGGTATGGTTACACCGATAATAACCAATATCTTTTCTAATTTGCCTCGTTTGCCCTGCATTCGTGTGTCCCTTTGTATAATTCTAAAACCTTTTGTCTTCTTATCGCACCATTATTTTACTTGATCAATAATGTGTTGTATCTCCAGAGTCATTACTTCACATATATTTCTTGCGTACATCTTCCCTGATTAAATTAACCGGATCATCTGCATCGGTTTCGGGTAACCCAGACTTATAACTATTCATTAAATAATCCTCTCCCAGACAGGTTACCCCAAAATTAACTCCCAACGGAGTATAGTATTTCATCTCACCATGAACATTGGCTGTTAGAAAAAGCATATATTCATCATCGGTGTTCATAATCGTATAATCAGCCACATGCCAGATTACATTTTTTTCCTTATATTCGTTTTCAAGCACATTAATTATATCATCTTTTTCAAGCAGTCCTGAGGTATCCTTAAT
>JAFZNE010000065.1 GCA_017553035.1 Lachnospiraceae bacterium
GTCCGCACAGGATCGCGCCGACAATACGGCCCTTGTATTCCGCGACTACCGATGTTTTCGGGTTGCGCTCCAGGAAGCGCCTGACGCCTTCATATGAGTCGTCGATGCTGCGGATCGCAAAGCCTTTTATCGTAAGCCACAGTTCCTTGACGGCCTCGTAATCCTCAACTTTCATATTGCGTAATGTGTAGTTCACTCTTTTATCTCCGTATATACTGACTTAGTGACGTTTAAAACAACTAATTACAATACGAGTCCTGATGCCTCATCTACGCCCAGGACTATGTTCATGTTCTGGATTGCGGCGCCGGAGGCTCCTTTGCCGAGATTATCGAATCGGCTGGTGACGACTATCCTCTCTTCATTGCCGGTTACGAAGATTTCGAGATCGTCGCGTCCGGCAAGTACATTGGCACTGATGAATCCTTCGGTTGCATCTTCCGCACCTTTGGGCATTACTTTGATGAACCGCTCGCCCTTGTAGTGTTCCGCAAGGATGTCTCTCAGATCGTCGGGGCCTTTGACTCCTTTCAGCATATCCGTGTAGAACGGAACCGATACAAACATGCCCGCATAATAATCGTCTACGATCGGTGAGAACAGAGGCTTTCTGTTGAGTCCCGAGATCTTCTGCATCTCGGGAATGTGTTTATGCATCTGCGAGAGTGCATATTCTCTCGGAGCATTGAAGTCTGCAGGCTTGTCTGCTCCTTCATATACGGCGATGGCTTTCTTGCCTGCTCCCGAGTAACCTGAAAGAGCGAATGCGCTGACAGGAAAACCCGCATCGATCGTGCCGTTCTGTACAAGAGGGGCAACGATCGAGATAAAGCCGGTCGCGTAGCATCCCGGATTGGTTATCCTGTGTGATGATGCAATTTTGGCTCTCTGCGTTTTATTCAGTTCTGGAAATCCGTAGGTCCAGTTATCCGCGGTACGGTGAGCCGTCGAAGGATCAATTATAACTACATCGGAACCTTCCGCAAGTTCAACAGCCTCTATTGCCGCAGCATCGGGCAGGCAAAGGAAAGCTATATCAGCTTCAAACAGTGCTTCACGCCTTGCAGAGGCGTCTTTCCTGTGTTCCTCGTCAAGAATGATCATTTCGATATCTTCTCTTCCCGTCAGGCGCTCATGTATTCTCAAACCGGTGGTTCCGGCACTTCCGTCGATAAAAACCTTTTTCATAGACAATACCATCCCATTATCATTTGTATATTTATACATCATTGTAGCATTTCCAGCGGAAAAGTCAATAAGAATTAGATAAATTCACGGTTATTATTTTCCTTCCGGGAATAATTTCAGTGTTTCGAAAACATGTACAAAACATATAATTACTCTATATTGTGCAAATTTGTGATAATATTCATAAATTTATGCATATATGAATATATATGCATAAAGCAGGACCCGGCATATTTGTGGTATATGCCGGGTCCGCCTTTTATAAACAGTATTGAATTTTCAATCTACCAGCAAGCTTCGCCCTTCGGGCAGTGTGTGTCGCTTCGCGCCGCCCTTACTTCGACATAGCACCCGCATTTTCTGCACATTGCCGCAAGGAACATGTCACAGTCCCTGCATATAGCAAGTCTGCGCCGGTATTCGTCCTCGTCTGTACGGATATCACCGGGAAGCGCGTCCAGATAGTTTTTTACGCTCTCGTACGCCGCTTTATCCGCCATCTCGTACAGCATGCATCTCTTACATTCTCTCATCCGTTTACCGTTTTATCGACCAGATCAAGGAATTTGATGTAGTCTTCGACAAATGCCGCACCGTCCTCCTCGACGAAATCAAATCTTCCTTCTTTGCAGGCGAATTCATGCTTCTTCGCTCTTTCGGAGATCTCCGTCGCAAATATCGTGGCCATTGATGATTTCGTAGCATGAGCTTCTATTCCGAAATCCTTGTAATCCTTTTCCTCAAGATACCGCTTCATTTCAGCGGCCTTGGCCCTTCCGTCGGAAATGACCGCAGCAAACAGGATACTCAGGAAATCATCCTTGTCTCCGTAGCGTTCGATCGTTTTGTCGATGTCCATACCCGGAACTTCTCTTAAGCGTTCCGCAAGTGTTTTTTTCGCATTAGTATTATCCATTTTCGGCTCCATTTCGACTTTTTTCGGTGAAACATCGGATTTTACGGTTTTTTCCAGCTTAGCCGGTCTATCCTTTTCACCGTTGTCATCTTTGAGTGCAGATATCAGTATCGAATTAGCTTTGTTGTTCATCATCTCATTATTGACATATGAACAAGACTTTGCCGGAGTATCCGCCGCGGATGCCGGGCTCTCCTTTCTGCTGTCCGGAGGATGTTCTTCATCGGGCAGGTCCATATCGATAAGCGAAGGATCAAGATGTTTGATAATGCATCTTTCAAGCTGTTCCGAGTCGATAGGCTTGCTCAGATAATCTACAAAGCCCTCGGCAATATACTTTTCGCGTATTCCCGCAAATACATTGGCTGTCAAAACGATCACCTTGGTATCGTAATTGACTCCCGCGAAGTCCTGGCGGAGAAGCCTCAGTGTTTCGATACCGTCCGGATCGGGCATCCGGTGATCCATGAGGATCAGATCGTATTTTGTATCACGGCATTTGTAAATACATTCCCTGCCGCCGGTTGCCGTATCGATCTGGACACGGGTACGCTTGAGCAGTTCGCTTGCGACCCTTAAGTTTACGAGATTATCGTCGACGATCAGTATTTTTGCCTTTGAAGCATGGAACTGTTCGACATAATCCATAGACTCTTCGCTGGTCTTTCTGATCGCTTCTCTTATGTCGCCGATAGGCTCCGGATCGGTGATCTTCTGGGGGATCACAACGGTGAACGAGCTGCCTTTTCCGTATTCGCTCTCAACCGACACCGTTCCGTGCATTTCATCGACGAGACTCTTAACGATACTCAATCCCAGACCGGAACCTTCGATCGAGCGGTTTCTCTGCTCGTCAAGCCTGGTGAACCGGTCAAACAGGGTCTCCAGATTCTCTTTCTTGATGCCTATTCCGTTATCGCTTACAACGAATTTCAGGTTGATCATCCCGTCTGCTTTTACCTTTTCGGCACTCACCTTCAGGGTAACATAACCTTCTTTCGTGTATTTTACACCGTTTGAAATGAGATTGACGATTATCTGCTTGATGTGTATCTCATCTCCCGACAGTTCTCTCGGGATGTCGCGTGCTATATCAAATCCGCTCTTCAGGCTCTTGGCAATCGTACGCTCATTCAGGAGCTGCACCAGATCATTGATCAGCGGTGCGGATTTATACGGAACATCGAGGATTGTCATCTTGCCGGCTTCTATCTTCGAAAAATCGAGGACATCGTTGATCAGGCCGAGCAGCATCTTGCCGGACCTGTCAACCTGATTGGCATATTCCTTGATCTGCGGATCCCTGTTCTCGCGCATGATCATCTCATTCATGCCTATTATCGAGTTAATAGGAGTCCTGATCTCGTGTGACATACTCGCCAGGAATGAAGATTTTGATTCGTTTGCCGCTACGGCCTGTTCTCTTTGACGGTCCGAAGCCTGGTTCTCGTTAAACTGCTGTATGAAGCCGCAGATAAGCAGCACTATCAATCCTATTTCGAGGAAGAAGCCCTCATTATCGACGATATTGAGTCTTGCCTGGATCATCTCCAGAACAGCCGCGCCGATCGCTGTACCCAGTCCTACGACTATCAGCCTGTATTCCGAAAGATGGCCTTTTCCGATATCCATTATGACTGTTACAGTTTCTATCGCAAACAGAAGGAACAGAACGATCTCGATCACGATCTCGCTCGACAGGAAGCTGACTGTTTCCGTAAAATGCAGTATCGATGTGATAATGAACAAACATACAGTCAGGATCGCCATACCGATATGTATGCTCTGATGACGGTTCTTCTGTATCTTATTGATGTAAACGACTACCGGGATCGGCATCAGCATCAGAGTAAAGAAAGCGATGGTTCCGTTGACATAATACGTTCTGGTGACCAGAGGGAATATCCTGGAGTTGATTATTATCCACGAAGACGCAAGCACGGCTCCGATCGCCAGATGGGTAACCATCGGCTTTCTGCCTGCCGAAACGGCCGTAGTGAGATCAATAACGACAACAACAACCGCAACAAACAAAAGCAGCAAAGCCAGTAATGCAACTGCGGCGGTTTTTTTCAAAATACCTATGATGATCCCCAGCCCGTCTCCGTAGTAGACCTCGTAAAAAGGAATATTATTGACCTGAGGGTCGTCAAATTCAATCCTGATCTTTTTTCCGCCGTCGGACGCATTGATCGCAACAAACAGCGACACTTCACTCACGCTTCCGCCGGGCACTCCGGTTTCTTTTCTGTTATAAGATTTGCGAAGATCCCCATCCACATACAGCTTGTTGTTTGCAACACAATAATAAGAGATCCACATGTTATCTCTGGTATCCGTCGGAATAGTCGTTTCGATAGTTACGATCTCGCCTTTTTCGGATCTGATCATTGAGGGAAACTCAATATTCTCCGTTGTCCCGTCTTCCCTTATCAGTGTCCATTCTCCTATCACGTCGTCTTTTCGCGGCATCTGGCTTTCAACTTCCCTTCCAAGCCGGTCAACGACGTTAAACACTATAAGAGAGAGGAGCATAGCCGCAAAAGCTATATAAAACTTTTCAAGTCTGCTCTTTTTTTCTTCCATAAGCAATCTCGCTTTCAGCGCGGGCACTTAAGTCCCGGCAGTGTCTTTTAACATTCCGAGCTTGAAATGTCTGCGGCACAGGGCCACATAGCTCTCATTGCCGCCCATCATTACCTGATCTCCGTCTCTTACCACAACACCGTTGCATATCCTGGCGTTATGGGTGGCCTTACTTCCGCACCAGCATACGGTTTTAACCTCTTCGATCTTGTCGGCTATCTCAAGGAGCCTTCTTGATCCCGGAAACATCTTGGCCTGAAAATCGGTACGCAATCCGTAACAGATCACGGGGATCCTGTAATCATCGACAATATCCGCAAAACGATCGACCTGTTCCTCGCTCAGGAACTGTGCCTCATCCACGATGAGAGCGTCGTACTGTTTAACATAATCCGGATCTTTCGCTGCCTCGTCAAGAAAATCCTCAACAAATCCACATTCCGCTTCAAGTCCTATCCTCGACCTTATGATCTTCTCACCGTCGCGGTTCTCCAGTCTTGGCTTGAGCAGCCGTGATTTACAGCCTCTTTCGATATAATTGTAATTGACCATCAGCGCATTGGCGGTTTTGGACGAGCCCATCGCGCCGTATCTGAAATATAGTTTTGCCATTCGTGCTTTCCTTCCCTAGTAGCAAGTTACTTCTTTTAAATGATCATACCATAAATCTCGTATTTCTACAACCGCTTTTCGATCTGCCCGATACCGTGTCATACGATTCAGGCCGTATATCGTCCGGCCTGCGCATGCCACATGCGGGCGTATTTCCCGCCCAGATCCAGAAGGCTCTGATGCGTGCCTTCCTCGACTATGCGGCCATTTTCAAGCATAAGGATCCTGTCGGCATCGCGTGTCGTGGACAAACGGTGAGAAATGTAAAATACGGTCTTCCCCTTTGCGGCGGATTTCATTGCCTTGTTCAATTCATACTCGGCGATAGGATCGAGTGCACTGCTTGGTTCGTCCATGATCAGGATATCCGCATCCATATAGAATGCCCTCGAGATCGCCACTTTCTGGCTCTCGCCTCCGGAGAAGTTTACACCTTCCCTGTCAAATTCCGTTGTAACCTGTGTATCAAGTCCCTTGGGAAGAGTTGCGAGCCTTTCGCCGAATCCGGCATTGATGAGTGCCTCCGTTACGGCAGCATCTTCTTCCTGTCCGCGGACATTCATCACGACATTTTCAGCCAGAGTCGCGCCGTACATCTGATAATCCTGGAATACTACCCCGATATGCCTGCGGTATTGTGCAGGAACATACTCGCGGATATCCCTGTCGTGGTAGCGGATCACGCCCGAGGTAGGATCATACAGCCTCATCAGCAGTTTGATCAGCGTAGTTTTACCTGCTCCGTTATATCCTACGATCGCTATCTTCTCACCGGGTCTTACATCGAGTGAAATATCCTTCAATGTATCGGGAAGATCCTCTCGATAGCGAAAACTTACATGATCAAGCGATATTGCGGAATTACCCTCGGGTACGGGGTCTCCGAGGTCCTGTTCGATCCTGGGTTCGTAAGCAAGGAACGCGCGTATCTTATCGATATACAGACTGTTCTCCTGCGCCTGGGGGAAAATGTCGGCCAGATTACCGAAGCCCCTGCGCAGACTGCCCGTACGGTTGAACAATACTACGGCATTACTGTAATCGATCGTATGGAGCACTGCCGCCTGAAATACCAGATAAGTGATATACAGTCCGTCAAGGATAAAATCGCCGACAACATAGCCGTTGATAAATCCGAGGATCGTCCTGCGTGCTCCGACTTTTTTCCGTTCTTTGATTATGTTGTCATCGGCTTCAACAAACTCCTGTTCCAGGCCGTCTCCTACTTCCGGATGGAGTCGCAGTTCCTTGGCATAGTCATTGAGGTAAAATACACGGCTCACATAATTACGCTTGCGCTCAAGCGGATTCACCTTCAGACGCACTTTGTAGTTCAGTTTGTTCAGCACTCTCGAAACAAAGAAACGAAGGACAAACGACGCAAGTACGAACACTATGCCCATCGCATCGGTCACAAGGTAGAACACACCCGTTGTAAACAGGATCGTCAATGCCTGTACCAGCATGTTGCTGAGCGAGAGAAAACGATCGATCGAATTCTCGGCTTCGGCAACGGCAAAGACAAAATCATTGTAGTATGAAGGATCGTCATAACAGGACAGGTCGATCTTCGATGCCTTTTCATACATTTGCTCTTTAAGCGCGCGATACAGTTTCGGTTTGCACCGGTAGCTCCAGCCATGTATGAAAAATCCGTCGGGAATGATCTGGAGCAGATTGACGGTCAGGATTATACCGATCACCAGCAGCGCTTTCCAGAACGGTTCATGATACTCCGCACAATGAAGCACATATCTTATGCCCAGAACATGTTCAATGAAAATGACACCCTGATATCTGAATCCGTCGTACAAATGGTAGATCATATATCCGGGACAGGTTTTAAAGCAGAGCTTCCATAGGAAGAGCTGGTTTTTGAGCACATGTTTCATGCGAATTCACCTCCCTCCACGGGATGCGAATAAAACACCCTGTCGGACGGTCCGTTTCCGGATACATCGTCCGTCGATATCGCGAGATAATTCTTTGCCTGCTTCCTGTACATATCGGCATACAACCCGTTCTGTTCCATCAGCATACCGTGGGTACCGGCTTCCTTAACGGTGCCGTCCGAAAGAAGATATACCCAGTCGGCGTTCTGAACAGATGACAGCCTGTGTGATATGAACACGAGCGTATTATCACGGCAGGAATCATAAATATTGTCGAAAAGCTGAGCTTCCGCGATCGGATCGAGCGCACTGCTCGGCTCGTCAAATATCTTGAAAGGACACTTGCGTACAAATGCCCTTGCTACAACTATCTTCTGGAATTCGCCACCCGAAAGCATCGCGCCTTCATCGTCAAATTCGCGGGTAAGGACCGTCTGCATCCCTTTCGGAAGAGACATGACCTTCTCATATGCCCCGGCAAGCTTAAGCGCCTCCGTAACGCTTCTTTCACGGTCTTCCTGAGGGATATCGGCACCCATGATGACATTTTCGGCAACAGTCATTGAAAACATCCTGTGATCCTGGAATGCCGTCGCAAAAAGAGCCCTGTATTTTCGAAGATTGTATTCCCTGATATCCCGCCCGTTCAGGAGGATCTGTCCTTCGGTAGGATCATAGAACCGGAGGAGCAGCTTGATCAGGGTTGTCTTACCGGCTCCGTTATGTCCAACCAGCGCGTAGGTCTTCCCCCCTCTGAATTCCATTGAAAGATTTGAAATGACCTGTTTGTCCTTATATGAGAACGAAACATTCCTGAATTCTATCGTACGTATCTCATTGCCCGGATCGATGCCGTCGGTATCCTCGGGGATCTTCTCTTTGTATTCAAGAAATGTCCGCAGATATTCTATGAACAATCCGTTCTTGAACAGGTCGGTAAGAGCCTCGGTGAACCCGATGAGGATCCAGGTGGTGGAGACCATCATGCTGGTAATTACCGAAAGCTGGGCCAGGCTCATCGTCCGGCTTACAAGGGTTCTGTAGGCGCCGTAAATAAGCAGTCCTTCAAAAATAAAGGTGAATGTAAACATAACATACAGCCAGTGAAGGATCGCTGCTTTTTTGGTATACTTTTTCGTTACTTCCCCGACACCGGTGATCGCTTCGTGATATTGCTGTTTCATAAGCGCGAAAACGCCGGTCAGCCTCATTTCCTTGGCATATTCGGGAAGATACATTACACGGTTGATATACGCGATCTTTCGATTATGCGGAGCCATGTCTTTATTACGCTCGAAATCGATACGGCTGAGTTTGCGGTTGAACACGAAATTTCCGATAACCGGAAGCAATACGAACAGGACCGAGATCGCATCTACCTGATACATGAATACAAACGCGCACACACTCGCGATCGCCCCGAAGAACACCTTAAAAGCCGCCTCAACACTTATGATCAGGCGGTCATCGGCTTTTTCCATCGCCAGAGTATAACGGTCGTAAAAATCACTGTCCTCAAAGCATGACAGTTCTACGTTTCTTGCCTTACGGAACAGTTTCCGGTACAGGCCTTTATTGACGACAGCCTGTGCAACCGGATATATCCTGCCGGTAAGGATCTTGTCGTATAATGAAAGCGCGCCTTCCACAACGACGACGGTTATCACGAATACCATTATGGTACCGAACGAGTCGCCGTTTTCAAGTGAATTGATCACGTATCTCATAAAAAACGCACTGTAAAAAAGCCATTCGAAATACCCGAAGAATCTGCTGAATCCTTTATGTACAACTATCGACGGGCATATCTGCCACAACAGCTTCATTGCGAAAAGATTGTTTTTAACCGCCCTGCCTTTGCGGAGCTTTTTTTCGGCTTTCTCGTCCATAGGCTTCTACCTCTTTGGAATATTTATAAAGGACGGCAGTTTTCAAGCCGCCCCGTCTTCTTTGGTAATCTTTCTCAATAACAGGACCAGAAGCGTCTGCAGATACGGCAGTACGATCGCGATAAACGCTATTGCCATGACAGTGACCAGCATTATGGCATATCCCAGCCCTTCCGAAAGCGTACTCGGTGACCAGCCCGACGCATGTTTCAGATAATCATAGAGCATGATGATCTGGTATACGATCAGGAAAAGACCGAACAATACTACCGGGATCGCCAGATAATAGAGGATCCTGAAGGGAAGCTTCTGTATCCTGTCCCCAAGGGCCATCATTTTTCTGCTGAAAAATGTTGACGGAAAACTCAGAAGAAATGCCACAACGGTAAACAGCACGGTAAATACCGTAATAACAGATATATCCTCATTGTGGGTGATGATTATCGAGATCACAAATGTCAGTATCGCGATCATTATCCTTGATAACCAATATTGTTTCTTAAAACGTTTTTCCATGATAATATCAACCTTTCGATCAGCGGGTCGGACAGACCTGCTGTAAATTACCTGATGTAAATTACCTGATGTAAATTACCTGATGTAAATTACTTGATGTACATTATTTTTTTATGATACCACACCGGTTTTAATTTGAAAATAAAAAAGGGTACCATTATTTCAAATTTTCGTATATGATATAATATTATGTTGTATGATCCTAAATTGAAATGATATTAAGGTCAAAAGCCATAACATCTTCACTGTCATAAGCAGACCTTAATATTTTAGAAATAAACATTCGAGGGCCGTTTATGTTATTATCGTATTTTGTAACTAATTTTATGCCGCTTATGATCCTGCTCACGCTTATCGCTATGATGTTCGTGAACAGAGATGTAAAAATACCCGCTACCAACCTGTTTGCCGTGACTATTGTCATCATGATCCTTTTGACCTGTATTTCCACGCTCAACGAAAACATAGATATCAGCGGTCTTACTCCCGATGAGTTAAAAAAGGTCATCTGGCGGCATACGGTTATCACTACGATCGGCTATATTGTGCGTCCGTGCCTGATCCTGATGGAAATACTCATAATCTTAAACAACAGTAAGCACAAACTGTTATATGCAATACCCGCGATCATAAACGGAGTCATTTTTTCAACGGCGCTTTTCGGAAGTGAGATAGCTTTCCATATCGGTCCGGACAATCGCTGGTATTCCGGCCCGCTCCGTAATTCGATCTTTATTTCACAGTTATTCTATCTGATCCTGCTCCTGTTGATTTCAATTGTTTCTTTCCGTCAGAACAGTAAAAGAAGAAGTATTGTTCTGGTAGTGATGGTAATTCAGGCATTTCTTGTTGCCATCATGGAATCTAATGCTATCGATCCAAGTTATACCGACTCCATAACAGCTCTGTGCATACTCGAGTATTACATCTATCTCTCCACCGTATACCGTCAGCAGCTGAATGACAAACTCGATGATTATATCGAGCAGATAGAAAGAACACAGGGTAAGCTTCAAAATCTCACCAAAGAAGTCATTTCGGCATTTGCAAACTCTATAGATGCGAAAGACAAATATACACACGGTCATTCATCCCGGGTAGCCGAGTATTCAAGAAGACTTGCCGTAATGAAAGGCAAAAGCGAGCAGGAATGCGACGAGATCTACTATGCCGGATTGCTCCACGATATAGGTAAAATAGGAATTCCCGAAAATATCATCACCAAAGAGGGTAAACTGACACCCGAAGAATATGAGACAATAAAACAACATCCCGTACTCGGAGCACAGATCCTCGGAAATATAACCGAGTTCCCTTACCTGAGTGTCGGAGCGCGAGGACATCATGAGCGTTATGACGGCAAAGGCTATCCTGAAGGGTTGAAGGGCAATGAGATCCCCGAAATGGCAAGGATCATCTCCGTTGCCGATGCTTATGACGCGATGTCTTCCAAGAGAAGTTACCGTGATCCTATTCCCCAGCAGAAAGTACGCGAGGAGATCGTCAAGGGAACGGGAATGCAATTCGATCCCGAATATGCCCGCCTCATGCTTCATCTTATAGATGAGGATCTTGAGTATGCGATGAGCGAACGTGAAGAAAGCAACGATGCCATTGAAGAGCAGGAGCTCGTTGTCGGCGAATACAGAAGTGTTGTTTCCGAAGGTATCCTTGCTCTTCCCGCCATGACAACGATCACTATGTCCATTATGTCCGACGAGGAAGCTGCCGGTACCTACCCCGCCCCTTCCATTATCCTCTTCGATTCGCTGGACGGCAAAGTACATACAGATGAAAAAGAGATCAGAGATCTCAATTATTTTGAATACGGTGAGATCACATACGATCTGCGTGCGATCAAGGGCGGCGCAAGAAAGATACAGACAAAAGTAGAAAATGAAGGTTCGCCGGATATCAGGAAAAACGGCGATTACAAGATCGAAGCTGTCAGAATTGATGATCATGCGCTCATCCGCATTATGAGCAAGACAAAAACGGCCGAGTTCATCATTGCCCTGCCTGACAGCACAAGATTCATGTTCATGGGATTCACCGGTGAGCATTGCCGTTATGTCAATGTCAATACAGAAAAGGCTGAAACGGAATCTCCCGCAGATTATATTCCGAGGATAGCCGAAAAGATAAGCTATATCGACGTACCTGCCGGCGATATGCCGAATGTTCAGGTCGACGGCTACCGTAGCGCACATTCCGAAGGTATCAAGATCAGGGATGGTCTGAAAGTCTCATTCCACGCAAGATGTCTTCCGACTGCGAGACTTGTATGGCATTGTCCGTTTATCGACATTTTCTGCTCGGATGACGGAGTTGTAAACGGCAGTTCCTACCGTGACCTCGCGTTCATGCGCTTCGACGGCGAATTCTGGGAGTGCGATCCGAATGCCTCCGCGAAGCTCAATGTTACCAAGACCGAAGCTTTCGAAGGCTGGGATGCATGGAAGAAATATAACCAGTACGGTTTTGATACCGAGATCACGTTCAAAGTCGATGATAACAGGATAACCGTTATCACCGAGAACGCCGGCATTGCGATCAATAACATGGTGATCATCACCGATATCGATAAGACGATATATGCCACAATAACCGGCGATCAGGTAGCGATAACCAATATACGGGTATCATGATCCTGCCGGACAGGTATGATCCGGTCAGACAGGCATGAACCTATCGGACAAGTATGATCCCGTCAGACAAGCATGAACCAGTCATACCTGAACGGACCTTCAACTTCTATACGCAGTAAATGACCGCATTCGGAAGTGTTGTCCACAGCACTTTCCGTATCCAGCGGAATATGTATGTCCGCCCACAGGAGGGGCCAGGATTCCCGGCGCATGTTTTCCGCAAATGCCGCCCTGGGCATATGGTTTCTTGCCTGTGACGGACGTTTTTCATAGTCACGGGTGTTAAGTGTCAGGCTGCCCACAGCCGCACCATCGATAAATACTCTGATCGTGGCCTCACCGGGCGCACATCCGTGTATCCTCAGCGTCTTCGCCTGCTCAGGTATGCTGCAGTGCGCATAGGACGCGCTGAATCTGCCGTCCCGGCGCGGCTCATATACATTGAAGCTTTCTGCTGTGAGTGCATTAAAGCCATACATTCCCTGAACTATCTGGGTCCCGCTCTGTTCGTCATAATGGTCCGCCTTGATCCGTTTGGACAGATCTCTGCGTCCCACTGCCGGTCCGTCGATATCGATCAGGGCCGAACATTCCCCATCTTTGCTTGACGGACCCGCCATGATCTCATATTTTCCACCTTCAACAATGAGCTTTTCACTTATCACATCGTAAAGCGCAAGCTCCCTGACCGGAATATCAAAGCTTAAATTGCGTGATTCCCCGGGAGCGATATTTTTGATCCTGTCAAAACCTATGAGCTGCTTCAACGGCTTTTTCATGCCGCCTTCCGGCGCTTTGGCATATATCTGCACTACTTCATCGGAAATGATATTTCCGTTGTTCTTTACGGTCATTTCGATATGCAGCACCCTGTCATCGCCGTTTATGATATCATATACACCCGACGGCTGTCCGAATATCTTCTGTCCGCGGTTTTCTTTCTTAAGCTTCTCATCATGACATATACCGACGGTCAGCCCGCCGTATTCAAATGTCGTATATGTCAGGCCGTATCCGAACGGATAAAGCACATCCCCTTCAAAATACCTGTATGTCCTGTTTTTCCCGATAATATCGTAATCATCTATATCGGGAATATCCGCATCGGACCTGTACCACGTCTGCGTGAGTCTTCCTGCGGGGCTTATCCGCCCGGTAAGTGCATCCGCGAGCGACCGGCCCATGCACTGCGAACCCGTAGATGACCATACGATCGCTCTCGCATTCCTGTCCAGTTCATTGACAGCAAAGGGATAATCGCTCATAAGGACAACAGCGATGTTACGGTTTACTTTATATATTTCATCAAAAAGTTTCTGCTGATAAGGAATGAACCCGATCGTCGCGCGGTCGATCTCTTCCTTTGCATTGACCATCGGGTTGTGTCCGAGGGCAAGAATGACCTTTCCTGCTCCTACGGCAGCCGATACGGCTTCCTCAATGCCGCAGCTGATCTTTTCCACAGTAAACGATAAAGTTGTCAGGATCTTTTCATCAACAGTTGCTTCGGCTTCCGCAGCCACGATATATCCGTCCTTGTCGGCAAATAACCTGTTTCCGAAACGGTCCCTGATGATGGTCTTATCGCCGCCCTCTTCTTCCATTCGGAATACTTCGAGGTCGAACCAGCTGAATATCCTGTCGGATTCTGCGCAGACCCTGCCCGTGATCAGACGCAGTACTTTCTCCGCTTCCTCGGCGGCTGCGATTCCTTCCGTTGCTTCACCGGTAAGCTGTGTGATCATGTATTTACCGGTTGTTTCGTGCCTGAAGGTAAATGATCCTTCTCCCCAGTCTTCCAGTACAAATACATCGCGTGTACCGGACAGTCTGATCTTCCCATCCTCTTCAAGCGCAAGGTACTTGTCCCCGGATTTCAGGGCAACCCTGTCACAACCGTCAAAATAGCGGATCTCTCCATCGTGTCCGCTGCGCACAAAGCTTTCTTTCAACCCCTCAAGCAGGGAGATTTTCTCCGGTGCCGCACCGCCGTACCAGTCCTGATACCATTTGTCTCCAACCGGACCTATAAGGACACAGCTGCCCTGTTCTTCATCCTTTATCGGAAGGATACCGTTATTTTTAAGCAGAACGATCGAACTGTCGGTAAGGCGCTTACAGGCCTCATGTGCTTCCCGGCTGCAGAGCTGTCCGGATACTTCCCTGTCTTCGTCGTCAAACAATCCCAATCTGATCTTCGTCCTGTAGACGTTCCTGATCGCGGTATCCAGGTCTTCTTCGGTAAGCAGTCCCATCTCATAAGCTTCCAGAGCCGCCGCGTACACTCCGTCGGGCCATCCGCTCAGAGCGTCAACTCCGGCTTTTATGGATGCGGCCACGGTTTCGGAATTCATTGCCGTAACATGACTGTACGCTGCAGACAATTCCATCGCTCCGCCGTCCGATACCGCGTGTGTCAGGCCAAACTCGTCTTTAAGCAGGGTCCTGACGTCATCATTGAGCAGCCCCTGTACTCCGTTGATCCGGTTATAAGACGTCATGATGCCTTCAGCGCCGCCATCCTCGATACATCGTCTGAAAGGTTCAATATACAGTTCAAATTTATTGCGGGGACTGATCGAAGAGTTTTTCCAGCCACGTCCGATCTCTGTATTGTTGGCATAGAAATGCTTCAGTGTTGCCGCCGTCATGATACGGCCGCGGTCTTCCCCCTGTATTCCCTTAACATAAGCGGATGCCATGCCGCCTGTCTGTACAGGATCCTCACCGTAGGCTTCCTCATTTCTTCCCCACCTCGGATCGCGTAGCAGATCGACCGTCGGTGCCCAGCGTGATATTCCTCCGGCATGTTTTTTGTTATAAATGACCCTGGCTTCTTTTCCGACAATACTTCCGGCTTCACGTATTGCTTCCCTGTCCCATGATGAGCTCATACCGATCGGTTCCGGGAATGAAGTTGTATATTCCGGATCTGATCTGCGGAACTGGTCATTCCTTGCCTCCACGCCATGTGCGGCCTCCCCGCCAAGAAAGCATGCGGGAATGCCCAACCGCTCAACGCCGCCGGATCCCGAAGCCAGCATATGGAGTTTTTCATCCAGAGTCAGTTCATTCAATAACCATTCCAGCTTTTCATCTTCTCCGAGTTCCCGATCCCATAAAGGATTGCCTGCTTTATCTACCTTATCCCCCATATTCATACTTTACCTCCTCTTTTATACCCCAATCATACCGCTGTTAAAAATCGATCCTGACAAACGGATCGTCCTCGCCTTCCGGGTTCGTGCGGCCGTAGTCCAGAAAATGGATGCAGTTCTTCCCGGCTTTTTTCGAATAGTAAACGGCTTTATCCGCATAATTCGCTATCTGGATTATCGTGTCAGTTTTTTCGGTCACCGCAACATTTACTATTCCGACCGATATGGTAACCCGCCTGCCGTTCGGATTGTTAATGTTCGGAATATTTGCCGAACGGACACGATTGCAGATCCTGCGTGCAATATCGATAACCGCATCATCCTCAAGACCGTATGTCAACCCCAGGAATTCATCACCGCCATAGCGTGCAAACCGGATGTTTACGGATTCTTCAATCTGACAGGCATGCGCAACTTCCCTGATGATCTCATCACCCTTGGCATGTCCGTAGGTATCGTTGCATTCCTTAAAGAAGTCGATATCAATGAAGATAACGCCGATCTTTTCTTTCTTCCTGGCCGCATTCTCGATAAATTCCTCACCGATCTTCAGCATGGCCGAATGGTTCAGCAGTTTGGTCATGAAATCTTTATTGGCACGTTCCTCGCTCTCCGTGATCATCCTGTTGAGTTTATTTATTGAAGAATCGGCATCCTTAAGACTCTTGTGGATGCTCAGCTGCACTTGTTTCAGTTCACGGGTGCGGGTCCTGTACAGCCACTCGACCTGTTCATAATATTCAACCGCATGTTCAAGGTCGCCGATACCCCTGTAATAATCTGCCAGTGCGCTGCATACCATCAGTTTATCGGCGGTATGGCTGACATTCCTGCTGCACTCCATTATGATCTCTGCAGCTTTATCAAGCCGTTCTCTGTCACCGATCTCCAAAAGGATACGGATGAGATCCCTGAAGACTTCGACGTCCGAATAGGCATCCGGTGCATCCTCCGCAAGTTTGAACGCCATATCGGCATTTTTATTTCCCAATTTTATGTTCCTGACCCTGTAATTGGCCAGAGCATACTTTATTCGAAAATCAAACAGATATGGTTTAAGCGTCACCTGTTCCGCCCATACTTCCGCATCTTTCAGGATCGCGGCCGCTTTTTCAGGCTCGTCCAGCCGCATATAGCTCTCGGCGAGGTTGACTGAGTACACCAGCAATTCGGGCGTTTTGTCCGGAGACTCCTTCTTGGAAAGTTCCAGACATTCCGAGAGAAAACGGATACCGGACTTGTAATCTTCCATCATGTCGTAGACCGCTCCGAGATTGTTCAAGATGACCAGTCTGCTTTTTCCCTTTATCCTGTGTTTCCTTATGATCTCATATGCTTTATCGTAGTTCGCCAGCGCAAGCTGATAATTCTCCTGGTTAAAATATGCCGTTCCGAGCGTGATATAGGCATCTGCGATCATATCGTGATCATCGGTATTCTTAAATAAAGTCAGAGATTTTACCGCATTCAGGAACAGCTTTTCCCTGTCGCCGAGCATATTATAGGCAACCGCAAGCATATGAAACAGAAATCCGACAAAATTAATATCTGCGGATTCCTGTGACTTTTTCAGAAGCTTCTTATACTCTTTGATCTGCTTTGCGGGATCATTGATGTTATCTGTATATATTTTCATTACCGCTAAGCGTTTCTTGTCTTTTGCCATAAGAATGATCTCCCTGCTGCGAATGAAATGAGCAGCTAATGAATGAATATATGCAACCAGTTTATATTTTATGATATTGATACGCTTTTTTCAACGTAAAAATACATTCCCCTCACTTCTTTTACATTTCGCATTAAATTTTTATAAAAGTATGGAACAATCCACACCTTATGTGCGATAATGTAACAAAGTGTCCGTAAACTGCCGGGTACTTTATTTCAAACAGAAAAAGAAGGAAAATAAAGATGCATCTGATCGCCCACTACATGAGCGAGCATTGGAAGAAGATCACAGGGGGGATCTCTCTGAAAGCCCTCGCTTCTTTATGCGAACTCATGATACCTTATATCCTTGAACATATAATCGACGAAGTTGTACCCCAAAAAGACATAAAGATGGTCATTCTCTGGGGCTTCGGCATGATACTCGCCGCATTTATCGTAAGGACCCTGAACGTCAACGCGAACTACAACGCCGTTGCCGTCGGAAGGGACTGTATAAAGAAGCTTCGTTATGACCTGTTTAAAAAGACCGTTTATCTTTCGGGTTCAACGTTTGATTCTTTCGGACTCCCGTCGATCACCTCACGTATGACCTCCGATTCATACAATGTGCAGAATTTCATAGTTTCCGTACAGGCGATGGGCATCCGCTCCCCTGTCATGCTTCTGGGCGGTATTATCGTCACGATGATAATGGATCCGGCTCTTTCGGCCATTCTCTGTATAATGGTTCCCATCCTGGGCGTCATTATCTTCACCGTATCCAGAAAAGGTATCCCCCTTTACACGAAGGTTCAGAAAAATGTCGATAATATTGTCCGCATAATGAGGGAGAACATCTCCGGCATACGCGTCGTCAAGGCCCTTTCAAAAGAAGAATACGAGAAGGACCGGTTCGGCGCGGCGAACCGTGAAATGACGGCATCAGACATCAAGGCTGGAATAGTCATGTCAATGCCCGGTCCCATAATGCAGCTCTTCCTGAACATTGGCCTGACCTTTGTCGTGATCGTCGGCGCAAGACGTGTAAACAACGGAGTGATCGAGCCCGGTGTGATCCTTGCGTTCCTTACATATTTCAACATGATCCTCCAGGGCGTCATGGGCCTTAACAGGATATTTATGATGATGTCAAAGGCTACCGCTTCGGCAGACCGTATAGAAGAAGTTCTGAAGGCTGAAGACGATCAGCCCGTTCTTGATCTTCCGGATTCGGTATGTCCCGATCCCAACGCGCACATCGTATTTAACCATGTCAATTTCGGATATAACGCATTGCCGAAAGAAAACCGCACGGTTTCTTCCGAAAGCTTTGCCGGGGAGGCTCAGGAGCAATGCCTCACCGACATCACATTCTCGATCAACCATGGCGAATCCCTGGGCATCATCGGTGCTACGGGCAGCGGAAAGACCACGATACTCAACCTCCTGATGCGCTTCTACGACTGCAACGACGGAGAAGTCTTCATAAACGGAAAAGACGTCCGTACTTATGACAAGAAGGAGCTTCGCGGCAAATTCGGCATAGCGCTGCAGAACGATACAATATTTAACGATACGATCGGAAATAACATCTCTTTCGGACGTGATCTTTCCAACGAACAGATAGCGCACGCGGCTGAAATTGCAAGGCTCGCGGACTATGTCGAAAAGCTGAAAGACGGATATGATCATATGGCCGACATCAAAGGCGCGAACATGAGCGGCGGCCAGAAGCAGAGAACTTATATCGCCCGTGCGGTTGCGGATAACCCCGAGATACTGATCCTCGATGACTCTTCGAGTGCCCTCGACTATAAGACCGACGCGGCTCTGCGAAAGTCTCTGCAGACGGAATTTAAAGACACAACACTCGTCATGGTCGCGCAGCGCATAAGTTCAATAATGAATCTTACCAATATCCTTGTCCTTGATGACGGGAAGATGATCGGATACGGAGATCACGAGCATTTGCTCGCAACCTGCCCGGTATATAAAGACATCTACGAATCCCAGATGGGAGATATCGCTTAGATCACGAAAACAAGGAAGCAATATATAAATCTATTTTGATCGGAGTCAGACAATGCCACCTGCTTCTCAGAGAAACACCAAGAAAGAACGGCCCAAAGACGCCAAAGGGACCATGAAACATATCTGGAAGTATATTATCAGATACCGCGCTTATGTGATAATCATAGCCATACTCTGCATTTCCAGCAATATCCTGTCCCTTATCGGACCTTCGCTTGCGGGCAAGGCGATACAGGAAGCTGCCGCAGGAAAAGGACAGGTCAACTTTGCGAATGTCTTTTATTACGCGAAGCTGATGCTCATCTTCTATATTACCGCCTCCGCCCTGACTTTGCTCATCAATATCCTGATGATGAACGTCGGACGCAGGATCGCAAGGCAGCTGCGTACCGATGTCTTCAACAAGATGATGAAGCTGAAGGTCAGCTATTTTGATACAAACGCGGCCGGCGACATCATAAGCCGTGTATCCTATGATATCGATGTACTGAGCACCAGCATTTCGACCGACCTCGTATCGATCATGACAAATGTGATAACGGTGTTCGGTTCGCTGTTCATGATGATCTATATCAGTCCCCTGCTGGCTCTTACCGTGCTTGTAACGATCCCGCTGTCGGTGGTCTATATCAGGTTCATGGGAAGAAAGACAAGGCCTCTTCATGCCAAACGTTCAGCCGCATACGGCAAGCTGAACGGTTTCGTGGAAGAGATGTTTTCGGGACAGAAAACCATCCAGTCGTACGCACAGGAGGATCCTGTCACAGAGAAATTTGAGACTATCAATACCGAAGCTTCGGATGCATTCCACTGGGCAAACCATTACGGGATGACGATGGGCCCCACTCTTGGTTCTATCAACAACCTGGGGCTTGCCCTTATCGGCATGTTCGGCTCGGTATTGTACCTGAAGGATCTGGTCAACCTCGCCCAGATTTCATCCTTCGTTCTTTATTCACGTAAATTTTCAGGACCCATCAACGAGATCGCAAATATAGTAAATGAGATCTATTCGGCTCTTGCGGCTTCCGAAAGGGTATTTTACATGCTTGATGCGGAAGAGGAACCCGCAGATGCGGAGAATGCCCTTGAACTGACGGACATTGAAGGAAATGTGGCAATAAAGGATGTTAATTTCGGATATGTACCCGAAAAGCTCATCCTTCATGACTTTACGCTTGATGCTCCCGCAGGAAAGCTTGTAGCCATAGTCGGTCCGACAGGCGCCGGCAAGACCACGGTGATCAATCTTCTGATGCGGTTTTATGATGTGAATTCGGGAGAAATAACCGTTGACGGTCACGAGATAAGAACCCTGACAAGAAAGAGCCTGAGACATTCCTTCTCCATGGTCCTTCAGGACACATGGCTGATCAACGGCACAATTTTCGAAAATATAGCCTACGGCAAGGAAGGTGCCACAAGAGATGAAGTCGTTGCCGCCGCGAAAGCCGCCAGGATCCATCATTTCATCATGCAGCTTCCCGAAGGGTACGACACGGTCATCAGCGAAGACGGCGGAAACATTTCAAAGGGTCAGAAGCAGATGCTCACAATAGCCCGTGCGATGCTCTACGACTCCAAAATGCTGATACTTGACGAAGCCACGTCAAACGTTGATACCGATACAGAAAGGCAGATCCAGTCAGCCATGAGACAGCTCATGGCCGACAAGACATGCTTTGTGATCGCGCACCGCCTGTCAACGATCCAAAATGCAGACAAGATAATCGTTGTCAACGACGGGCGCATCATAGAACAGGGCACACATTCGCAGCTTATGGGTATGAAGGGATTCTACCACAAGCTCTATGCTTCCCAGTTTGAATGATCTCTATCTGCACACAAACATACCATATTCTTTGGGCAGATCTATTGCTCCGTCGGATGTATGTTCGGTAAGGATATCCCTGATCGTCTGTTCCGGCAGATCCAGAACGGCCTTAAACGAAGTCAGGCTGCGCAGGTATGTCACAAGGTCTTCTGTATCCGTGATATGAAGAGAATCATCGTAGATCAGCGGCGTAACGTCCTTAAAGGCTGCGTGAAGCTTTTCCGTGCCGTTCTGCATCGTGAAGTTATGGTTCGGATTGAATTCCTCCCCGCCGAGCCTGAACCACTCCGCAAGTACATCGGTAAAATTATTCTCACCCATGGTTCCGCAATAAAATGTACCGCCCTCCTTCAACACTCTGCGTACTTCCAGAATGCCTTTATTAAGATCCGGAACATGGTAGAGCATCGCATTTGCGATCACAACATCGAATGAGGAATCTTCAAAAGGAATGTTCTGGATATCCGCGATCTTGTATTCAACGTTCCCGCGCTCTCCAAGATTTCCTTTCGCCGTCGCCAGCATTCCTTCGGATAGGTCTGTAAGAACAAGCCTGCCGCATCTTGCCACCAGATCGTCATGTCCGAGCCACATACTTCCGGTACCGCATCCAAGCTCCAGAACCTTCATTCCTTCACGGATATCATAATTTGAAACGATCCACGGGCCATATCCAAGCTTATTTGTGGAATATTTATCGTGAAATGTCATTCTGATATCCAATCCTTTTGGTGTGGCATACTGCGCCTTTACAGCTGCCGAATCATTTGAACTTCCTATCTGCACGTTAAGACCATCCTCTCGTAGTATTCTACCATCTCATAAAAAATGATACCAAACAATGATATTTTCAACAATATTGCCAAAATCCATTACATTTTCTTGCCCTGCAGGATCATAGAGAGCGGAAAAGCCCTGTGATCTATTGAGGTAAAGGCACCGCTTATATCATGGTCAAATTCCCGAAGACCCGTAATAACGATTCCGTTACCACACATTCCGGATATGATCTCTGACATCGAATGGGTAAAATCGGTAAATGTCTTCGAACGATAACTCTTCAGCGTCATATAATACATGCCTCCGTTTCCGGTCCACTCATGCTCAAAGTAAGAAAAACAGCACTCCGTTCTATGCTCCGGATCAAACTCCGCATCTCCTTCCGTGGCAAGCATATTCGTAAATGGATGCTGTTCGTTGAGCACGATCACGGCTCCGGGCTTCATGCATTTTGCAACGATCGCAAAAAAGCGGTTCAGATCTTCAAACCAGCAAAGTGCTCCTATCGTAATTATCACGATATCAAACAGATTTTCAAAGCGCTCATCAATATCATAGACATTTACGGCTTCAAATGTACAAGGCAGGTTGAGTTCTCCGGCTTTTTCATTTGCGAAGGCAACCTGATTTTCGGCAATATCAAATCCTATACCTTTCGCCGCGTTTCCGCTTTTTACAAGTGAAAGAAGCTCCCGCCCGTTATTACAGCAGAATTGACCGATCGTCTTTCCTTCCGTATCGATGTTTCGCAGGATTTCAACCATTTCTTTTTCAAAAAACGGATAATCCTCATTCTGTATCCGCTCTGTTATATCGGCACCCCAGGATACATCCCTGTTATCAAAAGCCTCTTCCCATGCCGCTTTATTGCCTTCAATATACTTATCCACAGTAATCTCCTTCTTTGTAAATATAGCATCACTACCCATCTGTTTTTCGTATCAATAAAGATGTTCGTCCATCATCTCTTCGGGCTTCAACTATTGTTCTTCCTGATATTATCGATATTCTCGGTAGTTCCGCCGCCGTTATCGTCCTCTGCGGGCTTCAGTCGGCCTTTTTCGACCAGCCTCGTGAATGCATCGACCACATCCTTTTCAAACTGTGTACCCGAATTCTCCTGAATGATCGATACGGCGCGGTCAAAATTCATACGTTTTCTGTAAGGACGGTTCGAGTACATGGCGTCAAACGTATCCGCAACGGCAATAAGCTGGGCCACACGCGGGATCTCGTTCCCTTTAAGTCCGCGGGGATATCCCTTTCCGTCGGGTCTCTCATGATGAGACCTTGCGCCTTCCGCCAGATCGGGCATGATGCTGATGCCTTTGAGGGTATCATATCCGAGGGGGGAATGCGTCTGAATGATATGATATTCTTCATCCGAAAGTTTACCGGGCTTGTTGAGCACGTCACCGGGTACGCCTACCTTGCCTATATCGTGCATCAGGGCAATATTTCTGAACTTATCGACCGTTTCCGCATCAAGCCCGAGTTCCTCGGCAAGCATCACGGTATATTCGGCAACTCTTGTGGAATGGCCGTTCGTGTACTTGTCCTTCATATCGATGACCTTTGCAAAGGCTTCGACGATCTCGCGAACAAGGTTCTTGTTCTCCTCTGCTTTTCTGCTGTATATCTTTAACTTATGCCGGTAAAACAGGATTATCACTGCCGCTACCGCCGCTGCGGCCGCAGCAAATATTAATATCTTAAACCACAGCTGCTCATATAGTGCAAGCTTCTTAACGATCTTTACCGATAAAGTGTTTTCATAATCATTCTGAATATCTGTCAGATTAATCGTAAAAGAATAGTCTCCGCCCTTCAGGTTTGTATATACCGCCTGAACGCTTCCCCTGCCCGATACGGTATTCTCCGTATCTTCAAAGCCGGCGAGTCTGTATGTAATGACCGGCTCCGCCATCGTATAATTGCAGACATGGCCATAAACCGTCAGTCTCTTTATCCCGGGTTCGATCACAAATGTACCGTCCGCATCGGGATATATCCTTGTTCCGTCTGCATCCGCATAAGGAACGCTCATTTTGATCGTATCGTAATACCCAAGGTTATCGTTAATATTAACTTTAATGATGCCCTTCTGACCCGAGATATACAGATCTCCCTCATCTGTCAGAAAGCTGTGGGAATTCGGTGTAACAGGGAACGGCAGTCCGTTATCGAGACCGTAATGGATCGCGTTGATCTCTTTGTTTTCCAGCATCTCGCTCTTAGGCGCTATGTAAATACCGTTGCTGCCCAGAACCCATATATCTCCCTTATCATTCTCAAACAGATCATAATTATCATAATAAGGGAATCCGCCGACGGTGGTGATCTGACGGCCGGAGTTCATGTAAGCGACGGAATCACCCGCGATGATCCATATTGTATCAAGCGCTCTGTCCTTCTTTACCCTCAGCACAACGTCGGAAGGAAGTCCGTTGGCAGTGCTTATATGGGTCAGGCCGTCTTTTCCGAGAATGAATATTCCTTCTCCGTCCGTTCCGATGACCAGTTCTCCCGCGGCGTTCTCCGCAAGCGTAACCGGATCTGCACCCAGAAATGAGTCTTTGTTGTAGACATTACTGATCTTATTGCCGGAGATAAGCACCAGACCGCCTTCGCATGCTGCCGCAAAGCTTCCGTCCGCGCGTTCGATCATTGAATAGACATTTTTCGAGGGCAAACCGTCCGAAACACCATAAGTTTCTATGTCTTTTCCGTTATAGCAAAGCAGCGGATAATATCCGGCAGCGCAGATCCAGATCCTTCCCCGGCTGTCTGTCATGAAGCTTTGAACCTGTTCATCAATCAAAAAATCTAAAAGATCATAGTCAGGCGTTTGACCGGGATCGTTGATATCAATTATCTCCACATAGCGATTGCCTTCGGCTATATAAATATAATCCTCATTAATGGCAACTGCGGAAGCATTCAGTAAGGATTCCTGCGCAGCTCCGCCGGTTAGATGATAGTAAATATCATAAAAACGATTAACCGTAAGTTTGATCACGCCTCGCTGGGAAGACGCAAACCAGATATTTCCCTGATAATCGACCAGAATACTTTCCACACTGTTATACAGTCCCGGAATTTCGCCGATATTTCCATCCTCAAAAAGAATGTACAAGCCATATTCGTATCCGAGCCAGGGAATCCCGCCGATAATTTCAATCGAGTTCACATAGAATAAGCCGGATTCAAGCACATCAAAAACCAGTTCATCACCTTTGATGCTGCAGTACAGAAAATCTTTATTACCGCCGTCCGCAGCATAGAACCCGTTCGGATCCCTGGGATCAGGCAGAATTGCCGTAAGCTGTCCTCCGGGAAATCTTTCCGCAGAGAAAAAACCCGTCACACATCCGTCCGATATTATTACTACGTCTCCGGCCTCCGTTAACCCGTAAACCATGCCCTGATCGCTTCTTCTGAAGTTCCGGATGCTTTTGCCGCTGATACGCTCATCCGATATCATGGACAACTGTCCGTCTTTTGGCGCAACAACACCGATACCTGCATTCGTAGCCAGATATATATTGCCGTTTCCATCTTCCGATATTGCTTTTACCGACAGCGACTCGAGACCGTTCGTTCTGTCGTACGTTTTTGCCTCATTTCCCGACAAAACGGCCGCTCCGTTGAATGACGTACCAACCCAGAGTCTGTCCGAGGAATCCGCATAGAGAGATAATACATTCGAGATGTTTCCTGTCGGATCTATCCTTTCGAATGATCCGCCGTCATATCTTATCAGGCCGTTGGATATTCCTATCCAGATAAACCCGTCCTTCGTTTCGGCTATCGCATTTGCGGAAGAAGTCATCAGACCGTTTGATGCATCATAAACCGTCATCGAAAAGTTCGTGTTATCACGGATGGAATCCAGAAGATAGCTGCTTATATCATACTGTCCTTTCTCATCCGCACGAACACCGATCGTTCCGATTCCCAAAATCCCCCATATATATAAGACTATTATGAAAACTATAAATAATTTTTTTCTTCCGGAGTAAGAATGACTCATACCTTTATCCTCTTCATTTCACCTTTTTCCATACTTTCTATAAGTGTAGCCTTCAGTAAAAGTATACAATAATACATGAATTATAACATACCCATGCATCTTTTACATACCCGAACAATCCCTTAACGATCCTGAACGTAGAATCACTCAGTGCATAACTCATAATTGCTTGTCGGCTCTCCGATATGCCATTTCCAACAATCCGATATTAAGTGCGGCAAATATCAGAAGATATACCGGCATAATGGCAATCCCTATCTGCTGTTGCATTATCCCGAACACCATCGGCATGAAAGTACTGCCCACATAGGCTGAAGCCATTTGTAAACCTATCACCGCTGCCGAATACTTCTTGCCGAAATTAGTCGGAGCCATATGCTGGATGGCAGGATATACCGGTCCCATTCCGGTTCCTATGATCACAAATCCTATCGCAGCAACAATATAATGTGCAGCGGAAATAAAGACCATGATGATCCCGAGCAGCTCGACTGCAATTCCGATCCTGATAAGCAGCCTGTCTCCAAGTTTATTTGATATGAATCCGGATATCAGACGTCCGAGCATCAGTCCGCCAAATATAAGGGAGCCGAAAGAAGCGATCAGTTCATCAGACAATCCCGTCTTCGTTCCTGCAAAATAGCTTGGTGTCCAGAGGAAGCATGTCGCCTCGCCTGAACAGTATGCATAAAATGCTATCAAAGTAAGGATAACTCCCGGAACCTTAATTGTTTCCTTTATACCCGCACTGTTTCTGATCTCCTCTTCATCAGAGGCTTTCTCCGTCTTATTCCACAAAGGAAATGAAAGAATACAGGCAAGCAGTATACCCGCCTGGATATATGCCGTCCAGCGATAGCCTTCATTCCATCTTGCCTTACTTAATGCCAAAGCCATAATATACGGACTGATCATGGCACCTACTCCATAAAAGCAATGTAGGAAATTCATAGCCGAGCCTGAATAATGATTCGCGACATAATGATTCACGGAAGCATCGATTGCTCCGGCTCCAAGTCCATAAGGAACAGCTATCACAAACAACATCCAATATTCCTTCGATACCGAGAATCCCAAAAGTCCCAGTATCGTCATAAATATGGAGACTATAACGATCCATTTCGTATGAAATCTTTTGATCAGTCTCGGGCTGAGCAACGCCGAAATGATCGTCATAAAAGATATAGTCATCGATACATACCCGGCATATGATGACGGTACATTAAAAGCGCTCTGCATCTTTGGCCAGCCCGATCCGAGAAGTGAATCCGGCAATCCCAGACTAATGAATATCAGATATATCACTGCTAAAAGTAATGAACTCATACAATCTCCTTGGTCGGCAACAGTTTCGTAAGTCCTGTGTAAACAAGCTTCTCTATTGTTCTGCCTCCATCTCGGCATTAATGGTATCTTCGCTTGCCGCCATGGCCTGAAGAGTCATTTCAAGGAGCTTGTCCAATTCCCATCCGAGCTGATCTGCTCCGCGCTCAATTACTTCCCTTGAGCATCCGGCCGCAAAACCCTTGCTCTTGTACTTCTTTTTCAGTGATTTAAGCTCCATATCCTTGGTACTCTTTGAAGGTCTCATGAGAGCTGCCGCCCAAATAAGTCCGGTTAGTTCATCTGCGGCAAAAAGAACCTTCTCCATCTCATGGACGGGCTCCACATCGATGGTCACGCCACATCCGACAGTGATACCATACCCATGGGAGCATACGGAATGAATGATATCATCACTCACACCTCCGTTCTTCAGAAGTTCAGGTGCTTTCAGACAATGTTCCTCCGGATACAGTTCAAAATCGATATCATGCAGCAAACCTACTATCCCCCAGTGTTCAGCTTCATCCGCATAACCGAGTTCTTTTGCATACCACTTCATAACAGCTTCCACGGTCAGTGAATGCTGAATATGAAACGGATCCTTGTTGTACTTTTTTAACAGTGCATATGCCTCGTTCCTTGTGATCATTTTCTTTACCTTCCTTTTCCACATAATTTGCATTGTGCAAGAATTCTATCACTTTAAAGTACGTTTTGTAAATACCGTTCTTTAATATCATGCAATTAAAGAACAATATTCAAAAGGCCCCACCGCATCCTACGCAGTGAGGCCCTAAAAACCGCTTAAAATATATAAATATCGACTTTTATCTCTTTGTATTTTGTACTGAAGAAGTGCCTGCCCAGCATTGTACAATATGCCCTGGCCGATTCCGCACTCAGAGTCTTCGTAAAATGGATCTTGAAGGCTTTGTCCGAAACCGCAAGCTGATCTTTAGAAGAATAACATTCGTCTTACCACAAACAGTCAGACACTATGAATTACA
>JAFZNE010000007.1 GCA_017553035.1 Lachnospiraceae bacterium
AATATATAATGTCAGAGGGAAATTGGCCTCGCATGTGGTGGCTACGTTCGCCCGGCTTTAACGTGTACAATGCTGCGGTGATGAACATTGACGGTGATGTCAGGGTGTTTGGTTTCAGTGTGTATAATGCCAGTGTCTTTGTACGCCCTGCTTTAGTTATTAATTTGAACCCTTAAATCTCTTAAACGTCATTTTTGGTAAGCAAGCAGAAGCATAAAAATATTTACAACAAATTACGAATTGGAAACTATGATCTGTAAATAAAAACCTGATAGGCTGCCTTGTCAGTTGCAAAAGCAAACTGATAGGGCAGCCTTTTTTGATCTTATGAAAAAATGATTTCCTTGCTAACATTGCGGATTTTTGGTATATTTTATGTGGATGCGCATGTGCGGGAGAACGCATGCCGGTTCCGAAAAACCGATAACGGAGGGTAAAGATATGGCAGAACTATGTATGAGGTTTCCGGGAGGAAAGGCAAGATGCCTGACGCTCAGCTATGACGATGGTGTCATCAATGATCTGAGGCTCGCGGAATTGTATGAGAAGAAGGGATTGAAATGTACTTTCAACCTGAACAGCGGTACATGGAATGAAAGGGATTATGATGATTATACGTACGAGCACAGGAGACTGACGCTAGAAAAGGCAAAGGGACTGTATACGAGGAGCGGCTTTGAAGTAGCATCACATTCGGTAACGCATCCCCACCTTGAGAAGCTCCCTGCGGCCAACTGCACAAAAGAGATCCTTGAGGACAGATTGGCACTGGAAAAGGATTTCGGAGGCGCGGTAAGAGGGTTTGCATATCCTTTCGGCACCTGGAATGATACTGTGATCACTTCACTTAAGGCATGCGGCATGGTCTATGCCAGGACGGTATGGTCGTCACACAATTTTGAAATTCCCCGTGACTGGCTTGTTCTGAGACCTACCTGTCATCATGAGGATCCGGAGTTATCAAAATTAACGGAAAGATTCCTCGAAAAAGAAGGCCCGTGGCCGGATGTAAGGCTGTTCTATGTGTGGGGACACAGCTATGAATTTGATTTCCACAATAATTGGGAGATCATCGAGAATTTCACCGATAAGATCTCGGGACGCGATGATATCTGGTATTCGACCAATATTGAGGTTTATGATTATGTTAAGGCTTATGAGGGATTGGTCTTCGATGCGGCACTGACAGAAGTAACAAATAAATCCATGATCGATGTATGGCTTGTGCTGGAAGGCAGGGAGATCAAGGTCGGAGCCGGCGAGACGGTGAAACTGTAAAAATATCAAAAGAGAAGGAGCACCTATGAAATATTGTATTTACGACGGCGATGACAGGATCGAGTTTGTACTTGATACAGCGGCATCCAAGGGGATTGTAAGAGTAGCGGAAAAGGTAGCTGCGGATTTTGAGAGAGTAACCGGGATCAAGCCCGAGATCCGGCGTGTAGATAGTATTATAGGACTTGAGTCAGAGGATAATGTCGATCACAAATCGATCATTATGTTTGATATAAATGAGGGCGGATTTGCCGGGCAATACGGGCAGGATCCCGGCAATATCCTGAAATCCCTGCAGGGAAAAAGGGAATGTTTCGCATTTGCCGAAGTCGGCGACAATCTTGTGATCGCCGGCAGCGACAGGCTCGGAACCATCTATGGCATGTTCGAGCTGTCGAAGCAGATGGGTGTATCACCGCTTGTATACTGGGCGGATGCCGCGGTTGAAAAGAAAGACAGGGTTGAGCTGCCGTGGGAGCTTCCCTTCATTTCCAAAGAGCCGAGCATAAAATTCAGGGGATTTTTCATCAATGACGAATGGCCCTGCTACGGCAACTGGACATTTGACCATTTCGGCGGATTCACCGCTAAAATGTATGACCATGTATTCGAATTCCTTCTCAGGATGAAGGGCAATTATCTCTGGCCTGCGATGTGGTCGTCGAGTTTTGCCTGGGACGGTCCGGGACTGGCGTCCTACGAACTTGCGGATGAATACGGCATTTTCATAGGCAATTCGCATCATGAGCCCTGTCTGCGCGCAGGTGAAGAGTGGACCAAGGTTAATAAAGACGATCCCTCTTACGGCGGGGCATGGAGCATTTTGACCAATTACGACGGCGTTGTACGTTTCTGGCGCGAATCGATGGAGGAAAGAGGCGGATTCAACAGCCTTGTGACCGTCGGAATGCGCGGAGAGCGCGACAGCACGATCCTGGGTGAAAATGCGACTCTGGCCGACAATATCAATGTCGTAAAGACTGCGATCACAGCGCAGAAAGAGATCCTGGCTGAACAGGAGGCCAAACGTGGTAAAGTCTATCCGAAAATGCTTGCCCTGTACAAAGAGGTTGAGCCCTTCTATTTCGGCGACGAGACGACTCCGGGTCTGTCCGAGTGGGACGGGCTTGACGATGTTATCCTGATGCTGTGCGAAGATAATCACAATTATACGAGAACACTCTCCGATCCAGCTATTTCCAGACATAAAGGCGGGCTTGGGATGTATTACCATGTCGACTATCACGGCGGCCCCGTAAGCTTCGAGTGGATCAATTCAACGCCGCTTTCGACGATCTGGGAGCAGATGACCCAGGCTTATGAATTCGGCGTAAAGGACCTGTGGATCCTAAACGTAGGCGACGTGAAATTCAATGAATTCCCGCTGACCTACTTTATGGAACTGGCTTATGATTTTGAAAAATGGGGAAGTTCCGCGCCGAATGCAACTGACGATTACACAAATGAGCTGCTGGGTACTTTCTTCGGCGGTGCGCTTGATAAACGTTCGATTGCCAAGGCCGAACAGATACTTACGGAAACGGTAAGACTGGGTTCATTGCGCAGACCCGAGGCATTGACACCCGAAACCTATGACCTGCACAACGGAGAGGCTTTTGGGATCCTGAAGAGGGTTGATATCCTGGATGCCGCGGCCGAGCAGCTGTATGAGGTGATCGAGGCGGCAGAGGGCAGAGGCGGAAAACAGACTGCGGGTACTACAGGCACGGGTAAAGACATTTCAGTTATGGATGCTGAAAACTCGGCACTTGCCGCATTTTACAGCCTGATCTATTTCCCGGCAAAGGCCATGATCAACCATATCAGACTCAATATTTATGCCGGACTTAACCACATGTATGCCCGTGAGAACCGCAAAGCAGCGAATGTTTACGGGGATAAAGTTGAAGAATGCATACGCAAAAACCGGGAGATGAATGCTGAATTTGCGACATTTAAGGGTGGCAAATGGAAGGGTATGGAGCTTGAAGCCCACATCGGATTTACGAAGTGGAACGATGACGGCTGCAGATATCCTGTAATAGCGCGTGTTATTCCGGTTGACAAACCGAGACTGCAGATAATAAGTCCTTATAATGAGGTGATCTACGATAAAACGTACTTTGGACCGATGAGGATAGTGGTCAATGACTTCATTTATCCGGGAAATACAGAAACAACACTGACATTATGCAATGTCGGTGATGGTGAGGTAGGCGCAAAGATAGTTGTTCCCGAATGTGACTGGCTGAAGATCGAACCTGCCGGTAATGGCATGAAATATGTTCAGGAAGAAAAGGTACTGGAAGGAAGCATAGCCTCGGAACAGGAGATCAAACTGGTATTTGACCGTGCGAGATTCGAGACGATGATCTCCGAAAAAGCCGGGGACATTACCGGTGAAGGAAAAACAGGCAACAGTGATGGCCGGTTCACGGCAGTGATGTTCAAAATTCTCGGATCGGAAGGAACCGTGGTTGAGGTAGAAGTCAGGGCCGGTATTATTCCGGCTGTGGAGAGACTGATCCCGAAAGACGGTAATGAGAAAAAACTGACTGAGAATATCTGTAAAATACAGCGCATGGGATTATTCGGATTCGATATTCCCGCTGATAAATACCTTGCGAGCTATGCTCCCGAGGGGTCGAAAATGCTGGTTCTTGACGATTACGGAAGGAACGAAACCGCGATCAAGGCACTTCCCGTTACCAAAACCTACGACCGCGGGACCGAGCCTGTTGCAGAATATGCTTTCATTTGCGAAGAGACGGGTGATTATGAGATCGCGCTGCACCTTGCTCCCGAGAATCCTCCCGTACGCGGAAGCCTGCTTCAGTATGGTTTTGCACTTGATAGTGATGAGATGAAATATTATCCGTCGGTTTCAAAAGACTACAAGGGTGGAGAGAATTCCTGCCCCGAGTGGACGAAAGCCGCGGTTCTGCGTGAAAGGGTCATGACCCATAAAGCGCATTTTGAAAAGGGTATAAGAACGATCAGATTTGGCTTCTGCGAGCCGGGAATCGCGCTGGAGAGGATCAGGATCCGTAAAGCATGATCTCCATCTCGCAATCGGAAATGAATTCCTCGTTGATATACAGCTTATATCTGAGAGTGACGGACAGATTTCCGCCAAGTTGTGCAATTGCGAGGTAATCGGTTTCATTGGTGATATTAAGACAGGAAAAGCCCAGGTCCAGCTGTGAGTGGGCGGGTTCGCCGAGAGAGTATACTACTTTCCCGCGGATCCCGCCGCTGCGGCGGACCTCGAGGCTTTTTTCATTTATCTGTATGATCGTGGAAACAGCGGGAGCATCCTCAGTCGCAGGGATCACATAGGAAATGTAGCGCGTACCGTTGACCATACGGAAGGAAGCCGATGCTTCTTCTATAACCGGCTCATCGCTGATGGCAAACTGCGTAGTACTGATCCTGAGAACGTATGAAGGCATATTATACTCCTAAGAAATTTTAGAAAATAAAAACATGGGTATGTATTTCTTTGACCAAAGTTGCGGGATTCAACGCTGAACATATTCAGTGTTGAATCCCGCAAATAGTGCAAAGTAAAGACACAAAGGAATATTGCAGTTGCCTAGTCAAATGAATGCACTGTCACCGAATCCGGCGTAACAGTATAATTCTGCAATATCCTGGCTGCGAATTCAGCGAAACGCGCCGCGCCGTCACTTACAAAGAATTTGTGCGCAATGGCGCCGGGGGCGGCATTTTCATTCAGCAGTCCGTTCTCTTCGAGCAGGTATTTGAATTCGCGGGAGCTCTCAAATGCAGGATTTACCAAAGTTATCTCATTGCCTGCCGCCTTCTGGATCCTGTCGCGGAGCAGCGGATAATGCGTGCATCCGAGGACCAGTGAATCAATGCCGTTTTTCAGCAGTCCGTCGAGATAGCGGTGAATGATCATATCGGTGATCTCGTCGTCGATCCAGCCTTCTTCAACAAGCGGAACAAATAACGGACAAGCCTGCTGGAAGACCTCGATATCGGGATTGGTACGACACAGGAACTCTTTGTAAATGCCGGAATTGATAGTCGCCCTTGTCGCGATGACGCCGATACGGTTGTTACGGGTGGCCTCGGCAGCAGCACGTGCGCCGGGTTTTACCACGCCGATCACGGGAATATCAAATTCATTTTTGAGATCCTCGAGCGCGACTGCGCTGACCGTGTTACAGGCAACGATAATGGCCTTTACGCCCCGGGAGATCAGGAAATTCATGATCTGTCTGGCGTAGGTCAGGATGGTTTCTTTAGATTTATCACCGTACGGAACACGTGCGGTATCGCCGTAGTAAATGATCTGTTCATTGGGAAGCTGCTGCATGAGCTCTTTTACAACGGTCATGCCGCCCATTCCCGAATCAAATGCGCCGATTGGTGCTGTTGATGACATTTTTCGGATTACTCCCTTCTGAATATCGATAACTTGTTTTAAGGAAACGCTGCAAGATCACAGCTCTTTATACATCAGTATTTCATCATGGCATGTTCCATCATCAAAACGAAGGGCGTTGTGACGGCGGCCGGTTTCCACGAAGCCGCATTTCTTATACAAAGCCTGTGCGCGCTCGTTTTCGGCTACAACTTCCAGATCGACCTGTTTCCATCCGATCTTCGCCGCAAGTTCCGTCATATAGTCGATCATAGCCTTACCGATGCCGAGTCCCCAGTATTCTTTGTACAACGCGATGGCCAGAGAACACCGGTGAACGATCTTCCTCTTGGTGCCGATACCGTTAATACTGCCGTTTCCGGCTACTTTACCGTCTACGATCGGAACCATCATGATCGAATAAGGATCCTCGTATAATCTTCCTAATATTTCCTGTTCGCTTTCCAAAGTGAAATTGACTTCATCCGGATATCTGAGCAGATAGGGGGTTTCTTCCGGGGTCTTTTTCATGTATTCGATCATCTCTGCGGCATACTCCGGAGATGTAGGTTTTAATACACATTTTCGTCCGTCTTTTAGTGTAAACTCTTTTTCCTCAAATTTCATATTGTGTCCTCTGTTGTATCTTGTGGATTTAATTGTTCGTTTCTATCATTTTCGGCCGGATCGGTATCCGGATTATCTACTGGTTCCTGTATAGACTCGGGAGCCGGAGTTTCATCCGCTTCCTGTGCCGGTTCCGGATCCTGTGCTTCAGCCGTTTCCTGTGCAGATTCTGAACTCTGCACTTCAACTGTTTCTGGTGCAGGTTCCGGATCTTGTGCTTCAACAGTCTTCTGTGGATCATCGACTGTCTGTATTTCGACAGCGTCCTGTGACAGTTCGGCGGGCTGTACATCAACAACTTCCTGCACCTGCTCGATATTCTGCGCTTCGAAGGTATCTTCTACAGTATCGATATTCTGAACCGCAGCAGGGTTTAGATCAATATTGTTATCTGCTTCGCTTTGCTCTGCACGCATCTGCCGCATCCTCTGCTCGTAATCGTTACCGGGCATGGGTTTCGCAAAATAGTAGCCCTGGATCATATCGCAGCCTTCGCCCGCAAGGAAATCAACCTGTTCCTTGATCTCGACGCCTTCTGCAACGATGCGCATGTTGAGGCTCTTGGCAAGCTTGATGGCTTCGGCAACAACGATCTCGCCTCGTCCGTCGGCGGATTCGCCCCTGAAGAAATCGGCATCCAGCTTGAGCACATCCAGTGGCATGTCTTTCAAGGAATTAAGTGAAGAGTAGCCGGCACCGAAATCATCCATGGAAACGGCGAAGCCGTAGCTTTTCAGCTTGTTGATCGTTTCGATCATGGCTTTCTTATCATCGAAGAAAGCACTCTCGGTAAGCTCGATCTCGATCAGGTTATGAGGACAGCCTGCGCCGTCGACCGTGTCCCTGATCTGTTCCGCGAGGTCATTTTCGATAAAATGGGCTCGTGAAACATTGACCGAAACCGGAACGCATTTGAAACCGGCGTCGAGCCATCCGCGCTGGTCACGCGCTACATGGGAGAGCATATAGTGATCGATCTCGGTAATGAAACCGTTTTTCTCAAATATGGGAATGAACTTGTAAGGCGCTACAAATCCGAAGTCCGGAGACTGCCAGCGGATAAGTGCTTCTGCACCTCTCAGTTCGTTGGTGCGTGGATCGTATTTGGGCTGATAATAAACCGCGAATTCTTCGTTGGCAACGGCCTTTGCCTGTTTATCCTGTACGCTGTCGAGCCATTTCTGATCCTCAACGATCTTCTCATCAAAGAAGGCAACGCCTGATTCGTCGGATTCCGAAAGGGTTGATTTGGCAGTGCTGGCATTGTTATATTCATGCTGCAGGCTGAGACTCTTACGTTTCCTGGGATTGCCGTTTTCGTCCACTAACCGGTCGATAAGGCTGACACCGGCCTGATAGCTGAATTTGTGACCGGGTTCGATGATCTCAAGATTCAGGATCAGCATATTCAGGCGCTGTTTCAGCTCGTCAATATTCTCGTAACGAAGTATGAGGGCAAAGGTCGAAGAACTGTTGTGAGCACACATCTCACCCTTGCGGAGGTTCCTTCGTATTACATTATCGATCCGGCACAACAGTTTATCACCGTCTTCTACCGAATGGCAGACACAGTAATTTCTGAAATTGATAAGACTAAGGCTCACGACGGCATAAGTTTTGTTACGATTACGCCATCTTTTAAGCATCTGGTCGCCCTTGATCTGATACCACATCCAGTTACGGCCGCCGGTCACAGGATCGGTGAAGAAGTAATTGATGATACGTTTCTGACGCTTGAAGGCCCGGATAGTACTGATAAGCAGATAGATCAACAGGGCGAGGAACAGTAAAGTGATGGCGGCACCGATCTCAAGGATGAGCAGCCCGTCATGTTCGGTTACGGAAATGTCTGCTTTGCAGATCAGTTTGCCATCTCCCGAATCGAGATCAAATGAGATCCAGAAAGGAAACTCGGCAAAGCGTTCATTTTTATCTGCTGTTGTATAGAATATGATACTGCTGCTCTCATCATTTGATTCGTCATCCTCGTCAATTTCCTCGTCAGACGCTGAATCTATATCTATTGAGATGTTCAGGGGTTTATTTCTTATCAGGTTCCATAAGACTTTTACGATCTTGATATCGGCGGACAATTGTCCTTTTTTGTCAAGATACAGATAAGGATTATCCTTGTCTGTATAGATGCCGGTCTCAGGAGAATACAGATCCCTGGTATCGATATCGGTCCTGTTACCTTTGGCATGCACGATATTTCCCGAATTGTCGGTAATGAGATAATCGCTTTCTTCGGCATCAAGTAATTTGTACAGCGTATCCGCATTTATTTCCGACTGAAGCCCTGCCTCATACAACCGCCTCATATGTGACGCAGCTTCGTACGCCGAATTGGTCTTTGTATCGACGGCATAAGAGGAAAAAGCCTGAATGGAAAGTGCAAGGACACCGGCGGTAAGGATACAGAATACCAGAAACAGTATCAATGAGCCGATGATACCGGAACGTTTAATCTTCCTGTAGATCTTTTTATTTGTCATATGTCAGCCTCTTCGAATGCTAAAAAAATAGCGCCGGTTCCCAGCGCCTGTCGGTGGACCCGGACCTTTAGGTCAGCCCCAGCAGGTCACCCTTTATCATGATTATAATATAAGCGGAAATGCGCGATTTGTCAAGGTGATTCGCGGGTTGCCAAGCTTCGCTCGATTATCCGACGTAAGTATGATATACTTATTTATGATGTTACTATTCGCACCCCACCACCCCTCATTCGCAATCCGCTTCGCTACTTGCTCATGTACAGGGGGTGGGGTTACTGCTTCGCAGTATATGCCAATCGTAAAGCTCATTGCAAGCAAGCTTTCATGAGCTTTTCGTTGGCATAACTGTGAACAGTAACATTAATAAATGACATTTCAAGGATGAATATGTATATTTCACGAAATCTCTCTTGAAGCATTATCCTGAAATGGTATGATGTGACCGTAAAGTAATGGAGGTATCACGGTGGACGATAAGATCTTTTACCTGGCTTTGTGTGTCGTACTGGTCATAATCCTGGCAATAAGCACTGTATTGTTTTACCACATCTACATGAAGCTTCTGAACAGGCTCGAAACTCTTCGCGAAAGTTTTGAAAATCTGGGCAAGCTGAATGATAAGCTGCGGATGGACCGGCATGATTACCTGAATCATCTGCAGGTTGTTTACGGTCTGATGGAACTTAAGGAATATGATGAAATGGAATCATACTTAAAGGAAGTCTACAAGGAATTGCAGAAGACCGGGAAGGCCATAAAGACTTCGAAGCCGGCAATAAATGCCCTGCTGGCAGCCAAATCGGCAGAGGCGGATACGAAAGGGATTTATTTCCTGATCGAAGTCAAATCCGACCTGAAGAACCTGCCGATAGAAGACTGGGAGCTCTGCAAGGTCCTTTCGAACCTGATCGATAATGCGATCAGGGCGCTCGAGGAATCCGACAGGGAAGGAAAAAGGCTGAGGATCAATATTACCGAGACACCGGCAAATTACCTCTTCGAGGTGGAAAATAACGGAGATATGATACCAGAAGGAATACAGGAAAGCATTTTCAAAAAAGGTTTTTCCACCAAAAAAGACGAGGGTCACGGAATGGGACTTTCGATCGTATCGGAAATACTGAATGCAAACAAAGGCAGTATCAAGTTAAGATCAAACGAGGAAGAAACCGTATTCACGGTCGCGTTTGAGAAAGGAGCATAGTATGGAAGTGATTAATATTCTGGGCATTGTAGTATTGATCATCGGAATCATCCTGATCGGAATAGAATTCTACATGCCGGGATTTGGATTTCCGGGTATCTTCGGGATCATCTTTACGGCGGCCGGAATTTACCTGACCGGAAGGGATACCGCAGAGAGAGTAACGGTGGGAGTCATTGCCATTGTGATCATCGCGGTAATGCTGGTAATAAGCATCATTTTGTTTAATTCCAAAAAAGTCAAGTCGCCGATCAAGCTGGATACCGATCTTTCCGGAAAAGACCTGTTTATCGAAGGCAAGGATATGGAGTATCTGATCGGGAAAAAAGGTGTTGCGATCACGGATCTGAAACCTTTGGGGAAAGGTGAATTCGACGGAGTCGTGCTGGATATTACAGCAAGGGAATATATATCAAAAGGCGCTTCGCTCGAGATCAGAGAGATCAAAAATAATAAAATAATTGTCAGGGAGGGATAAAATATGCCTACAACCGTTATCATTATAGCTGCTATAGTTATTGTCGTAGTACTGATATTTGCTACCATCGTTCCGTTTGGATTGTGGATCTCAGCCGTAGCCAGCGGTGTAAAGATCGGTATCTTTGCTCTGGTTGGAATGAAGATCCGCCGCGTTAAGCCGGCCAAGATCGTGACACCCATGATCAAAGCTACCAAAGCCGGATTGAAGGTCAAGATCAACGAACTCGAAGCTCATTATCTTGCCGGCGGCAACGTGGATGATGTCGTAAATGCGCTGATCGCAGCAGAAAGAGCGGGGATCGAGCTTCCGTTTGAGAAGGCTTCGGCTATCGATCTTGCGGGAAGAAATGTGTTTGAAGCAGTAAGGATGAGCGTAACACCGAAGGTTATCGAAACTCCTCAGATTTCAGCTGTTGCAAAGGACGGTATCGAATTACTGGTCAAGGCACGTGTGACTGTCAGGACCAATATCGACCGCCTTATCGGCGGCGCTGGGGAGGCAACGGTCCTTGCAAGGGTAGGCGAGGGCATTGTCACTACCGTAGGTTCGGCCGAGAAGCACGGGGAAGTGCTGGAGAATCCGGATGACATTTCGAAGATCGTTCTGGAAAAAGGACTTGATTCGGGAACCGCGTATGAGATCATTTCCATCGATATCGCCGATATCGATATAGGAAGAAATATCGGTGCAAACCTTCAGAGCCTTCAGGCTGAAGCCAATACCAAGATCGCGCAGGCAAGGGCCGAGGAAAGAAGAGCTATGGCGGTTGCGCTTGAGCAGGAGATGAAGGCCGAGGTTGTAAAGGCCAAGGCAGATGTTGTCAAGGCAGAGGCTGAGGTTCCGAGGGCTATGGCCGAGGCATTGAAGAGCGGCAATCTCGGTGTGCTTGATTACTACAAGCTCGAGAACGTAAAAGCCGATACAAAGATGAAGAATGATATCGGAAACGGTGTCCTTGATTTTGTGGATACCAAGAAGAAGGACTGATCCCGGTATAATAACGTTTTTATTAATGAACAAAAAGATCGACGGGGGCTTAAGTTATGATGAAGGTAATGGTTGTAGAGGACGAAGAACATATCCGCGGCATTTTACAGAAGATGATCGAGCGTAACGATGGTTTTACGGTTGTATCTTCATGCGGTGATTTTGCTTCGGCCATCAGCGATTTTATCAGGCTTCGCCCCGAAGTCGTGTTTATGGATATCGATCTGAACGGCGAGAGTGGTATGGAATGCGCAAAGGCGATCACCGAAGTGGAACCGAAGGTTAAGATCGTATTTGCGACGGCTCATTCGGAATATATGGCCAATGCGTTTGAGATCTATGCTTTCGATTATCTGGTCAAGCCTTTTGACATGGAACGGATAGCAAAAACACTCGGAAGGATCGCTGATACTGCCGGACAGGAAGAAAAGACCGGCAGGCCCGAAAAAACCGATGATGAAAAACTGATCATAAGAGGCAAGGAAGAGATCAACTTTGTCGATATAAAGGACATCATTATGATCGAGCGAGTCGACAGCATGACCAGGATCATCACGAAGGACGAAACTTATCTTACCGCGCAGTCATTGTCTTCGCTGGAAGAAAAGCTGAATGCCGAAAAATTCATGAGATGCCATAAATCCTATATCATCAGCATCGATGCGATCAAAAAACTGGAAGTTTACGGCAGGTGGACATATATAGTAAGGTTTAAGGGAACCGATGAAACCGCATTGATGACTTCCGCAAAATATGATGAGATCAAGAAAAGATACTGAATAGTGATATACCGGACTGCAGCAATACCGACAGTAAGCTCTGTCATAAAATCCGCTTTGGCTTAACGGCCGGAGCGGATTTTTTGTGCGATAAGCGAATGCCCTCAGTGCAAGCTTGCTTGCTGATTGAGGGCTGAGCAAACGGTCATCGAGAAAGCTCTGCTTTCGAGATGGCCCGTCGAATCGAGTAGGAGTCAGCCTACTCGATCGAACGGTCATATCAAAAATAAAAGTAACAAGAAGAAGCAAATAATAACATTTTTAGCCTTATACTTTGTCCGGGGAAAGCTCATATAATAATACTATAAGGTAATATGGTATTCTGATGTAAACGGGAGGAGAATTATGCGCTACGGGTATTTTGATGATGCAAATAAGGAGTATGTGATCGAAAGAGTCGATCTGCCGACTTCATGGACAAACTATCTCGGGGTGGAAGATATGGCGGCTGTGGTAAACCATACCGCAGGCGGATATACATTTTACAAGTCCCCCGAATATCACAGGATCTCAAGATTCCATGCCAACAGCGTGCCGATGGACAGACCGGGTTTCTATATCTATTTTCGTGATAATGAAACAAAAGATTACTGGTCGGCTTCCTGGCAGCCGGTCGGAAAAGACCTAAACAAGGCGAAATATACGACTCGCCACGGACTCTCATACACGGTCTATGAGTGCGAATACGACGGGATCGCATCGTCTCAGAAATTATTCATTCCGAGAGGCGAAAACGTGCTCCTCTGGGATGTGAGATTAAAGAATACGGGGGATAAGGCAAGAGATCTGAGTGTTTTCTCGTATCTTGAGTTTTCCTTCCATCATGTAATGATAGACAACATTAATTTTCAGATGAGCCTGTACTGTGCCGGTGGTTCTTATAAAGACGGCATTATCGAGGAAGATCTGTATTATGAGCAGGATGGTTACCAGTATTTTACCTCAAATTTTGAGCCTGACGGATTTGATTGTGTAAGGGATAAATTCCTCGGAACATACAATACCGAAACCAATCCTCAGGCAGTGATAAACGGCACATGCAGCGGTTCCGAAGAAAAGGGTATGAATCATTGCGGCACCCTGATGAAGAAACTGCAGCTTGCTCCGGGAGAAGAAGCCAGGCTGATCTATATGCTCGGAGAAGGCAGGAGAAGTGAAGGCGCGAGAGTTAGGGCAAAATACAGCGATCCCGCTGCGGTTGATGCGGCTTACGCTGATATGGCCGCATATTGGAAAGAAAAGTGCGATAAGATGATCATTGATACTCCCAACGCGGGCATGAATTCGCTGATCAATACCTGGACCCTGTATCAGTCGGAAATAAATGTCATGTTCTCGAGATTTGCTTCCTTTATAGAAGTAGGCGGCAGAGTGGGACTCGGGTATCGTGATACGGCGCAGGATTCAATGACCATTCCGCATTCGAATCCCGAAAAATGCAGGGAAAGAATAGAACAGCTCCTTAAAGGCCTTACAACAAAGGGCTACGGCCTGCATCTCTTCCAGCCGGAATGGTTTGAAGAGGACAACTCCGATGTGCCTTTTGATTCACCTACGGTAGTTCCCAAGGCGGATAAAAGTGTAATCCACGGCCTTGCCGATGCCTGCTCGGACGATGCGCTCTGGCTTGTTACCTCTATAGTAAATTACATCAGAGAGACCGGAGAATTTGATCTTGCGGATAAACAGCTTACCTATGCGGACACATTCGTGGACGGCCGGGATTTTACCGAGTCTGTTTATGATCATATGAAGAGGATCCTTGATTTTTCAGCCGAACAGGTTGGTGAAAGCGGGATCTGCAAGGGTCTGCGGGCCGACTGGAACGATTGCCTGAATCTTGGCGGCGGTGAGAGTGCAATGGTCAGCTTCCTCCATTACTGGGCGCTTGATAACTTCATTTCACTGGCCGAAAGGCTCGGAAGAAATGATGACGCTGCAAAGTACCGTGCGATCGCCGACAAAGTGAAGAAAGTCTGCAACGAGAAGCTCTGGGATGAAGAATGGTTCATCAGGGGCATAACAAGATCCGGAAGAAAGATCGGAACTCATGCAGATGAGGAAGGAAGAGTACATCTTGAATCCAATTCGTGGGCGATCCTTTCCGGTGCGGCAGACCCGGATCACGGCAATAAGGCGCTTGAGGCTATCGACAAGTATCTCTATACGCCTTATGGGATCCTGTTGAACCAGCCTGCTTACACCAAACCCGATCCCGAGATCGGCTTTGTAACAAGGGTGTATCCCGGACTTAAAGAGAATGCGGCGATCTTCTCCCATCCGAATCCCTGGGCACAGGCGGCGGCGTGCGTACTCGGAAGAGGCGATATCGCGATGAAGTTTTACAATGCGCTCTGCCCTTATTATCAAAATGACATGATAGAGATCAGGGAGAGCGAACCTTATTCCTACTGCCAGTTTATTGCGGGAAGGGATCATTCGGCTTACGGAAGGGCCAGACATCCGTTCATGACCGGGTCGGGCGGCTGGTCGTACTATACGGCAACGGCATATATTCTCGGAATAAGACCGGACTTTGATTCGCTTGTGATAGATCCGTGCATCCCCGCGGACTGGAAAGAATTCAGGGTCGTCAGGGTATGGAGAGGGGCTGTATATAATATAACGGTCAAGAATCCTGACGGGGTCATGAAGGGAGTAAAAGAACTTTGGGCAGACAATGAGAAGGTTGACAGGATCGCCGCATATCCGGGCGGGACTTCACATGAAATAGTGGTTTACATGGGAAAAGGACAGGAGGCATGACATGATAAAATTTGGTACAGGCGGCTGGAGAGCAATAATCGGAGACGGTTTTACAAAAGAAAACATTCAGATCTTATCAAGGGCCATGCTTGATAAGATGAAAGATGAAGGGGTGACCGGCGAAGGGATCGTCATCGGGTACGACAAGCGCTTCCTTTCGAAAGAGGCTATGAGATGGGCGGCCGGTGTGTTCGCCAAAGAAGGAGTCAAGGTCTATCTGGTCAATAAAGCGGCTCCCACTCCGCTTATAATGTACTATGTTATGAAGCATGATATGCATTACGGCATGATGGTAACCGCAAGCCATAATCCGGCGATCTACAACGGGATCAAGGTCTTTACCTATGGCGGCAGGGACGCGGATGAGACACAGACCGCACAGATCGAGGAATATATCAATAATGTAACCGATATTCCCGTAGCGGAGATCGATTACGACGAGGGTGTAAAGAGCGGTATCATCGAAGAGATCTATCCGCTCAACGATTATATAGATGCGATCCTTGACGCGGTTGATGTGGAAAAGATCAAACGTGCCGGCCTGCGGGTTGCCCTCGATCCGATGTACGGCGTGAGCAAAACTTCTCTTGAGATCATTTTGATGACTGCAAGATGTGAGATCGAGACCATTCATGAAAGACATGATACTCTGTTCGGCGGGAAACTCCCGGCTCCGAACGAAGAAAGGCTCCGCGACCTGAAGAACAGGGTAATGGCATATAATTTTGATCTCGGCATAGCGACCGACGGCGATGCCGACAGGATCGGAGTTATAGACGATAAAGGAAACTTCCTCCATCCGAACGATATCCTCGCGGTACTCTACTATTATCTTGTAAAATACAAAGGCTGGAAGGGAGACTGCGTACGAAATATCTGTACGACACATCTTCTGGATTCGATCGCAAAGAGTTTCGGGCAGGAATGTCACGAAGTTCCCGTCGGATTTAAATATATTTCCGCAAAAATGAACCAGACGGATGCGATCATCGGAGGCGAGTCTTCGGGCGGAATGGCAGTCAAAGGCCATATTAAAGGTAAAGACGGCATCTACGCCGCAGCGCTCCTTGTAGAGATGCTTGCGGTGACCGGAATGAAACTCTCCGAGATCATGGAGCACATCAGAAAAGAGTACGGAGGGATGGCTCTGTGCGAACGCGATTACAGGTTCAGCCAGGAAAAGAAGGAACACATCAGGAAGATCCTTCTTGAAGACAAGAGTCTTCCCAATATAGATTACGAGATCGACAAGATATCTTATCTTGACGGACTTAAGATTTATCTTAAGGACGGAGGCTGGATCTCCGTAAGATTTTCGGGTACCGAACCGCTTCTGCGCATATTCTGTGAGATGAAAGAGAAAGCGGACGCCGAGAGATTTTGTGAGATATTTGAAAAATATCTTGATATTTGAAAACAAATATATGCTACTTGCACAATTTTAGTCAAAAGATGCCAAAGCGGTCTAATTACTTTGGCATCTTTTGTTGTTATTATAATAAACGAAATAAGTGATCATGTTCGTTATCTCATACACAGACAACAGGGGGTGAAGGCAGGTTGGCATACAGGTTAGGCAGGAAGAAGAAAAGCTCAAAAAGGCTGATAAAAAAGAATGTGATCCTGCTCACGATGGTTCTTCCGACAACCATCTGGCTGATATTGTTAAGATACCTTCCCATGTTCGGAATAACGATCGCGTTTAAGGACTACAAGATCTATACAAAGGCGCCGGGACTGATAAACAATGTTATCCATTCAAAATGGGTGGGGTTTGACAATTTCAAGTTCCTCTTTGCGACAACGGACTCTTTGAAAATGATCAGAAATACGGTGGGATACAACCTGCTGTGGATCTTCCTCGGACTGGTCATTTCCGTAGCATTTGCGATCATTCTGAATGAGATCACAAATAAGTTCGTGGCAAAAACCTATCAGACACTGATGTTTTTCCCGTATTTCATAAGCTGGGTAGTTGTCAGCTACTTTGTAATGGCCCTGCTTGATCCGACAAGCGGTCTGATCGTCAAATGGCAGATGTCCCAGTACGGCGAGGCCACCAACTGGTACCATACTTCCAAGCCGTGGCCGATCATACTTACGCTCGCGAACCTTTGGAAAAATACCGGTTATTCATGCATCCTTTATCTAACCGCGATCACCGGCATTGATAAAACACAGTATGAAGCGGCTTCTATCGACGGAGCGACAAGATGGCAGAGGATAAAATACGTTACACTGCCCAATCTCCGTACGATGATAGCGATACTGCTCATCATGAATATCAGTAAGATCTTCAACTCGGACTTCGGATTGTTCTGGAATGTGCCTTTGGCATCGGGGTCCATACTGGATGTCACCCAGACTATCGATACTTACGTATACAGAGCCCTGTCGGCTACGGGAGGCAATCTGGGTATGACGACCGCTGCCGGAGTTTTCCAGAATGTCGTCGGTTTCGTCTGTATGCTGATCGCCAACTCGGTAGTTAAGCGTATAGACGCAGACAGCTCATTATTCTGAGAAAGGAGGATCATTCCGGTGAAAAAACGTATCGGAAAAAGCCGGCTCGGAAAACCAAGTATTATATCGGAAATATCCTTCTATCTGATACTTGGGATGTTCTGTGCGGCCTGTATCATACCGTTCATATTCGTTGTTATTATTTCCTTCTCGTCGGAGAGCAGCATCAGGGAGATCGGTTATTCTTTCAGTCCGCAGGAATGGAGTGCCAGCGCTTATGAGTATGTATTCCAGCTCGGTGATCAGTTGTGGAGATCATATTTTAACAGTTTCTTTGTAACGATAGTGGGAACGGCTTCAAGTCTGCTCATGACGATCATGTATTCATACGCGCTCTTCAGAAAAGACTTTAAGTTCAGAAACTTTTTTACCTTTTTCGCATTTTTTACAACGCTGTTCGGCGGAGGACTTGCGCCTACATTCATGGTATGTAAGCAGCTCCTTCATCTTTCGAACAACTATGCCGCACTGATAGTACCCGCGCTTATCAGTCCGTTCAATATCATCATCATGAGGACCTTCTTCACCACATCGATCCCCGAAGAACTGATAGAGGCGGCATCCATAGACGGAAGCGGAGAATATAAGACATTATTCAAGATCATTATCCCGATCGCCAAGCCGGGAATTGCGACCGTAGGATTGCTCACGGCACTGTCCTACTGGAGTGAATGGTTCCTTGCAATGCTTTATATAAAGGACTCGAAGTACATCCCTCTTCAGTATCTGCTGATGAAAATGCAGAATCAGGCGGATTTCCTGTTCAAAAATGCTTCGGTGATCGGAGTTGAAGCTTCAAAAATGTTAAGAGACCTGCCAAGCGCGTCTCTTCGTATGGCACTTGTTGTATTTATCGTAGTGCCGATCGCTTTTGCCTATCCTTTCTTCCAGAGATATATCATCTCAGGTCTGACCATAGGATCGGTAAAGGGTTAACCACGGTGATTCCGGCAAAGGGGCCGGTCACATATATCAAGTTTCATTAATCGGGAGGATATTATATGAAAAAAATTTTAGCTCTTCTGCTGGTAGCATGTATGATTATCGGCACTCTTACGGCCTGCTCAAAGGATTCAACATCCGGCGGCCAGGGAAACGGGGGATCTGCTTCGGCAGCGACTAATGGCAGACCCGAAGATCATGTAACATTAAAAATGTATTTCCACGGAAGCAATGTATCGGATGATACACAGGTGCTTGCCAAGGTCAATGAATACCTTGATGAGAAGCTTAATGTTACACTTGAGCCCATCTGGGGCACATGGGGCGATTTCGACAATAATGCCGTACTTGCTATCAACGGCGGCGATGATGTTGATATTTACTTTACCTGCTCATGGTCGGCAGACGAATACAATCTGTTTGCAAAGCGTGGTGCATGGGTAAGACTTGACAATCCCGAGAACAATCTGCTCGAGAAGTACGGAAAAGATGTATGGAGTCTCCTTCCGGAAGTTCTTACCAATGGTGCGAAGATCGAAGGTTCCGACGGATTCGGCGTATATGCCGTTCCCGGATACAAGGATATCGCATGCCAGCTCTGCTGGGATATCAATGTTCCCCTTCTTGAAAAGTACGGCTACACCGTAGATGATATCAAGAATACAGATTATTACGGATTCGGCGAGATCCTTGCCAAGGTTAAGGCCGGTGAAGGTGAGAATTTCTTTCCGCTCCTTATCGAAGGTGCCGTTGCGGAGCGTATGGTTGACAACTCTATCATCGTAGCAGGTGATTCGGGTGCCACAAACCTTCTTTCATACTACATCAATCCTGTAAAGACATCCGATAAGGGTGCTTACGGCGATGTTATCCTGAACAAATTCGCAACCGATGAATACAAGAAGTATGTAACAAAGACAAGAGAGTATTATCTTGCGGGCTATATCGATCCCGGTCTTGCCAATGCGGAGCAGGCTAACAACCTTCGTTCCGAGAAACAGCTTACGGGCCAGTATCTGATCGGAACCCAGTCGTACTCTTTAGGTTATGAGACACAGGCAAGTGCAGAGAGAGGCTTTGAGGTTGCATTTGTGGGAACCACACCCGCATATGTTGACACCACATCTTCACAGGGCGCTATGATGGCTATTTCCACTGCTTCGAAGAACCCTGAGAGAGCAATGATGTTCCTCAACCTGCTGAACACCGATCCCTACCTTTTCACTCTTCTTGATTACGGCGTAGAGGGTATTCACTATACAAAGAACGACATCGGTGAGGTAGAGTTCATCGAGGACGCAAGAGCAAAATATTCACCTTGGACAAACGGAATGGGCAATGTAACGCTTCTTCCTCCTCAGAAGGGTCAGGGCGCTGATTTCTGGACCAAATTCAAGGCATACTACGGAGCAGCTGACCAGATCCCGATCCTCGGATTTACATTCAACTCGGACAATGTCTCCAATGAGCTTGCGGCTGTTGCCAATGCTGCTGCGGAATATGCACTTACCCTGAGCGTCGGTGCAGTAGATCCCGAGACCGTACTTCCCGCATTCCTTAAGAAACTTGATGACAACGGAATGCAGAAGATCGTTGACGAGGCTAACGCACAGCTCAAGAATTTCCTTGCAAACAAGTAATTCTTTTTATAGAAACTTCCCACGGACTTGCCGCGCTCATTCCGGTGCGGCAAGTTTTGTGCGCGTTAAAAATGGTGTTTTGGTTTTCGGCCGGATGTGGTAAAATATATCCGGATCAATCTATATAGCAACTCATTTTATTCGCTGGATGAGGTTAAACATGAAGAAGCTTGACCTGAAATGGAAAATGATCATACTTCTCATCGTTATCTGGCTGGTTCCGATATCGATGGCTTCTTTTGTTGTGTTTTTTCTCGTTTCGGACAAGATGAGCGCCCAGGTAACGGCGGAGCTGTCACTTTCCATGAATAAGGCAGTATACAGCATCGAAACAGGTCTTGACGAGTGTGTTAACGCATCAAGAAACGCCACATATTTTAATGTTGTTTCGGACAGCTGGTCAACCTACAAAAAAACGGGCGAAAAACAGGCTCTGTATGATTCGATGACCATCTATCTGTCTTCACAGTACAGGTTTAACCAGAACCTCGACACCACGATGGTATTCTTTACCGAAGATCCCGATCTTTTTTACTCAACATACAGCTCAGGGAGCTCTTTCGACCGTGTCATATATTTTAAGGACCATTATCTTAAGGATGCGCTCGACATAGGAGAAAGCCTGGATTCCGGAATAATGCTCTATAACGGAGGAGATGCGCTGTATCTTCTGCGAAACCTTCTTAATGAAAAGTATAAACCTTTTGCGATGATCGTAATGGAGCTCAATAAGAGCAATATTTTCGACTCATTGAACACGGTTTGGGCATACGATGAAGCATATGTATTTTTAGGAGGGGAAAGGATCAGCGGGAATGAAGTGAGCCTTCCGGAGACATTTGATCTGAATAAAGCGACAGGTGGGCCTGTTGTTGAAAAATACGCCGGTAACTATTACGTATATCTTACCGAAAACTATAACGGGAGCTTTTTATCCTATGTGGTTAAGCTTGATTCCGGGCTTTTGTTCGGCGAGATGAGGGCAACATATTATTTCCTTGTGATCGTGCTGGCATTCCTTATCCCGCTCGTTGTGACGCTTTTTATCTATCTTCGTAAAAGTGTGTCCGATCCGGTCGGAAATCTGGTCAAGGCAGCAGGCGAGATCTCCAGCGGTAATTACGGTTATCATATTACCGGCAAGAGCGCGGGGAGCAGGGAATTTGACTATCTTAACGATTCTTTCAACTCTATGAGCGATGAGCTTAAAAACCAGTTTGAAAAGATATATGTTGAAGAGATAGCGCTGAGGGATGCCAATATTAAGGCGCTTCAGTCCCAGATCAACCCTCATTTTCTGAACAATACCCTTGAGATCATCAACTGGGAAGCGCGCCTGAATGGCGTATTCAAGGTAAGCAGCATGATCGAAGCGCTTTCAACGATGCTCAATTCCACGCTGAACCGTAAGGATGAGAAGACGATCGCTCTGCGGGAAGAGATGGAATATGTGGATTCCTATCTTTACATTATCTCGGAGAGGATGGGGAAGCGGCTCACCATAACCAAAGATGTGGATGAAAAACTGCTGGGGATCGAGGTCCCGAGGCTTATCATACAGCCGATCGTCGAAAATGCTGTGGAGCACGGAACCAGGGCTTCCGCCGAAAGCAGGATCAGTATCAGGATCTTTGCGGAAGACGGGTATATGTATATCGAGGTCAGAAATACGGGTAATATGAGCCCCGAGGATATAGCGAAAGTTAAGCATCTCCTGTATGATGAGGAGACCAGCGAGAAGCACCATGCCAGCATAGGCATAAGAAACGTGAACAAACGGCTTAAACTGATGTATGGGGATGACTGCGGACTGAATGTCTGCAATGATGGAAATGATACGGTGAGCCTTCTTACGTTGAAGATGGGAGGTGGCAGGGAGTGAGATCACATTTGAGGGTAACGGCATTGCTGATGATCTTGTTGACCGTTGCGGCTTCTCTTTCTTCCTGTGCATTTGAGAGCCTGAAGACGGGTCCTGTCAACAAGGACAAGGGCAATGTCGAACTGACCGTTATGACGATGTATGCAGGTAATGACGGAAACGCCAGAAATTTTAAAAATGCTATCAATGAATGGCAGAAAAATACCGGAAATACAATATTAGATACTTCGGTAACTTCCGATGAAGCCTTTAAGACAAGGGTTATCATGGATTACCAGACAGGCGCGGAACCCGATATCCTGTTTTATTTTTCCGGTGAAGACGCGAGCGTACTGATCCAGAACGACAGAGTGGTCTCACTGGATGAGATACGCGAAGTATATCCTGATTATGCGTCCAACATGAAGGAAAGCCTTATGCAGGCTTCGCCGGTGGATCAGAAGATATACTGTATCCCGGTAAACGGGTACTGGGAAGGCCTGTTCGTCAACAAGAAGGTCTGCCGCGAAGCCGGAGTGGAGATTCCGGATGAAAATACGGACTGGGATACATTTATCGAAATGTGTGAGAAAATAAGGGATGCGGGCTATATACCCATAGCGGCTTCTCTGGCCAGTGTACCCCATTACTGGTTTGAATTCTGCATTTACAATTATCAGGATCCCGAGACCCATGCGATCGTTCCGGAGAGTCTGAGTGACAGTCAGGGCAAGGCCTGGATCGAGGGCCTGAACGATATAAAAATGATGTATGAAAAGGGATTTTTCCCGCCGAGTACCCTGTCGGCCCCGGATGATGAGACAATGAGAGATTTCATCAGCGGGAAGGCAGCGTTCCTGCTGGACGGATCCTGGAGGGTTTCCGCGATCGAGGATGCCGCGGAAAATATCGATGATTTTTGTGTTACCTTCGTTCCCGGTAAAAACAACAGAAAGACAACGGATATCATAGGAGGTCTTTCGAGCGGGTATTATATTTCGAGAAAAGCCTGGAAGGATCCCGAAAAAAGGGAAGCTGCGGTCAATTTTGTATCATATATGACAACGGATGAGATGGTATCAAAATTCGCTCTTGTTTCGGCTACCGCACTTAAGAGCGGTGTAAAGCTGGAACAGGAAGAGGTTTCGTCTTTTGTGAGCAGCGCATTGTATATGGCCGAGCACGCAAGCGGGGTAAGTACCGCGGTTCAGGATTATGTGCCTGCGGAAAGCAGAGCACCCATTTTTGAAAACATGCCGGCTATTGTCAAAGGTTTAACACCTGTGGATGAAGCGATCGGAGAAGTGATAGAATGTTTAAAGTAGCGATAATCGATGATGAGCCCATCATTGTGGAGGGGCTTTCAAAAACCATAGACTGGGGCAAATGGGACGCCAGGGTAGTGGGTTTTGCTTATGACGGAGCGGAAGGGATCGAGCTTATCAGGAAAGAGAAACCCGATATCCTTATTTCCGATATTGCCATGCCGAATATGAACGGGCTGGCAATGATCGCGGCCGTCAAGTCGGAATTTCCGTATATGCAGGTATCTGTCCTGACCGGATACAGAGAGTTTGATTATGCGAGAGAGGCCATACATCTCGGAGTGACAAGATTTCTCCTGAAGCCTTCCAAGCATGATGAAATAGAAGAAGCCATTACCGCGATGACTGATAAATTGAGAAACTCCGGAGTGATGGAACGGGAATCCGGGAAGGAAGAAGGGCAAAATGACGACACGATATTGGAAAATCCCGCGAGCTCCTTTATTGTGAACAATGCTCTTAAGTTTATCAAGGATAATTATAAAGAAAAATTGAAGCTTGTAGATGTGGCCGACCATATTTACGTAAGCCAGTGGCATCTGAGCAAGCTTCTTAATAAGCATACGGGAAAGAATTTTTCTGAGATCCTGAACGGTATCAGGATTGAAAAGGCCAAGGAACTTCTTAAAGATCCCGAATACAGGATCGTTGACATTGCGGAAGCTGTCGGGTTTCTTGATCTGGCGCATTTTTCGAGGGTCTTCAAGAAGACCTGCGGTATCAGCGCCAATGATTACAGAAATTATCGCTGAAACTGTTTTCCGAAATTATTCAGATAGTAGCTGTATTTCCCGTTGTTGACGAAAACAAAAGCATAATGAGAATTCTTTTTCTCTTTTCGTAAAGCTTCAAGTTGTTCCCTGAGGCATAACACCCTGAACCGGTGCCCGGTAAAACGGACTATGAGAGGAACGTCCGGGAATCCTGAGTTATCCTTAGAGTTCTGACCGGCAGCATTATCAGCTTCGGCTTCTATCAGCCGGAGCGGTATTTTTACGAGTTCTGAGAGGAAGTATTCGGTACTGTCCGGCATTTCTTCATTTTGCGAAGCAAGATAGATACGGACCCATTCCTCGCCCAGACCTGCATTCGAATACTGTTCGGCCGAATATACGGAAGGGGAATACTCCGGCAGACTTATCTTCCTGCCGTATACGATCTTTTTTACGGTCTCCGGTGAAAGAAAATATTCTTCTGCAATTTCCATGATCGAGGCACCCGCCGAATAACGGGTGCAGATCATGGTATTTCTTTTGCTGAGCTTCTCGCGGTAACCGGAAGCTTCTCCCCAGCCCTTTGCTTTGTTGCGCTTTGGAATATAGATCGCTTTTCCCTCTGCGTATTTCTGAACCTCAGCTAAAAGGCTTTCGGGGAGAATATCCTTTGCATTTTCCAAGTCATTAACCTCCATGAAGTTGATCAATAGAGCGGTTTTCCTTCATTATGATAACTTATTCATACGTTCTTCAAGTGCATTGAGCGATACGGTGATCGATTCGCAGGATTCAAGATCGTCGATGGAAGCATGCCACATAAGCGTGTGGATGCCTTTGAAATATGCCATGCAAAGGAAGCGTTCTTTGAAGTTCTTTATCTCGATGTTTTTCTTCCCGGCATATTCATACAGTTTTTCCGGAACCAGCAGATAGGGCTTGTTCAGATCGAGTATGGCAAAATCCATCAAAAAGTCCATGATACCCGCACGTCCCCAGTCTGCACAATATGTTTTCCCGGCATCATCCACCAGCATGTTGCGGAAAAAGGTATTGTTGTTAACAAGGTATCGCTGTCCTTCACAAAAATCTGCATACTGCAGGACTTTTGCATAGATCTTTTCGAAATAATCCTTTTTAAGAAATGTTGTTCCGAACATCTGCGTCCAGTTATGCCAGTATCCTTCCTGCTCTTCATCGAAGGTCTCGAGAACGAACTCCCTGAATGTTGCATAGGGGGCCGTATTGTTCTCATCGAATTCCCCGTAGCCGGTAAGGCCCGAAATATCTGTTGAAGCGATCTCAAATATCATATCGAAGAAGTTTTCGTAGCTCTTTTCAAACTCCTCAACCGACAACTCATTGGCATTTCTGCCCTTGGGACTCATTTCTATCCTGTCTTTGGTAATATTCTTTATAAAAATGTCTCGATTCATGGTTATTCTCCTTTCATACTTAACCGTGCCTGTAAGCTGACTTTTACCTGCGCATGTAAAGGATGTTTCTTACGGATGGTATCTTCTTTGTACTATGTACCGGCGCCTTACAGAAAGAATGATAACATGGAGGATCCATGTTGCAAATAGACAGAATGATTATAATCAAAGATTACCTAATGTTCCGGTCTTTCAATTCCTGTTCCAGTACATCCGCGTATCTCTGGACGACCGGTCCGAGCTCTTTCTGCAGCATTTCCTGCCTGAGCATAAGCAGTTTTTCGGCCTGAGCTTCGGAAATGATCCGGTC
>JAFZNE010000066.1 GCA_017553035.1 Lachnospiraceae bacterium
AGCAAGGTCGTGATCGAGGAATTTCTCGAAGGGCCCGAGGTTTCGGTGCTTGCATTTACCGATGGTGAGACGGTCAAGCCCATGATCAGTTCGATGGATCATAAGCGTGCCGGCGATAATGATACGGGACTGAATACCGGCGGAATGGGAACGATCGCGCCGAATCCGTTCTATACACAGGCAGTTGCCGATGAGTGTATGGAGAAGATCTTCCTGCCGACGATCAGGGCAATGAAGACCGAAGGAAGGACTTTCAAAGGATGCCTTTATTTCGGCCTGATGATCACGAAGAACGGTCCGAAGGTGATCGAATACAATTGCCGCTTCGGTGATCCCGAGACCCAGGTTGTACTGCCTCTGCTCGAAAGCGATCTGCTGACCGTTATGCAGGCGGTGACAGAGGGCAGGCTTGCCGATACAGATGTGAAGTTCAGTTCAGACAGTGCATGCTGTGTGATCATGGCATCGAAGGGCTATCCGGAGCATTATGAAAAAGGCTTCGAGATAACGGTTGATGATGAAAGCGTATTTGACAATATGTATGTCGCAGGTGCGGCAAAGGACGGCGACAGGCTGCTGACCGGCGGCGGAAGAGTGCTCGGGATGACCGCGACGGCTCCAGCACTTAAGGAAGCCGTTGAAAAAGCATATAAGCTTGTTGACAAGGTTCATTTTGATAATGAGTATTACAGGAAAGATATCGGAGCAAGGGCACTTGCAAACATCTGATCAGTGTTTACCTGATCGTAAAACGGAAATTGGGAGCAAAACCTGCTGAGCATGATCAACTTACTATTTCCGGATAATATAAAAATGGGATGGACATTTGGTTAAGGATAATCTATCGAAAGAAGGAGCGGAATCGGTCATGGTATACAGAATATTCGTAGAAAAGAAAAGAGAGCTGGCACTTGAAGCCAAGTCGCTGTTAAATGATGCCAAAATGCTTCTCGGGATCGGGAAACTGGCCGATGTCAGGATTTTCAACAGATATGATGTTGAAAATATAGACCCGGAAACATTTGAGAATTCCAAAGGCACCGTATTCTCCGAGCCGCAGCTTGATATAGTGAGCGGGGAGCTGGATGAAGCCCTGAAAAAGAATACCGGTTCGAAACAATCCGGAAACAGTGCCCAGGATAAAAAGGCTGACACTGTCACGGTATTTGCGGTAGAGTATCTGCCCGGCCAGTTTGACCAGCGCGCGGATTCGGCTGCACAGTGTATCCAGATCATTTCGCAGAAGGAAAGACCTCTTGTGCGTTCGGCAAGGGTTTATGTGCTGTACGGGGATCTGACCGATGCGGATGTTGCCAAGATCAAGGATTATGTTATCAACCCGGTCGAGGCGCGCGAAGCAACACTCGACAAGCCCGAAACCCTGGCAACCGTATATCCCAAGCCCGCCAAGGTTGAGACCGTTCAGGGATTTATCGGAATGAAACGCGGTGAACTCGAGGAAATGATCAAAAAGCTCGGGCTTGCGATGGATATTGACGATCTGGAATTCTGCCGCAGCTATTTTGAAAGCGAGAAGAGAGATCCTACGATCACCGAGATCAGGATGATCGACACTTACTGGTCGGATCACTGCAGACATACAACATTCGGAACCATTATCGACAATGTGACCTTTGAAGATCCCGAGATCGAGAAGGCTTACAAACGTTATATCAAGACAAGAGAAGAACTCGGTAGGACCAAGCCCATCTGCCTTATGGATATCGCGACGATCGCGACCAAATATCTTAAGGAAAACGGATATCTCGACAAGCTCGATGAGTCGGAAGAGATCAATGCCTGCACGGTTAAGATCGAAGTGGAAAATGACGGCAGGAAAGAGCCCTGGCTGCTTCTTTTCAAAAATGAGACTCATAACCATCCTACGGAAATAGAGCCTTTCGGTGGCGCCGCTACATGTATCGGCGGTGCGATCCGTGATCCCCTTTCGGGAAGAGCTTATGTATACGGAGCAATGCGTGTGACCGGTGCGGCCGATCCGTTAAAGCCCATCGAGGAGACCATTCCCGGCAAGCTGCCTCAGAGAAAGCTTGTAACTACAGCTGCTGCGGGCTATTCGTCATATGGCAACCAGATCGGTCTTGCGACCGGAATCGTCGACGAACTGTATCATCCCGGATATGCGGCGAAGCGTATGGAGATCGGTGCCGTGATCGCTGCGGCTCCGGCAGCCAATGTCAGAAGAGAAGTTCCGTCCGAGGGCGATGTTGTTATCCTGCTCGGCGGAAGCACCGGACGCGACGGTATAGGCGGAGCAACCGGATCTTCCAAGGCTCATGATTCGCATTCCGTTGAAAACTGCGGTGCAGAAGTACAGAAGGGCAACGCTCCCGAGGAAAGAAAACTGCAGAGATTGTTCCGCAATCCCGAAGCAACACGCCTAATCAAGCGCTGCAACGACTTCGGAGCGGGCGGCGTTTCCGTTGCCATAGGAGAACTTGCCGACGGACTTGATATCGATCTCAACGCAGTTCCGAAGAAATACGAAGGTCTTGACGGAACCGAGCTTGCGATCAGTGAATCACAGGAAAGAATGGCTGTAGTGGTCGAGGCGAAGGACGCCGATAAATTCCTGCAGCTTGCCGATAAGGAGAACCTTCAGGCTGTTCCGGTAGCGAAGGTAACTTCTACCAACAGACTTGTTATGAAATGGAACGGCGATACCATTGTTGATATAAGCCGCGATTTCCTCAACTCAAACGGAGCCGAGAAACATATTTCCGTAAATGTCGCACCCGACGGAACCGAGCCTTATACAGCCGGAACCATAACAGGCGGCAGGGATTTCACAGGAGAAGAAGGAAAAGACGGTGCACAGACGAAAGAATTACCGGCCAATGCTTCGTATGCCGATGACGCAGTAGATCAGCAGGGTAATCCCGCAGGCAGCAGCGAAAGATTTGCGGAAAAATATAAATCACTTGCTTCGGATCTGAATATCTGCTCCAAGCGCGGCCTGTCCGAAAGATTCGATTCGACGATCGGTGCGGGAACTGTGCTTATGCCGTTCGGAGGAAGGTTCCAGCTGACTCCCGTTCAGGCGATGGTCCAGAAGATCAGCATCGAAAAGGGTCATACCGATGACTGTTCACTGATGAGCTGGGGTTACAATCCTTACATTATGACAAGAAGCCGTTATCACGGAGCATACATGTCGGTAATAGAATCAGTATGCAAGCTGATAGCGACCGGAGCGAAGTTCGAGGATGTTTACCTGACCTTCCAGGAATATTTTGAAAAACTGCGTACCGACCCGAAACGCTGGGGCAAGCCGCTTGCCGCACTGCTTGGTGCTTTCGGGGCACAAATGGATCTGAAGATCGCCGCGATCGGCGGCAAGGACTCCATGAGCGGATCGTTTGAAGAGATCGATGTTCCGCCCACACTGGTTTCATTTGCGGTTACCACCGCGAAGACCGGCGACATCGTTTCGCCGGAATTTAAAGGCGCAGGTCACTCGGTAATAAGGATTGCCCCCGAATACGGTGACAACGGGCTTCCCGAAACAGGATCACTGCTCAGGGTATTCAACATCGTCAACAGGCTGATGAAGGCACAGACCGCTGTAGCATGCTATACTCCCGGGATTGGCGGTATAGCCGAAGCGATCATGAAAATGTGTCTCGGAAACGGTATAGGGTTCGAATTCGATCCTTCCTGCGATATGCGCAAGCTGTTCGGATATGATTATGCTTCGTTTATCATCGAGTTTTCCGGAAGGATAACCGGGGACAAGCAGGATGAACTGATCAGGACGCTGCATGCGGCCGGTATCGGTGCCGAAGTATTCGAGGATGAGGCGGAAGTGGAAAGCTTTATCACACAGCGCTGTGAGATAATCGGACATACCACTCCTTCCGGAAGGATCGCTCTCGGAAATGAAGCGGTATCACTCGGAGAATTGCTTGATGTTTACGAGGGCAAGCTTGAGAATGTATACAACTGCAACATTGCTGCGCGCAAGCAATCCATGGAGGACTTTATCTATGTCGGAAGGCCTACAAGAAGTACAGGCTCAAAGGGCATAGCAAGACCTAAAGTACTTATCCCCGCATTCCCGGGAACCAACTGTGAATATGACAGCGCCAAGGCCGTAGAGGACGCCGGCGGTGAGGCGAAGATCGTTGTCATCCGCAATCTGACCGGTGATGCGATCGCAAGGAGCATCGAGGAATTTGCCGAAGAACTCAAAACATCACAGATGATCTTCATTCCCGGAGGCTTTTCGGGCGGAGACGAGCCTGACGGCAGCGGCAAGTTCATTACGGCATTTTTCAGAAATGATGCCATAAAAGAGGGTGTTACAGAACTGCTCGAGAAGAGGGACGGACTGATGTGCGGTATCTGCAACGGTTTCCAGGCTCTGATCAAGCTCGGACTGGTTCCTTACGGAAGGATAATCGATACCGACGAGAATTGTCCCACACTGACCTTCAACACGATCGGACGCCATCAGTCGAGGATAGTGAGGACCAGGATCGTTTCAAACAAGTCACCCTGGCTCGCCAATACCAATCCCGGCGATATCTATCTGGTTCCGATATCTCACGGAGAGGGCAGGTTCATTGCACAGGATGATCTGATCAGGACCATGGCGATCAACGGACAGATAGCGACACAGTATGTTGACATTGCCGGTCATGCTACCAATGATGTACGTTACAATCCCAACGATTCGATGTATTCGATCGAAGGCATTACTTCACCGGACGGACGCGTATTCGGCAAGATGGGTCATTCGGAGCGTATAGGAAACGGCCTGTACAGGAATGTTCCGGGTAATTACGATATCGGAATGTTCAGGGCTGCAGTCGAGTATTTTTCATAATTTGTTAACAATTTTTCTTGACAGTTTATTTTCGCATTTGTATAATAAATTCAGGGTCGTAAAGACCAAATCTAAATAAAGTGGAGGAAGTTATGGTAGTAGCATCATTGATTCTTGGTATTTGCAGTATTGTAATCGGTTTCCTTGGAGGTATTCTTTGGGGATTCATCGGTGCTCTTATTGGTATAGCATGTGGTGTTGTAGCTATCGTTCTCGGCATCAATGTTAAGAATCAGACCAATGGACAGAAGGGTACACCAGCAGTTATCACCGGTATCATCGGTTGTGCAGTAGCCGGAATATTCTTCATCGGATGTCTGGCATGCGGTTCCAAGTGCGCAGGAAGCTATGGCAAGTGGGGATATGTAGGTGGTACCTGCAAGGCTTCATCAGATATCAGCAGCGCTCTCAGCAAGTGGTATTAATATCATCTTACTGACAGTCGGATGAAATCGATCAAGTAAGCTTTTTGTTAAGGGCTTCGGCGCGTGGCCGAAGCCCTTATGTTGTGCGATAAAGGGGGAGAAAATCAGATGCTTCCGTATATAGATCTGGGATTTACCAGGATTTCTCTGTATGGTCCGATATTCCTGCTGGGATTTGCCCTGGCAATGATCATTATCAGGTCAATAGCAAAGAAAACTCCGGTTGAACGTTCTCATCTGCTTTATGCTGCCATATACGGGCTTATCGGTCTTGCAATAGGCGCAAAGGTTCTGTTTTTCTTTACCCGGCTGCCTTCGATAATCCAAAACTGGGATGATTATGTTAAGATCTTCAAGGCAGATTACGAAACTGCGCTGGATATCGCTTTCGGCGGACTGGTATTCTACGGCGGCCTTATCGGATTTGCGCTCGGAGTGATACGGTACAGCGTTCATTTTAAAGTGGATCTCTTTGACCTGACCGACCTGTATTCGCCGTTTCTGCCCTTTGCCCATGCATTCGGAAGGATCGGATGCTTTCTTTCGGGGTGCTGCTACGGCATAGAGTATCATGGGCCTTTCAGCGTGCAATTCCCTTATAACGAGATATCTCCGGAACTCAGTGAAGTACCGAGATTTCCCGTTCAGCTGCTGGAAGCACTGCTTAACTTCATCTGCTTCGGCGTTCTGCTGATGATCCTGCTGAAAGCCATAAAACAGAAGCCCGATGAGCGGAAACTTAAGAAAGGACAGCTCCTGGGATATTATCTTGCGTATTACATAGTCGCAAGGACCGGGCTCGAATTCCTGCGGGGCGATGTGGTACGCGGCAAGATCGGGTTCCTTTCAACCTCCCAGATCATCAGCATACTGCTCATTCCGGTTGCTGCAGTGCTGATCAAGGCACATAACAGAACGGTCGTATTTTATAAATCAGAAGAAAAGTTGATTAACTGATTCTTTTTAGTTGCTTTTTTTCCAAACAGCATATATAATGATATCCGGTGAAAATTGGTTCGCGCCTTTTTCATCGGTTTTTTGATGTTTAGGCGCGGCGAAATAGAAAATGGAGGTAAGTAATGAGTAATTCCAGCAAACTGTCAGCTAAGGATCGTGTTCTGACCTTGCTTGACGACAACAGTTTTGTGGAGATCGGCGCTCTGGTTACCAAGAGGAACACCGATTTTAATCTGCAGACCAAGGAAGCTCCCTCGGACGGCGTGATCACAGGCTACGGCACGATCAACGACGGCCCGGTATATGTATACAGCCAGGATGCTTCCGTACTTAACGGTACAATTGGTGAAATGCATGCGAAGAAGATCGAGAGGATCTACGATCTTGCTATGAAATGCGGTGCGCCCGTTATCGGACTCATCGATTGCGGCGGACTTCGTATCGAAGAGGCAACCGATGCCCTTGAGGGTTTAGGCGCCGTAATGACCAAACAGGTTCTTGCATCAGGAGTTATCCCCCAGATAGCGGTTATCTTCGGAAGCTGCGGAGGAGGACTTTCTGTTTCTGCATCTCTTAATGATTTCGTTTTTGTTGAGAAGAACGGCAAGCTGTTCTTGAATACTCCCAATGTAGTAAAGGGTAACAATACGGATAAATGTGATACCGCATCCGCAGCTTTCAAGGCTGAGTGCGGCGCAGCAGATTTTGCTGTTGAAGGCGAGGTTGAGCTTCTTAATGAAGTAAGAAACCTGGTTTCCGTTATCCCTGCATGCAATGAGGATGACGCGGTTCTCAGTGAGTGCGATGACGATCTCAATCGTCTGACCGATGCGTTTGCCGACGAAGCTGCCGATCCCGCGGTTGCTCTTGCGGATATTTCCGACGGCGGATTCTTTATCGAAGTTCAGAAGGATTTCGCAAAGGAAATGGTTACCGGATTTATCAAGCTTGACGGTGTAACGGTAGGCGCTGTTGCCAACAGAGCAGCGATCCTGAAGGATGGCAAGGCAGCAGAGAAGTTCGAGACCAAACTTACACATTGCGGATGTTCAAAGGCTGCCAAATTCGTTAACTTCTGTGACGCATTTGAGATCCCCGTTCTGACACTTACCAACGTTGACGGTTATGCATCATGCATGTGCAATGAGAAGAAGCTTTCAAGAGAAGCAGCTTCACTGATCTCTGCATTTGCCGATGCAACATGTCCGAAGGTCAATGTGATCGTAAAGGGTATCGGTTCTGCATATACAGTAATGAATTCCAAGGCAACGGGCGCAGACATGGTATTTGCGCTTGAAGGCGCACAGGTAGGCCCTATGGCTGCCGATCTCGCTGTTCAGATCCTTACCGGAGACCAGAAGGATGAGGCAAAGAAGGCCGAATACGAGAAGTTGCAGCTCAGCGCCGAGTCCGCAGCAAAGCGCGGATATGTTGACGCGATAATCGCTCCCGCCGATGTCAGAAGAAATGTACTGTATGCATTTGAAATGCTTTATCTGAAGGCTGAAGACAGACCCGGCAAGAAGCATAAGACTGTATAAGTGAGGTGGCAGTATGGGTATAAATAATCTGGTATTCCTCGCTGAAGAAGCAGTTCAGGAAAGCCTCGGCGCGACGATGGGAAAAGCCGGTTTGAATACCGCGATGGGTATTTCCATAGTTTTCATCACGCTTGCATTCATTTCATGCGTGATCGCGATCGAAGGTAAGATCTTTACTTCTTTGGCAAAGAAGAAGGCTGCTCCGAAGACAGTCGAACCTAAAAAAGAAGATGCTCCCGCACCTGCTGTTGTTGAGACCATAGATACTTCTTCGCAGGACGAAGAGATCGTAGCGGTGATCACTGCCGCAATAGCCGCTTTTGAGGCTGAAACGGGATATGCCGTTCCTGCTGATGCGCTTGTGGTTAGAAGCATCAGGAGACTTAGATAAGATAGACATTGACAGATCAGGATCTGTCAGTACGGTTAAATATTCATTGATTTATTATTCAGGAGGTTTTTACAAATGAAAAATTATACGATTACCGTAAACGGCAACGTTTATGAAGTTTCAGTAGAAGAAGGCGGCGCAGGTGCAGCTCCGGTTGCAGCAGCTCCCAAGGCAGCTCCCGCAGCGGCTCCCAAGGCAGCTCCGAAGGCAGCTCCCGCAGCATCGGGTGCAGCAGGCGCTGTTAAGATCGCAGCTCCCATGCCCGGCAAGATCCTCGGCATCAAGGCCAATGTAGGCGATGCTGTTAAGAAGGGCCAGGCTATCATGATCCTTGAAGCTATGAAGATGGAGAACGAGATCGTTGCTACAGCTGACGGAACAGTTGCATCAATCAACACAACTGTTGGATCAAGCGTAGAAGCAGGCGACATTCTTGCAACACTTAACTGATCTGGGAGGTAACTGTTTGTATGGATTATGTAGTTGATACGCTCAGCAATCTGGCCAAACAGACCGCGTTCGCTACGATCAGCTGGGGTAACATCCTGATGGTCATTGTAGCATTGGTCTTCCTGTGGCTTGCGATTGCCAAGGGCTTTGAGCCGTTGCTCCTCGTACCCATCTCGTTCGGTATGCTGCTTGTCAACATGTATCCGGCGATCATGGAAGAGGGCGGCCTGCTCAGATATTTCTTCCTGCTCGATGAGTGGGGGATCATGCCTTCGCTGATCTTCCTCGGCGTAGGCGCCTCGACGGATTTCGGTCCGCTTATCGCAAATCCTATCAGTTTCCTGATGGGTGCCGCGGCACAGCTGGGTATCTTCCTGGCTTATCTCGGAGCGATCCTGTTAGGTTTCAATGATAAGGCTGCCGCTGCTATTTCAATCATTGGTGGTGCTGACGGCCCTACTTCGATCTTCCTTGCAGGTAAGCTTGGACAGACCGATCTGATGGGACCTATCGCTGTTGCGGCATATTCATATATGTCACTGGTTCCGATCATCCAGCCGCCCATCATGAAGCTCTTCACAACAGACAAAGAACGTAAGATCAAGATGGAACAGCTTCGTCCGGTTACCAAACTTGAGAAGATCCTGTTCCCGATCATTATCACAATAGTAGTAGTTATGATCCTTCCCAGCACCGCTCCTCTTGTAGGTATGCTGATGCTCGGAAATCTCTTCCGTGAGTGCGGCGTTACCCGTCAGCTTACAGAGACAGCTTCCAATGCACTTATGTATATCGTTGTTATCCTGCTCGGTACTTCAGTAGGTGCATCGACAAGCGCAGAAGCATTCCTTAACTGGACTACGATCAAGATCGTTGCTCTTGGTCTCATAGCATTTGCATTCGGTACTTTCGGCGGCGTTATGCTCGGCAAGCTCCTGAGCAAGATCACCCACGGCAAGATCAATCCTCTGATCGGTTCCGCAGGTGTTTCGGCCGTTCCCATGGCAGCCCGTGTTTCACAGAAAGTCGGATCCCAGTATGATCCCACGAACTTCCTGCTCATGCACGCAATGGGACCCAATGTTGCCGGTGTTATCGGTACCGCCGTTGCAGCCGGTGTATTCATGGCTATCTTTGGAGTTATGTAAAACGCAGCTTGTGACGTAAAAAATATTTAAGGAGAAATGAAATGGCAGAGAAAAAACCTTTAAAAATAACTGAGACCATCCTTCGTGATGCTCATCAGTCTCTTATAGCGACCAGAATGCCTACCGATCTTATGCTGCCCATCATTCCGAAGATGGACGAAGTCGGATATCATTCGGTTGAGTGCTGGGGCGGCGCAACATTCGATGCATGCCTCAGATTCCTGAAGGACGATCCCTGGGAGCGTCTGAGAAAACTTAAGGCCGGA
>JAFZNE010000067.1 GCA_017553035.1 Lachnospiraceae bacterium
AAAACATGATTCAAAAAGACAGAGGATTCCAGATCTTCGCAAATGCGCTGATGATCTTCCTGGTTATCTGTGTCCTTGCACCGTTCTTCCTTATGCTCATGTCATCGCTCACGGATGAACAGACACTGATCGCAAACGGATACAGTTTCTTCCCCGAAAAATTCAGCCTTTACGCTTATAGATATCTGCTGGTTCAGTCAGGTTCCGTAGGACGCGGTTACTTTATCTCGGTTATGATCACTGTGATCGGAACCACGGCAAACCTGTTCTGCACCATTTTATACGCATACCCGCTTTCGAGAAAGAACCTTCCCGGAAGAACATTCTTCGCGTTTTATCTGTTCTTCACGATGCTCTTCTCGGGCGGTCTTGTTCCCGCATATCTGATGTGGACCCAGACTTTCCATATCCGCAATACATGGATCGCGCTGCTGGTTCCCGGACTTCTGATGAGTTCATTTAACGTCATCATGATGCGTACATACTTCACGACGAATATTCCGGATGAAGTTATCGAAGCGGCGAGAATTGACGGAGCAAGTGAATTTAAGATCGTATACAAAGTTGTATTCCCGATGGCCGTGCCGATCACCGCGACTATCGCGCTTCTGGTAGGACTTGCATACTGGAATGACTGGATGAACGGTCTGTACTATATCAATGATGACAAGATGTACAGTATTCAGGTACTGCTGATGAAGATCCAGCGAAATCTGGATCAGCTGCGACAACAGGCGCAGAACGGAAGCGGAAATGTCAATCTGGCGGAACTGCCGTCCACTTCGGTTCGAATGGCACTGACTGTACTGGGTATCCTGCCCGTTATGGTAATTTATCCGTTCCTTCAGAGATATTTCGTAAAAGGAATCACTATCGGTGCTGTAAAGGGATAATGATCATAAATATGTTTCGACAAAAAGAACGAGACGGCAAAACCGTCCCGTTCTTTTTGCGTTGAAACGCATCCGACGGGATTCGAACCCATGTTACAGCCTTCGGAGGGCTGCGTGATATCCACTTCACTACGGATGCTTAACGTGATGAATTATAGCAAAATGAATGCGGAGTGTAAAGGATTTCCGCTTTAAAATTATTTAATTCGACTACACGATTCGAATGTGGTATAATGATTTAGATTGAACAGCTGTGTAATTCTTTTATACGGAGGTTAGCGTGAATAATATCATTATTGCCGGAGCCGCAGGGCTCCCGCAGACGACGATCATCACCATCTCGGTCAGCGTGCTTGCGGTGATCATAGTGGCCGGATTCGGGTTTATCATGTGGACTAAACAGCAGAACCAGATAGACCGCTTTCTGGAGATAAACCGTCTCACGAACAAGATCGGAGCCGGGATATTCAACTTTGTGGTTGACTCGGGATTTGTCTCATACGCGAGCGACAGCTTTTACGAGATACTCGGGATCACGAAAGAAGAATTCTCATCGAAGTATGATTATGATTTTTACCGGTTTATCGGCATTAAGGATCCGCAGACGATCATTGACTCGATAAGCGAGAACGGCGATCTCATTTTCGAATTCGCGATGAGCCCCGGACCGAACGCTAAGATCACGGCGCCGTCAGGAAGGGCCAGATGGTTTAAACTCTCGGGAAACAGGATCATGCGGCGCGGGCATGTAACGATCTCAGCGATCCTGATCGACATCGACGATGATAAGCGTAAGTTCGGCGTGCTCGAGAATAAGGCGATGCGCGATCCGATGACCGGAGCGTTTAACAAGGAATACACGAAGCTTCTCATTAACCGTTACATCTCGGAACATTCGAACAGTTCCGGAATGCTTCTGCTTGTAGATATAGATAAGTTCAAGAGCATCAATGACACCTACGGACATCTGATGGGAGACAATATCATCATTGATGTTGTAAAATCCGTTACGGCCGCGTTCCGTTCGAACGACATCATCGGCAGGATAGGCGGCGACGAGTTTGTGGTGTTTGTCTGCGATGTAAAGGATCCTCAGGCCCAGTTCAACCAGGCACGCAAGCTGCATGAGGTGCTCAGAAGGCCTCTTGAGGTTGACGGACAGACGATCAGCAAATCGGCAAGTATCGGTATCGCGTTATATCCGCAGCACGCCGCAGATTACGATAAACTGCTGGAATGCGCGGATAAGGCACTGTACAAGGTAAAGGGCAGCGGAAGGGACTCATTCATCATCTATGGAAACGACTGATTACATTTATCTGGACAATGCGGCTACGACCGCGGGCGACCCGCTTGTAAAGGACGCCATGGCGCCTTTCCTGACATCGAATTACGCAAACCCTTCGGGGACATATCATAACGCGTCTCTGGCCAGGAGCGCGATCAATAAGGCCAGGGCTTATGCCGCCGCGCTGATCGGCGCCGATCCGGACGAGATATATTTTACCTCGGGCGGAACCGAGTCGGATAATATGGCGCTTCATGGGATAGTGCTGGCAAATATGTCGCGAGACCGTGAGGCAA
>JAFZNE010000068.1 GCA_017553035.1 Lachnospiraceae bacterium
CAGCTTCGCGGTCTGGCGGAGTACCTGATGGACAAGATCGATTATGATGATGAAAGTGCCGTTCTGATGATCTACGGTTTTTACATGAAAACAAAAGAAAGCGGATGTGCGTTTGAGGATCTGATCAAGTGCCTTAACGAAGAACACAGGAAGACTGATCCGCGATTGTCTGTAAGCCAGGCAATTCCGGCAGGTCCGGTAATTCCGGCAGGTCCCGTATATTCCGGTCAGACTGCGGATTCGGGAACACCCGCTCCCGTAGCAACACCAGCTCACGCAGAGTTGATGCCGGTTTCGGAAAGCAGGGATATAATGAGAGCTCGCACGGAGCCTGCGGAGATGAGAGAGATACGGCCCGATACCGTGAAATATTCCAAGCCGGGGGCTGTCAGAGTTTTTTCGGAAAGTCCGATACGTATGAAGATCATTGCTTTTATACTTCCTCTTGCAGCAGTAGTCGTGATCTTCATGCTTTCCGGATCGGGACTTCTGCGCAATGCGAATACGGGAAGAAATGATGTACTTAAGACCGGAATTGCGGCGATTGCAGTATTTGGGATATGTTACGAGGCAGAAAAGATCATGTGGGAAAAATTTGCAAAGAAAGTAGAGAAAAGCATCCGTTCGGCCGAGAAAGAAGCAGATGAGGCAACGGTATTCCTGTACGGTGATGATTCGGCCGGATATCCTTTTTCCCTGGTCTCCGACGATCAGCCATCGATCAATGTAAGCCATTTTCCTTTTTTTGTCGGAAAGGACGCCATGCATTGCGATTATGTCATGGCAACACAAGTCGGGATCTCAAGGTATCATATGAAGATCGACCGGGACGGAGACCAATTTACGATCTCGGACCTGAATTCAACCAACGGAACGTTCATAAACGGAGAAAGGCTTGCTCCCCACCTGCCGCATACGATCAAAAGGGGAGACGAGCTCAGGATCGGCAAATGCATTTATTATTGCAACTGAAGCCTCTTTAGTGTATAATCATATCTCAGGAAATATGGAGGCAACCATTAGCAGCTCATTTTATTCGCTGCATGAGGTTATATTTATGAGAGAATTTGCCGACGAGATCAAACAATATCTTACTCCGGCCAATCTCGTTATCATTTTGATCTGTATCGTTGTCTTTTTTGTCGATAAGATACTGATCGCATCGGGTACGGACATATCGGACTACGGGGCGGTCGGCTGGAAACAGGTTATCGAAGATAAGGAATTTTACAGGATCTTATCTTACATGTTTCTCCATGGCAGCCTTTTACATCTGTTCAACAACATGCTTGTTCTGCTGTTTGTCGGGAGTGCCGTTGAGAAACTGCTCGGCAGCGGTAAATACCTGGTCAACTATTTTATGAGCGGGATCATTGCCGGTGTGGTTTCTGTTTATTACAATATGTGGCGCTACAACCATACCATTTCCGCAACCAGGACACTGGTCGTCAGCGTGGGGGCATCCGGTGCGGTTTTCGGAACGGTAGGGGCCCTGTTGTGGATCGTTCTGGCCAATAAAGGCCGGATAGAAGGAATCAGCATCAGACGTATGATCATGTTTCTGGTATTGTCGTTTTATGCGGGATTTACAGCAACGGGAATCGATAACGCGGCTCATGTCGGAGGATTGTTTTTCGGATTTTTCAGCTCTATGATTCTATACAACAGGCGGAGGCTTCGCAATGAAAGTTAATATCTATTACGGCGGCAGAGGATTGATCGAAGATCCGACCCAGTATGTGATCGCCAGGATCACCGAAGTTCTTGAAGAACTGAGGGCTACGGTTACCAGGTATAATATTTACGAGCAGAAAAGCGGGATCGCAAGGCTTGCCAATACATTGAAGGAAGCGGATGCCGTTATTCTTGCGGTCAGCGTAGAATGGTTCGGCATCGGCGGAATGATGCAGCAATTCCTGGATTCATGCTGGCTTTATGCCGACAAGAACAAGCTGAAGAAACTCTACATGTTCCCGGTCGTTATTTCAACAACTGCCGGAGAATCCGAAGCCGAGTACATGCTCACTAAAGCATGGGAAACGCTCGGCGGATTTGTTATGCCCGGTATCCGCGCTTATATCGATAACAATGTTGATTTTGAATCCAATGAACAGTATAAGAGGATGATCGAGAAGAAGGCGGAGGATATCTACCGTGCCGTGAACCAGAAAGCGATAGTGTTCCCGTCGAGCGCCAATTTCGATATCACGGTAAGAGCAACAGATACGGCGATCGATCCGCAGGAAGGCGAGCAGCTTTCGGAATACGTATCCAATGATACATTCGTCAAGAAGCAGAAAGAGGATGTGGAAGAGCTGTCGCAGCTGTACAGGGGCCTGATCGAAAAGGGCAAGGATGATAATGCGATGGAATTCGTCAAAGAATTTAAGTCAGCTTTCCATGCGCCCGATGACGATTTCCGGGCCGTATATTCCATCAAGATGACGGATTCCGGCCGCAATCTGATCCTGGAGGTATCCGGCAAGAATCTGAAGTGCTATTACGGCGATACCGATAAGGCCGATGTTACCGCAACGACGACGAGGGAGACGGTTAGCACGATAACACGCGGAAGAGCAACCTTCCAGGGAGGCTTCATGTCGTCCCGTATCACGTGCAAAGGCGATTTTAAGCTGCTCAGGACATTCGATCAATTATTCAGATTTGAATGATACACATTAGATTAACAGATTTAAGGCTTTGTCCGGGACTGCCGGACAGAAGCCTTTTATTTTTATAATTTTGCTGACTATCCGAAGCCTGTGTATTACGGGCAGATGTAGTACGCCGATACTTGCAATCCGGTGAATGATGACGTATAATAACTGTGTATGTGTAATTGACTTATGGAGGGTACAGGATGTCTTATCTGGCATTGTACAGAAAATACAGACCATCAGCCTTCGATGAGGTTAAGGGACAGGATCACATCGTATCTACACTGAAGAATCAGATCAACGCGGGAAGGATCGGACATGCCTATCTGTTCTGCGGAACAAGGGGAACCGGTAAGACATCTGTCGCGAAGTTATTTGCGAAAGCGGTAAACTGTGAAGCTCCGGTTGACGGAAGCCCTTGCGGGCAATGCTCTGTCTGCCGGGCGATCGAAGAGCATACATCCATGAACGTGATCGAGATAGATGCCGCTTCGAATAACAGCGTAAACAATGTCAGGGACATTATTGAAGAAGTCAAGTATTCGCCGACGGAGGGCAGGTATAAGGTATATATCATCGATGAGGTTCATATGCTTTCGACGGGCGCGTTCAACGCTCTGTTGAAGACGCTCGAGGAACCGCCTTCGTACGTGATCTTCATACTTGCGACGACCGAGGCCAACAAACTGCCGATCACGATCCTTTCGAGATGTCAGAGATACGATTTTAAGCGGATTTCTGTTGAAGCGATCACCGAATGCCTGAAGGCTGAAATGCTCAAGGAAAATGTCAAGGCCGAAGAAAAGGCTTTGAGATATGTCGCCAAGGCGGCCGACGGATCCATGCGTGATGCCCAAAGTCTGCTGGATCAGTGCCTGGCCTTGTATATGGGGCAGGAACTTACTTTCGAGAAAGTAATTGATGCTCTCGGAACCGTTGATATAGAGGTATTTGCGAAACTCCTGAGATTTATCGGGGAGGAACGCGTGAACAAGTGCCTGGAGATCATCGACGAGATCGTGCTTCAGGGCCGCGAGATGACGCAGTTTGTTAATGATCTTACGGGATACTTAAGAGACCTGCTCGTGATCAAGACGGCCGAGTATCCGGAGAATATCCTGCAGTATTCTTCGGAAAATATCAGGCTTATGCAGCAGGAAGCGGAACTGCTTGAAGAAACCGTGATCATCAGGTATATCAGGGTTCTTTCCGAGTTGTCGAACAGACTCCGCTACGCGGTACAGAAGAGGCTTCTTGTTGAAATAGAAATCATCCGGCTGTGCCGGCCTCAGATGGATCTGGACAAGAGTCCCGATTCCCTGCTGAACCGGATAAGCATTATCGAAAAAAGGCTTGAATCCGGGATCGTACCTGCATCGGAAGGTCACCGGGACGGGGATGGGCAGGATAACGAAGGACCGGATGAGCAGAAGATTGATGAATACAGCAATATTCAGCTTTCAGACCGCATCAAGGCGGTAGCTTCCAACTGGAAAGCTATTACTGCAGCAGTGGATAACGCCAGAGACCGTTATATGGCCGAAGTTTTCAAACTTGGGTCGACGGACGGAGAAAAACTGCATTTTTATGTACATAACAGTTTTCAGAGCGGCGGCGGAACCAGGGATTTTTCATCGATCAAGAGGGCGATGGAAAAAGTCCTCGGATACAGCGTGGATTTTGATGTTGTCGAAACAACGAAATCCGACTTTGTAAGGAAAGATGACCTGAGTGAGAAACTGAAATTGTTGGAGATCAGGCAGGATTAGTGTATTTTGAATAAATCAATATGTAAACGGAGGTTGTAAAAATGGCAAAAAGAGGTGGTTTTCCGGGTGGCGCGATGCCGGGCAATATGAACAATCTGATGAAACAGGCCCAGCGTATGCAGCGTCAGATGGAAGAAAAGCAGAAGGAAATGGAAGAAAAGGTCTGGGAGGCTTCAGCCGGCGGCGGAGCTGTTACAGTCAAGGTTTCCGGTAAAAAAGAGATCGAATCGATAACGCTATCTCCGGAAGTTGTTGACCCGGAAGATATAGAAATGCTTCAGGATCTGATAGTTGCGGCAACTAACGAAGCATTAAGGAAAATGGAGGATGAACAGAACGAGATGATCAATTCGCTGTCCGGAGGTTTAGGCGGATTGGGCGGTCTCGGCGGATTGTTCTAAAGTAATGGAATACTACAGCGAGAAAATCAACCGACTTATAGAGGAGCTTGGAAGGCTGCCCGGAGTAGGACGTAAATCCGCTCAGAGACTTGCTTTTCATATTTTGAGCATGCCGAAAGAACGCGTTTCGGGTCTGGCATTTGCTATCGAAGACGCGAAAAACAGTGTCACATACTGTAAGGAATGTTTTAATCTTACAGACAAAGAGCTGTGTCCTATATGCTCAAATCCTGCGCGGAACAAAAAGATCATCATGGTGGTCGAGAACCCGAGAGATCTTGCCGCTTACGAGAAAACCGGCAAGTTTAACGGTGTTTATCACGTCCTTCACGGCGCTATCTCCCCGATGCTCGGAATAGGTCCGGGAGACATCAAGCTGAAGGAACTGCTGCTCAGACTTCAGAAAGACGTTGAAGAGGTCATTGTGGCGACCAATTCTTCGCTTGAGGGAGAAGCAACGGCAATGTACATAACGAAGCTGGTCAAGCCCGCGGGGATCAAGGTGAGCCGCATCGCAAGCGGGATACCGGTCGGAGGGGATCTCGAGAATATTGATGAGGTTACTCTTTTGAAAGCACTTGACGGAAGAGTGGAATTATAGATCGAGAAGAATATTTAGCGGAGGCATTTATGGGAGAAGAAAACAATGTTCTTAATGGCGGAATAGACATTTTGAACGAGATCAGGGCGAGTGTCACCAACCTCGAAAATATGAAACAGAGGGTGACCGAACTTTCCGAGAAGCAGAGCAAACTCGAGAAAGATATTGAATCAAAGCAGAAAGCTATGGATAACGAGATTTCGAATACCGTTTCGAAAAGGCAGTCCGAGATCGAGAAATCCTTTGATTCGGAGATCGACAAAACGCGTGACCGTATAAAGCGTGTAAAGAATAAGAAAGAAAAATACAAGGATGTAAAGGTTTCTGAGAGGATAAATATCGAAACGGCCGAGCTTCATGAGCGTGAAAGAAGCCTGAAGCAGGACCTCAAGGGTATCTTCTCGAGAGAGCATATCTCACGTCTTTATAATAATGAGTATTTCTTCTCGGTTTTCCTTCCGGATAATCTTGGAGACTTTCTCATCATACTTGCTTCGATCATTATCATGCTGGCTATTCCCGCAGTTATTTACATTCTTCTGCCCGAAGGCCTGCAGCACATCTGGATGCTGCTCCTGCTCTATGCTGCCGTTATTGCGCTCTTTATGGCAATATTCATGCTTATCCGCAATTTTGTCAAAAAGAAGCAGAAAGCCCTGGAGGAAGCCCAGGAAGTTCGTGGGAAGATCCGTAATTTCAAAAAGCAGATCAAAAAAGTGGAACGCTCGATCCGTAAAGATAAAGACGAAAGCGGTTATGGACTGGAGAATTTTGATGCCGAACTGAACGAGCTCGATGGACAGGTCAACGATATCGTTAACCAGAAGAAACAGGCACTTGCGGAATTTGAGAATACCACGAAGAACGATATAAGCAATCAGATCAGGTCAAATTACATCGAATCGATCAATTCCATGAAAGCCGAGAACGAAGCGGCTTATAATGAGCAGCGGACACTCGAGAACAGTATCAAGACCAATACTCTTGAAATTTCCAAGAAGTATGAAGCTTATGTCGGCAAAGATAATCTTTCGCTTAGTACGATCGACGGTCTGATAGAGATCATTAACGGCGGTGACGCGGTCAATATCGCGGATGCGCTTGTTTTCTACAAGAAGGTTCAGAACGAGAACAAGAAGGGTGCAAAAGATGAGTGATTCACCCCGCAGAATAAACAGGATAGCATTATTCCTGATAATACTGCTGATACTGGCTATCGGAGCCGTGATCATCTATGCCGTCACCAATTCCGGTACATATTATACGTCTTGGGAGGCCGTTTCTTCATTTGAAAATACTTCCGAGATCGGATATATCCGGGTAAAGAACGGCTATATAGCATATAACGGGGATGGAGCACGGCAATATGATGCTTCCCGGAACCCGGTATGGGATATCAGCTTTGTGCTTGAAGATCCGATCGCAGCTGCTGTGGGCGGATATGCGGTTTTCGCCGACAGGGGCGGTGAGACCGTACATGTGACGGACGGAAACGGATCGAACCATTCCTTTACGGTTTCCGAAAAGGTCGCGGAGGTCTGCGTGGCAGATAAGGGAATAACTGCGATAAGGACCAACGGCGGCGATTATGACAAGATATGTCTTTATGATATTGATGGCAATATGCTCATTGACCTGAAGACGGATGTGAGAAAATCCGGCCTGCCTATCACGATGGCGCTGTCACCGGACGGAAAGAAACTTGTGACTTCTTATTTTGAAGTAGGTCAGGAAAATAAGAGCTGGCTGACATTCTATAATTTTGATGATGTCGGACAGAATTATGCCGACAAGATCGTAGGCAGTTATTCTTATGATGAGAAACTAATAGTGGACATCCGGTTCCTGAACGATTCCAAATTGATCGTTTTCTACGCCGACGGATGTGATGTCTATAAAATGCGCGAGATCCCGGAACTGGTCAAAAGTCTTCGCTTTGACGGTGGGATAGAGGCTGTGTGCAGTTCGGATGAAGGCTTTGCGATCGCAAGAAAAGAAACGGCAGGCAATATCCTGATCACTGTTTATGATCTGAACGGCAAGCAGGTTTCATCGATCAACAGCAGCATGAGCTTCGATACCATGAGGCTCGAAAACGGGGAACTGATACTTACGGAGGATGATTCCTGCGTTATTTACCGAAGCAACGGGGAAGAGAAGCTCAGAGCACGGTTTAACGATGTTATACGTTTTATCTGCCGGGGCCAGAGTCAGACCGAATATGTGGTAGTCGGCGGAAACAGGACGGATTTGATTCATTTAAGAACATTGAAGGAGGATACGGCGGCAGCCGTTGATGAATAATGGACGGATTTGTAAGCTCTTGGTTAACCCCCGCGTTTATCGGGGCGGTTCTGATTGTCGCGGTTTGTGTTTTTTCCGGACTTAGACGCGGGTTCGTCAAAACGGCATATGATATGTGCGGGATCCTGTTCGGAGTTATTCTGACCGTTTTGATCTCTCCTGCGGTTGCTTCTTTAATGAAGAACAATGTGAAGATATATGATTCGATCCATTCACGGATCGAGGAACATGTCAGCGTGAACTTCAATCTTTCCGACAACAAGCTTGTGGATTACATCAATGAGTCTTCATTACCCGATAAGGTTGGAGATTTCCTTCTTGAGGGAGGCAAATCGATAACCGACGCGGCGCAGGGTTCCATCGAAAAAGTCAATGACAAGATGGCGGATAAGCTGACGGATATGGTGATCAACGGCATAGCCTTCATTATTACACTTATTGTCGTATTGATACTCCTTGCGGTGGCATTCTTCCTGCTCGACCTGGTGAGCAAGCTGCCGGTCATCAACGGTCTGAACAAGACTCTGGGTATAGCCGCGGGCATAGTTGAAGCATACATAATCCTCTCGATCCTTGGCGTGGTGATCATGGCGATATCAACGACCCAGCTGGGAATAGCTCTCAGCGAACAGATTGCCGCGAATCCGATATTATCCTTTATATATCAGAACAATCTGATCATAATGGGAATAACAAAAGTAAAGGGTCTTAGGAAATAGTTTGAATTGTCTGAAAAATATTAAAAAATCAGCGAAAAGTTGCTCTATAAATAAGCGAAAAAAGGGGTTGACATAACCCGAGACGGGTGATATAATGCTATTTGCTGACTCGCCAAAAAGGTGCGTAAGAACAGCAGATAGCATTGTTTTTTTGCGGCGGGGAAGCGGTTTGAGAACCTTGATAATTGAATAATGAAA
>JAFZNE010000008.1 GCA_017553035.1 Lachnospiraceae bacterium
ATGCCCACGGATGTTTCATTTGAAATGCCTACAGATGTTCAGGAAGAGATTCCGGCGGAAATGCCTGAAGACGTATCGTTTGAAATGCCTGATGACATTCAGGAAGAAATTCCTGCGGATGTAACGTTTGAAATGCCGGAAGATATCCAGGAAGAGATTCCTACGGAAATGCCCGCGGATGTTTCATTTGAAATGCCTACAGATGTTCAGGAAGAGATTCCGGCGGAAATGCCTGAAGACGTATCGTTTGAAATGCCTGATGACATTCAGGAAGAAATTCCTGCGGAAATGCCCGAAGACGTATCGTTTGAAATGCCTGAGGACATTCAGAAAGAGACTCCTGCAGAAATGCCTGAGGACATTCAGAAAGAGATTACTGCAGAAATGCCTGAGGATGTATCATTTGATATGCCGGAGGATGTCCAGGAAGATATTTCTGTAGATATACCGGAAGAAGCATTAATTGATATACCTGAGGATGTTTCGATACCCGAAGAAACGATGATTTCCGAAAGTACAGAAATACCTGAAGAAGCCATGATCTCCGACAGTATGGATATACCCGAAGATACCGGTATTTCTGATTTTATGAACCTTACGGAAGAGCCAGAGTCGGCCGGGAGTGAGGAATTCCCCGGAGAGCCTGAGTTGAATATACCTGAGGCTATAACTGATGAGCCTGAAATGGCCATTAGTGAAGATATTACGGAAGAAATACCTACAGAACCTGATCTGGCTATGGCTGAGGATATTACCGAAGAAATCCCTGCAGAGCCTGAAATGGCTATTAGTGAAGATATTACGCAAGAAATACTTTCTGAGCCTGAGGTGGCTATAAGTGAGGATATTCCTGAAGATATACCCGCAGAGCCGGAAGGGTCTGAAGAGGGAATCGGCGACTTCATAGTCGAAGAGAACGATGAGGATTCAATGCCGGAGTTCGACAATAATGAAGATATGGATGAACTCCTTTCCAGTCTGCTTGCGGATATGGATGAGTCCAAAAAAGAAGAAGAAAATGCCGGACCCGGAGAAGAACCGATCGCAGCTGACGATATCGAAGGACTTTTCAATACCGCAGAAGCGTTGAGAGAACCCTCGGATGATGAAAATGATATTGATTTAACAAGCGATACTGATCTAACAAACGAATCTGATCTTACAAGCGAAACAGATCTACCAAGTGATAATGATCTGACAAGTGAACTTGATACCGGAAGCGATATCGATACAACAAGCGAGGCGATCAGCCAGGATGACATAGACAGCATCCTCAATGCATCGGGACTTGATGCTCCCGAAGAAGAACAGAACGGTATAGAAGATATCGGTTTGGACCTTTCGGCTATCGGTACTGACGGAATTGACCTTATGCCTGACAGCGGTGAGGAAGAAATTGGCATCGGAGCTGTTCCGGGGCTGTCTCAGGAAGATGAATCGATCGATATTTCACGTGATACAAGCGTTCCTGTCAGCGAAGATATTGATGCCCTGTTCTCAGAAATCGGAGACGGGCAGCAACAGGAATATCTGTCGGAGGACGACCTCGAGAATGCCTTTAATTCGCAGGGTTCCGGTGATATTGGAGATCTGATCAAGGAGATCGATTCCGGCGAGTTCGAGGAAAGGATCAAGAATCTCAACAGCGACGGCGAAGATTCAAAGAAAGACAAGAAAAAGAAGAAAAAGAGTCTTTTCCAGCGCCTGTTTGCCAATGTTAAAGAGGATCTGACTCCCGAACAGATAAAAGAGCGTCAGGAAAAGGCCCAGGCTGAAGAAGAAGCCAAGAAGAAGGCCGCCGAAGATAAGAAGAAAAAAGAAGCGCTTACCAAGGAACAGAAGGAAGCCAAGAAAGCCGAAGATAAGGCCAAAGCTGCCGAAGCCGCACAGAAGAAAGCAGAAGAGAAGAAACGTAAAGCAGCCGAAGCCAAAGAAAAGGCGCGTAAGAAGAAAGAAGAGCGTCTTGCAATTGAGGAGTTTGAAGCCGACGAAGGCAAGATAAATAAAGCGGGAGCTACCATATTATTCATCATATTTGCCGCGATAACAATTTTTATCATTGTCGGAACGAATATTTACTCATATAACCTCAGTATGAAGAATGCTCAGGAAGATTTTGACGAACAGCTGTACAACGAAGCGTATTATGATATCTACGGTTATACCAAGGAGCAGATAAAGTCCGAGCACATCGATCTGCATGATAAGATCATGACGGTTCAGTATGTCAATTCCGAACTGAATTCGTATGAGTATTACATGTTCTCGAACAATAAGGAAAAAGCTCTGGATTCCCTGCTAAAAGGCCTGCAAAGGTATGATAAATACTATGCGCTTGCAAGAGAACTGAACATTAATGACGATCTGTTATACGTCAAAGAGAAGATCCTGAATAAACTGGAAACCGAATTCGGATTGAGCGAGTCCGATGCCTACAGCATTATCGCGATCCGTGACGATCTCGATTACAGCACTTCTCTTTACAAGCTGATCGGCGATTATGGACAGGATCAATAAAAATAGGGCTTCTGGATATTGAAATTATTCAGAAGCCTGTTTTATAACAGGAGGAAAAAGGATTGATCGGAGTAATTGATTATGAAGCCGGTAATACGCTGAGTGTTATCAAGGCGTTGGAATATCTGGGCCAGAAGGTCCTGCTGACCAATGATGCGGACAAGCTGATGGAATGCGATCACATCGTATTTCCCGGTGTCGGTGCATATTATGATGCCATGGAAAGACTGAGTTCTTACAATTTGATCGATACGATAAAAACGGCTGTAAGTATGAAAATTCCGTTCCTCGGGATATGCCTTGGAATGCAGCTTTTGTTTGAGTCGAGTGAGGAAACTATAGGTTCGGCCGATCAAAATGCAAGTGAAGTTAAGGGTCTGGGTATTCTTCCCGGCAGGATCATGCGTTTTAAGGATACAGAGGGCTTCAAGATCCCTCAGATAGGCTGGAATTCCGTTTCTGTCGTAAATAAAGACTCGAAGCTTTTTACCGGTATAGAGGATAACAGTTATTTCTATTTTGTCCATTCGTATTATCTGAAGGCTGAAAACAGAGCTGATGTTGCCGCACAGACAGAATATATCAATATGTTTGACTGTGCGGTGGAAAAAGGAAACATATTCGGATGCCAGTTCCATCCCGAAAAGAGCGGCGATCAGGGACTGAAGATGCTCAGAAATTTCTGCGAATCCTGATTGGATGAGATTTATAAAAAGGATACCATCAGTCATAAAGTGACTTAAAACTGCTGATGTTTTGACACTCAATAGATACAGATGTACGTATAATAAAGGAGAACCATGCTTACAAAAAGAATAATCCCCTGTCTGGATATAAAAGACGGAAGAGTTGTTAAAGGAACCAAATTCCTGAATCTGCGCGATGCCGGTGACCCTGTTGAGGTAGGCGCACAATACGGCCGGGAAGGTGCTGATGAGCTTGTATTTCTTGATATTACCGCATCCAGTGATCATCGCGATACGGTCGTTGATATGGTAAGACGTGTTGCGGAAACGGTGTTTATACCGTTTACGGTAGGCGGTGGTATCCGCACTCCGGAAGATTTCAAGGTGATTCTGCGCGCAGGTGCCGATAAATGTGCGATCAATTCGGCAGCGATAGACAATCCTTCCCTGATCGCCGAAGCCGCATCAAAATTCGGAAGCCAGTGCGTAGTCCTTGCGATAGATGCTAAGCGCAGGGCCGATGGAAACGGATGGACGATCTACAAGCACGGCGGACGTCTTGATATGGGCATTGACGCCATAGAATGGGCTATTCGCGGTGCAGAACTCGGAGCAGGTGAAATATTGCTCACAAGCATGGACTGCGACGGAACAAAAGAAGGATACGATCTTGAACTCACCAGAAAGATCTCGGAGGCTGTAGACATTCCCGTAATTGCTTCCGGCGGAGCCGGAAATATGGACCATTTCTACGATGCGCTTACCGAAGGCAAGGCAGATGCGGTACTTGCGGCAAGCCTGTTCCATTTCGGAGAGATCAAGATAAATGATCTCAAAGAATTCCTGAAAAATAAAGGAATTCCGGTAAGATTATGATGAAATAATTGTTGTTTAGAATGTGTCTTTAAATGAAAAGAAGGAAAATGATCACTATGAAGAAATTATTTGCTGATAAGACGAAAATTCATCGGATTTCGTTGCTTCTTGGGATGTTTGCGGTTCTGATCGTTGCTGCTTTACTTATCCTGCCGGTTCAAGCCAACGCTGCAACCGTAAAGCTGAGCGTTTCCAAGAAGAAGATGTATGTGAGCAAGACCTTCACATTGAGCCTTAAGAACGCTGACGGCGATATCACATGGAAATCATCGAAACCCGCCGTAGCGATCGTAAAAGACGGTGTCGTAACAGCTCTCAAAGCAGGTAAAACAACCATTTCGGCAAAATATAAAGGCAAAACCTATAAATGTAAGATCACTGTAAAGGCCCTGAAAGCCAAATACGATGACACTTACAAAGCCGATATAAAGCTGAATCCCGGCCTCTACGACAAGGAAGGCAATCTGGTCCGCTCATGGAGCGATATGCTGTATAACGGCGATATCGAGATGAATGAAAATGAACTCGTTTCATTCTGTGACGTAAGGAACGGCGTGATCCTTAGAATTGATGATACCGTAATTTCGATCGCTTCAGGAGCATTTTCACAATGCGAACTTAAGAAGATCATCATTCCGGAATCTGTAAGCTCCATTGGCAGTTCAGCGTTTGAAATGTGCGTTTACCTCGAGCAGATAACGCTTCCGGCGTCGATCACCTCGATACAGCAATACACATTCGCAAGCTGCACCGGTCTGAAGAAAATCTATATTCAATCATCGGTAAAAGAAGTCGAACAGGGCGCATTTTCCAATTGTACGAGTCTTGCATCGATCTCCCTTCCGAAGGCAGTAAAAGTGATCAACGACTGGACATTTATGAACTGCACGAAGCTCAAGAAAGCAAGCATTTCATCGAAAACCACATCGATCGGAATGGGAGCGTTCAAAGGCTGTGCGATATTGTCGAAAATAACGATCCCCGCAAGCACAAAGGAGATCGGAAATGCGGCATTTGATGGGTGTAAGAAGCTCAGCGACAAGCTTAAGAAGCAGATCAAGAAGATCAATAAAAATGCGCTGACGATGTAAGATCGATCTATTCATCCTCTTGAAAAAAATATCATATTAAAAATCAGGACACTCGTGTTATTGACCAAAATACGAGTGTCCTTGATTTTTAGAAAACATTTATATCATACTAACTGACCCAGGGTACATGCAACCAGAGCTGTTTGTGATATTAATAACCGGATTTACGAGATTTTACTTTCATTCAGCTTCTTCATCGCCGTCGACAGCATCAGTTTGATACGGTTGAGCTGGTTAACTTCGCTTGCGCCGGGATCGTAGTCAACTGCAACGATATTGGACTCGGGATAGCGTCTACGCAGTTCCTTGATAACTCCCTTGCCGACAATATGGTTCGGCAGGCAGGCGAAAGGCTGGGCACAAACGATATTAGGAGCGCCGGACTTGATAAGCTCGATCATCTCGCCGGTCAGGAACCAGCCTTCACCGGTCTGATTACCTGTACTTACGATAGGTTCGGCGAATTCGGCCAGTTTTTCGATCCTTACGGGTGGCTCGAAACGCTTACTTTCCTTGAATTCTTCTACAGCAACTTTCCTAGCTTTTTCCATTAACGAGATAGCCCATCCGTTGGTAATTGCGGATTTCTTACTCTTGCCCAGATATTCATGCTTGAAATAATTATCATAGGAGCAGTAGAGCAGGAAATTGAGCAGTTCGGGAACGATAACTTCAGCGCCTTCGGCTTCAAGCTGTTCGATCAGATAGTTGTTTGCCGCAGGCATGTATTTTACAAGGATCTCGCCGACTATTCCGACGCGCGGCTTCTTGATCGTATCATCCAGCTTGATCTCATCGAAATCCCTTATGATCCCGCGGACATTCTTCTTAAATCCGCTCCAGTTGATCACAGTGCCGATTCCGTGGCGTTTGAGCGACTCACAGCATACATCGAGCCATTTCTTATGAAGGGCATTTACAGAGCCTGGAACCGCCTCGTAAGGGCGTGTACGGTACACAACCTTCTGGAATACGTCTCCGTAAATGATAGCCTGAAATGCCTTGGCAATAAGCGTAGGAGTATATTCAAGACCCGGGTTCTTCTCAAGACCCTGGGCACTGAGCGAAATTACGGGAATCTGACTCATGCCGGCTTTCTCGAGCGCTCGGCGGATAAATCCAATATAATTTGTCGCACGGCAGCCTCCACCTGTCTGGGTTATCAGAAGACCGACTTTATTGAGATCATATTTGCCCGAATTAAGCGCAAGCATCATCTGGCCTACAACCATCAGGGAAGGATAGCAGGCGTCGTTATTAACGTATTTAAGGCCCTCATCGATCGCTTCACGGCCGTCATTATCAAGAACTTCAAAATTATATCCTTCGGACTTGAACGCGGCCTCAAGCAGCGTAAAATGGATCGGAGACATCTGCGGAGCCAGGACAGTATAGTTCTTTCTCATTTCCTTGGTGAAAATGACACGGTTATGGGCCGATGAACGGATATGAGCCTTTATACCGTTCCTTTCACGTTCCTTGACAGCGGAAAGCAGCGAACGGATCCTGATCTTGGCAGCCCCTAGGTTATTAACTTCATCGATCTTAAGAACTGTATATATCTTTCCGGATTTGGTCAAAATGTCGGCTACACCGTCGGTGGTAACAGCGTCAAGTCCGCATCCGAACGAATTCAGCTGAACAAGTTCGAGTCTTTCATTTGTGCGAACATATGAAGCAGCGGCATAGAGCCTCGAATGATACATCCACTGGTCAACTACGATCATCGGACGGTCAACCGTTCCGAGATGCGAAACCGAATCTTCGGTAAGAACCGCAACACCGTAAGAATTGATCATTTCGGGAATACCGTGGTTGATCTCGGGATCGAGATGATAAGGACGTCCTGCAAGAACGATACCGCGTCTGCCGGTTTCTTCAAGATATTTCAGGGTTTCTTCACCCTTCTTCATCATATCGTGACGCGCGGCTTCAAGCTCGGCCCAGGCCTCATGAGAAGCACGTTTCACCTCATCTGCGGTGAAATTATTGTAATATCTTGTCGTTTTATCGGTAAATATCTGAACAAGCCTGTCGGTAAGGATCTTTTCGGATTCGAACGACATAAACGGATTGTCGAAAATGATGGACGGATCTTTAAGTTCCTCGACATTGTTCTTGATATTTTCACCGTAAGAAGTAACGATAGGGCAGTTGTAATGATTGCCGGACTCCTTCTGTTCGATACGCTCATAAGGAATGCAGGGGTAGAAAATGAATTTCACGCCCTGGGCAAGCAGCCACATGATATGTCCGTGTGCGATCTTGGCGGGATAGCACTCGGATTCGCTCGGAATTGACTCAATACCCAATTCATATATCTTACGCGTGCTCAAAGGTGAGAGCACAACGCGGTAACCGAGTTTGGTAAAGAAAGTATGCCAGAACGGATAGTTCTCATACATGTTTAACACGCGGGGAATGCCTACAATTCCACGTTTTGCCTTTTCCTCGGGGAGCGATTCGTAATCAAATACCCTGTGAAGCTTATAGTCGAACAGATTGGGGATATTATCCTTATTCTTCTCCTTGCCGATGCCTTTTTCACAACGATTTCCGGAGATAAAACGTGTTCCGTTGCTGAATTTATTGATCGTAAGAAGACAGCTGTTGGTACAGCCTTTACATCTGGTCATCGAAGTTTCATAAGTGAGCTTGCAGATCTCGTCATAGCTGAGCATGGTCGTAGCACTGCCGTCAAAATCGCGTCTTGCGATCAAGGCAGCACCGAAAGCGCCCATGATACCTGCGATATCGGGGCGTACGGCATCGGCTCCCAATATGGTCTCAAATGCACGAAGAACAGCATCATTGTAGAAGGTTCCGCCCTGAACGACGATCCTTTCGCCGAGATCTTTGGGATCGGAAACCTTGATAACCTTGTAGAGAGCGTTCTTTATAACAGAATAAGCAAGACCCGCGGAAATATCGGCAACCGTAGCGCCTTCCTTCTGCGCCTGCTTAACTTTTGAATTCATAAATACGGTACAACGTGAGCCCAGATCGATAGGATTCTCGGCGAACAGAGCAACTTTGGCAAAATCGGCAACTTCGAGATTGAGTGACTTCGCAAATGTTTCTATGAACGACCCGCATCCAGAAGAGCAGGCTTCGTTAAGCTGAACCGAATTGACCGCATGATCCTTGATGCGGATGCATTTCATATCCTGACCGCCGATATCGAGGATACAGTCAACATTATGATCGAAAAATGCAGCGGCTGTATAGTGAGCGACTGTTTCAACTTCGCCCTCATCAAGATTCAGGGCGGCCTTGATCAGAGCCTCGCCGTATCCGGTGGAGCATGAACGAACGATCCTTACACCTTCGGGGAGCTTGTCATGGATCTCTTTGATAGATCTGATAGCTGTTTTAAGCGGAGAACCGTTATTATTTGAGTAAAATGAATAAAGCAGCTGGCCATCTTCACCGACAAGCGCAACCTTGGTAGTTGTCGAACCGGCATCAATACCAAGATAAGCATTGCCCTTATATGCTGCAAGATCAGCTTTTACAACAGAATGCTTCGAATGGCGTTCCCTGAATGCAGTATATTCGCCGCTGTCCATGAATAAGGGGCGAAGGCGGTTAACTTCAAACTGGATCTCGATCTTCTTGTTCAGTCGGTTGGCAAGTTCATCGATACTGAGCTTGTAAATATCCTTTTCAGGCTTGGGAATTCCGCCCGGAAGCAGTACCGAATTCATTGCCGAACCCATAGCTGCGAACAGATGAGAATTCTCAGGCGCGATAACATGATCATCATCAAGCTGGAGAGTCCTGATAAATGCAGCTTTCAGCTCTGAAAGGAAATGAAGGGGACCGCCAAGAAAAGCAACCTTGCCACGGATGGGCTTTCCACATGCAAGTCCTGAAATAGTCTGATTTACGACTGCCTGGAAGATCGAAACCGACAGGTCCTCTTTGGTAGCGCCTTCGTTGATCAGAGGCTGGATATCAGACTTCGCAAATACACCGCAGCGCGCGGCGATGGGGTAGATAGCCTTGTAGTTCTTGGCATACTCATTGAGGCCTGCAGCATCGGTCTTCAGAAGCGTTGCCATCTGGTCGATGAAGGAACCTGTACCGCCTGCACAGATACCGTTCATACGCTGCTCGATAGTCTGACCGAAATAGATGATCTTCGCATCCTCGCCGCCGAGCTCGATCGCAACGTCGGGATGTTTATCAAGAGCCTCAAGTGCTGTAGAAACAGCGATAACTTCCTGAATAAAGGGAATCTCAAGAACATTTGCGAGAGCAAGACCGCCCGAGCCCGTAATTACGGGAGCGACCTCCTCGTTCGGGATCTTATGGGTCAGATCGTCAACCAGATCAAAGAGAGTTTCCTGAATATTAGCGAAATGTCTCTTATAGTCCGACGCGATCAGATTGTTGTCTTTATCAAGAAGCGCGACCTTGACCGTGGTCGAGCCGATATCGATTCCTAACTTGTACATGTTTCGTTCCTTTACTTTCTGATGTTTTTAATTAATCATATTTTTTTGTATGGAAATAGTTTTCTATGGAAAATAAATACTCTACGACATAGTTTTAAAAACCACACTTGTCCATTATAATACTCTTTTTATCTTTGTACAAATAAAATTTTTTTAATAAAAGCGGTGAATTTTCATGCAAATCTGTTAAACTATTAGTATAAGTGTATATTACTAGTGGTACTGAAGGTGCGGGGGTCATATTTTTATGAGAAAGAAGAGGTTGCGCCACAAAAAAAGCATCGGGAATACAGAAAATTGTTATTTCCGATGCAAAAAGTAAGTGGTAGTCAGGGAAAAAGCATCGGGAATACAGAGAATTGTTATTTCCGATGCAAAAAGTAAGTGGTAGTCAGGGGAAAAAGCATCGAAAATGCAGAAAAATGCGATTTTCGATGCCTAAAGTGAGTTGTTATCGGGTAATAAAGCGTCGGAAATTCAAATAAATACATTTTCCGATGCATAAAGTGGGTAATAGTCGATCGAAAAAGCATCGGGAATTTAAAAAAATACTAAGTTCGATGCCTAAAGTGAATAATTTCAGGGAATAAAGCATCGGAAATACAAATAATTACAATTTCCGTGCATAGAGCGAATAAGTGAATAGTTGTCAGAGGAGAAAGATTAAGAAAAGGAGTATAATGAAATATAAAGATTGTTGTATCAAATTTAAGCTGCTGCTCATTGTTGCATTATGCTTTATTTTACTATTATTTACATCATGTACAAAAAAGCCTGATGAAAATGTCTCTACAGAAAGTACAGAAAACCGTTCAAACTTAATATCAGAAGTTCAAACTGAAACTCCAACTGTAACACCAAAAAGTACTTATTAAGCGGTACTGACTTGTTGATTGCGAGTCAATGCCGCTTTTGAACTTACTTGCGATGATCGTGTTACTGTGATAAGATGATACAAGATTTAGGAATATTATTGACTGAACGTATGATAAAGAGGAAAAAATAGTAATACCCGATCAGAAGATATAATTAAAAATATTATTTATTGGTAGTTAAAATAAAGGATTTCAAAAAGGATTAAAAGATTATGGATGCAATGAAAAAAAGCGATTATTATTATGATCTTCCGGAAGAACTGATAGCTCAGGATCCGCTTGAAGACAGGTCTTCATCGAGACTGCTCATTCTTGATAAAAAGACCGGAAATATCAGACATACACATTTTACGGAAGTTATAGAATACCTGAAACCCGGTGATTGTATGGTTATTAACAATACAAAGGTAATTCCGGCAAGGCTTATCGGGACGAGGATTAAGACAGGAGTTTCCGGAAATGCATCGGAAATAGATAACAAAATCAATGATATTCCAGCCGGTACAGCAGATAAAAATATTCAAAATAGCTCCCCGATCGAGATCCTTCTCCTGAAACGTCTTGATACTTACCGCTGGGAGTGTATCGTGAGACCGGGCAAGAAACTGCGCAGCGGGGCACTTGTGAGCTTCGGAAACGGGGAGCTGACCGGTGAGATAGAAGAGGTTCTGGATAGTGGCAATAGGATCGTAAGGTTTGATTTTAAAGGCATTTTCGAAGAAATTCTTGACCGTCTCGGAAGCATGCCGCTTCCGCCTTATATCAAACACAAGCTGACTGATCCTTCACGCTATAACACGGTTTATGCGAAATTCGACGGATCGGCCGCAGCGCCGACCGCAGGACTGCACTTTACACCGGAACTGTTGCAGAAGATCCGCGATAAAGGTGCCGATATTGCCGAGGTTACGCTGCATGTCGGGCTCGGAACATTCAGACCTGTGAAAGAAGATAATATTCTCGATCATAAGATGCACAGTGAATTTTACATCGTGACCGAAGAAGCTGCTGAGAAGATCAATTGCGCTAAAGAGACCGGTCATCGTGTATTCTGCGTTGGAACGACCAGCTGCAGGACGGTGGAATCGGCGGCTGTTGCGGATGATATTAATAATTCTAAATACAGGATCGCTCCCGGCAGCCGTGATACTGACATATTCATCTATCCCGGCTATGAATTCAAAATATGCGATTGTCTGATAACCAATTTTCATCTGCCTGAATCTACTCTGATCATGCTTGTAAGCGCGCTTGCAGGCCGTGA
>JAFZNE010000069.1 GCA_017553035.1 Lachnospiraceae bacterium
GAATCAGCAAAGGTGGGAAAGAGTGAATAATAAGACTAATATTCTGGTTGTCGAGGACGACCGCCAGATAAGAAAACTGATGTCAACAACATTATCCGCAAACGGATATAATATTGAGTGTACAAGCGATGGCGGGCAGGCGATCATGGCGTTATCGACCAAAAGCTTTGATATAGTTCTGCTTGATCTCGGACTGCCCGATATGGACGGCGTAACGGTTATAAAAAAGATTCGTGAATGGAGCAATATCCCGATTATTGTGGTAAGCGCAAGAGGCGAAGATTCTGATAAGATCTCCGCTCTTGATAACGGAGCCGATGATTATCTGACCAAGCCGTACTCTATCGAAGAATTGATGGCGAGGATAAGAGTGGCACAAAGACGTTTGTCAAATATCTCAGAAGCCGGCGATTCGGTATTTAAAAACGGCGATCTGGTCGTGGATTATCCGGCAGGAACGGCATACCTTAACGGTGAGGAACTGTCACTTACGCCGATTGAATATAAGCTTCTGACTCTCTTGTCCAGAAATGCCGGAAAGGTCCTGACACATACATATATTACCGATAAGATATGGGGTAATTCCATCGACAGCGATGTCGCTTCGCTGCGAGTATTCATGGCCTCACTCCGCAAGAAAATTGAGAAAGATACCGCACATCCCGAATATATCCAGACGCATATCGGAACCGGTTACAGAATGATCCTGGTTAAAAAGTAGGATTTCCAAAAAGTGGGATCAAAAAATATAAGCAGCAGAGCCTCAAACTCTGCCGCTTGGTATTTTAAACTCTATCGCTGTCAGTATATTCCTGCAGACATATCTGTCACTACCCTTTTTTATCTTATTATCCGATCAAACCGGTTCTCCGTTCGGGTACTTGGTGTCGTAATTTACAAGATCATCAAGCAGCAACGGGATCTTCTCGTCCATATTCTCGGAAGTGAACTGACAGGTTCCTACATTGTGGTGTCCGCCTCCGCCGTATTTGAGCATCAGCGAGCCGACATTGACGTTGCTGGTTTTGTTGAGGATGCTGTAACCTACCGCGCATGAGCAGCCTTCGCCGCCCTTGCCGCTTACTATCCAGCAGGAAATGTTCTGCTCGGGATACATACTGTAGATCAGGAAACGGTTGCCCGAATAGATCGGATCAACGCCGCGCAGATCGGAAATGATAACATCCTTCTCAACTCTGGTATGAGCCTTTACCATCTCTTTGAACTTCGCATCCTGCTCGCGGTAAACTTCGATACGCTCCTTCACATCGGGAAGATTCAGGATCTCATCGGTACTCATGGTACGGATGTCTTCCATCAGTTCTTCCATCAGCTTGTAATTCGGTATCGTAAAGTTTCTCCAGCGTCCGAGTCCGGTTCTGGGATCCATAAGGAAACCTACGAGGATCCAGCCCTGAGGATTCTGGATCTCATCTATGGTGAGGTTACCCGAATCAACCTTATCAACGGCAACCATCATATCGTCAAAATGAGCAAATCTCTCCTTGCCGCCGTAATATTCATAGATGATACGTGCGCAGGAAGGTGTGATCCTGCTCTCGCCTTTATATTTGCCTTCGAGCTGATTACGCTCAAACTCGCTTGAATGATGATCAAACCACAATCCGCATCCCTCAACGAAAGGAACATTGGCCAGACAGTCGTTCTCGGTGATCTCGATCAGACCGTCCTGAAGATCCTTGGGATGAACAAATTTCCAATGATCGATAATACCGGCTTCCAAAAGAAGCGTTCCGCATGCAAGTCCATCAAAATCCGAACGGGTAACTAATCTCATAGCCATCTTAACACCTCTCCATACATTATTCCGTAGCAAATGACAAAAATGACCTGTCTTTACTATCGCTGATTGTATAATACAAATTTACTTTTACATTGTACACCATAAAAGTTCAAATGACAAGACGAAAATATCAGTACCTTATCGTACCTTATCCGATTCTGATCTTTCCTTCCATGCTTTTATACTGTCATTTAAACTCAGCTTGTTGGCTCCTCCCGCAAGATCGGGATCCTTTCGCTGCAGCGGATCGTCCTCCCATCCGCATACATCGCAGATCTCATATTTGCCGGCTTCGGCAAACACGGTCTGCCCGCACACCGGGCACTTGCAGTCAGTTATATTCTTTTCTTCCATACGCTTTTTCACAAAGAAATTCCTCAATTGCTCAATAGGAATAGGCTTTGAATATCTGTAGCCCTGAAGATACTTGGCGCTCATTTCTATGCAGCGTTTTTCGTCATCATCTTCCTCTACGCCCTCGTACAAAACAGCATAGTCGGCTTCGTCGAACATCCTTGCCAGATGGGTGACCATCGATCTGGATCTTTCACTGTTACCCGATGCAATGACCAGTGAACGGTCGAATTTTACTATGTCAAACGGAAGTTCCATAATACGCTCGAAATTGGAATATCCGGTTCCGAAATCATCGAGATAGAACTTGATCCCGCTGCCCTTGAGCTCATCGATCCTGTCTTTGATCAATTCAAAATCCTGTTCATTCTGTGATTCCGTGATCTCAAATGCGACTGTGCCTGCTTCGATCCCGCTCTTTTGGATGATTCCCATTACAGTCTCGCAGAAAGCGTCTTCACGGACATCATATATAGAAAAATTAACCGAAATACGTCTTACACAATAACCTTCATCCGTCAATTCCCTGACAGCATTACAGGTCTTGGACAGGATGATCTTGGTCAACGTACGGATATATCCGTATTCCTCAGCTATCGGAATAAATACGTCAGGAAATACCATTCCGATATCGGGAAGCTTCAGACGCATCAAAGCTTCGGCAGTATCATATGTTTTTCTCTTAATACTGAACACCGGCTGGCAGTAGACAAGAACCCTCGGATCCGAAAGGTCCCCTTTCTCTGAGATATCAGCAAGCTGACTGACAATATATTTATGCTTTATGTACTCATCAACTTTTGAAGCATCCGCGATCAAAATGGAATTCTCATCCATTTTACCATGAAGATAATGGATAAAATCGACGTAACCGTTATTTACATTCAGTCTTTCGTCGGAATCCATATATACGATCTTGTAGTCATACTGCATCTGCGAATACAGCTCATTAAATGCAGCAAGCATCGCCTGACTCTTGATCAGATAGTCGGGATCTTTCTTTTTATCCACGACCATGATCATATGGGCGTCCGAGATCTGAAACAGCGTCGGAGATTTAAAGAATCCGCCTATGAACTCCTTCACCGATTCCTGAAGCTCCTTGGGCAATTTGCCCTTCATTCCTTCAAGCTCGGGCAGATACAGACTCATCAGGTACAGCTCACGTACGCTCTTTTTCCGGATCCGGGTTCCGACATAGATCAGATCATTGAATGCTTTTTCACCGACGGTCCCGAGATTGATATCGTACGGGTTGGCATGTAACATATACAGCAATGCGAACACCGGAAGCGCAAAGGACGCTACGGTATAAGATGATTGTCCGTGCCTTTGCTGCATGCACATCAGTATAAATGACATCAGTGCAGAAGCCGAAACTCCGATAAACACCTGTCTGAAAACCCTTTTTCTGTATTTTACGATCAATACTCCGAGCGTGATCATGAACAGCAGGTAAATACCGAGGAATATAAAGATATCATTGTCTTCAACACGATCAGGATAAATGCGGAATCCAAAGCCATATACCGTTCCGATGATCTCGACGGCAAATGCGGTAACAAAGATCACCGTCATTGCGATCAGAAACGGTTTTCTGACCTTCTTTTCGAGCTGGAAAGCTTCATTTGCATATAAAATATACAAACATAATATCGTAAACAAACTGATATGGAACAACATCCTGAGCGCATATATCACTATCAGAGGAAGCGTTTCGGTATAATTCATCGAAATATGGAACAACATATCCGAAAGCGCCGATATGATCAGTGTATAAATGATATGCTGCAGGAAAAAGAAGTTCATTGTCCTGTTAATAAATGAATTATGGATCAGGATCAAAAACACGATACACATCGCAAGTGTCGTGATATCTCCGACCGGAGTATAATTCTCGTAATAAACGATTGCTTCTCCCATAGCATCGCCCCATGATCATTATATTTTTAAGCTGCTTCGTAACTGGTTACGATGTATAATTATCAAAATATCCCTGAACCAGAACAACAGGAGTTCCCTTGTCACCCGAACCGCTTGTCAGATCACATAACGATCCGATCAGATCGGTCAGCTGTCTGGGTGTGGTTCCCTGTGAAGCCATATTACCTTTCAGATTACCGTCCTTCTTTCGGATGCTCTCGGAGATTGCCTCTTTCAGAGCTTCTCCCGAAAGATCCTTGAAATCATTGTCCGCAAGATACTTAAGTTTCAGCTCATTGGGAGTTCCGATAAGTCCGTCGGTAAATGCCGGCGAAACGACCGGATCCGCAAGTTCCCAGATCTTGCCCTGGGGATCCTTGAACGCTCCGTCTCCGTATACCATTACCTCTACGTGTTTGCCTGTTTTGTCCGCTATGCTCTTCTGGATGTCAAGTACCAGCTGTTTGCAGTCACGGGGGAACAGCTTGATCTTATCCTCGGTCGACTTATTTGAACCGAGCAGTCCATATTTCTCGTTGCAGCCGCTTCCGTTCACCGGTGCGGTCAGGATATCGTCAAGACCCAGAACCACCTTGGCGCCTGCTGCCTTCAGTATTCTCTTGGTCCTTGCTCTTGTATGTATATCACAGGTCAGGATATGATCAGCGTAATCAAGGATAGCCTTCGGCTGGTTCGCAAATATGATCTCAACCTCAGCTCCGCAGCCGCGGATCAGGTCGCCGTAATACTCGACATAATCAACGCCGGTAAAAGGATGCTTGATAACTCCGAACAGTTCGCGGTACTTCTCAAGACTCAGAACGTCGCTGTAAGGATTAACTCCGGCCTCATCCACCTTGTCAAGGCTTACCAGTTCATTTCCGACCTCGTCGGAAGGATAACTGAGCATCAGAACGATCTTCTTCGCACCTTTTGCGATACCGCGCAGGCAGATCGCAAATCTGTTACGCGACAATATAGGGAAAATAACGCCTATCGTCTCTCCGCCGAGCTTGGTACGCACGTCCTCGGCAATGGCGTCGATCGAAGCATAATTGCCCTGCGAACGTGCAACAACGGACTCAGTTACCGCGATAACGTCCCTGTCCCTTAACTCAAAGCCTTCGCACTCGGCCGCTTCAAGCACACTGTCGGCCACGATCTTCGCAAGATCATCACCTTCCCTGATAATAGGGCACCTTATTCCCCTTGAAATAGTTCCAGTTCTTCTCTCTTTATTATCCACGTTCCTGTCCTGCCTTTCCGTATAAATTATGAACGGCTTTTCATAAGCATCTCAAAAGCCACCTCTTTTGATTATATATCAAATCCACCGATTCGTAAATATAAAAATAGCGGAGAGCTACATCATTAGCTTATCCGCTATTTAATCATAAAGCTGAGAAAGGGACTTGAACCCTCGACCTATTGATTACGAATCAATCGCTCTACCGACTGAGCTATCCCAGCACACTGCTTTCAAAAAAGCACATTGATTATAGTAAAGGTTTTCTTCGTAAATGTCAAGCAGTAAATAATTTTCGATATACTGAGAGTGGTGTGCGATAGCCCCTTCTTTTTATCCCTGCATCTGCTCCGCCATCTTGGCGAACAGTACATTATAGTCTACCGGCTTCGAGAAGAAAGCACTGAAGCCGCTCTCGTAGGCCTTGATGATGTCCTCCTGCGTATTCTTCGAGGTAACGGCAAAAAGCGGGATCTGGGCCGCATCATCCTTACCAGAGATCCTTATACACTTCGCAGCCGAATTGCCGTCGAGGATCTCGGTATCGATCCCCATCAGCGCAATATCGTAGGTAAATGCCGGTTTCGAAACAAATTCGATCACAGCGGCCTTACCGTTATCAACCGCAACCACCTCGGCCCCGGCCTTATTCAGCAGCTCGGTAACAACGTTCACATTCAGGCTGTTGGCCTCGCATACCAGAATACGCTTGCCGTTGAAGTTATAACCGCTCATATCGGTCTGGCCGATCTCATCATCAAGTGCGGAATAATACGCGAAATTCTCGGGGATCGTTCTCTGATTCTCCTTGACCTCATTCTCGAATGCAAGCGAATCCCCGTGTATGTACTGGATCTCGTTGACCGGCTGTTCATCGTACTCAACATCCGGCTCCTCATCCGCATGATTGGCCTTCAATACTTCCGTCAGGATCCTGCTGAGTCTCCTGGCTTCGTCCTTGATCTTGAGCAGTCTTTCCTGCGTTGCGGCAGTATCCGAAACATCCTCCGCAGCAAGCCCGGCCATTCCGATGATACCGCTCAAAGGCGACCTGATGTGAGAGGCTATCGTATCGATCAGTTCTGTCTTCCTGGCAGAAAGCTGGCGTTCATTCTCAAGCGCGTCACTCATCTCCTGACGCTGCCTTAAGGACTCATCAGTCTCCTTGTCGGCTCGCCTGAAGCATGAAAAGAACTTGATATCTCCGATATCCTGTGTAGTCGGGATCATATTCTTGACATTCATCCAGACATATTCCCCGTTGGGATTCTTCAGCCTGAAGTTCAGCTTGCTTACATAGATGCCTCTTTTCAGATTGTTTTTGATCATATCGAGATCAAAAAAGTCCGTAAATGCCTGCTTATCATCGGGATGAACCCTTTGCTCGGCAAGAAGGATAACCTCGATCTCAACAAAGCCCTGCCTCGTCCAGTAAGCGTTGTCATCTCCCATCATGGTGCGGAATGACCCTGTGGCAAGATTCACTTCAAAAATCTCATCATAATAATCGCGCCATACCTGTAACAGCTGATTAAGTCCGAAATCACCGGAAGCCATCACGTTGGACATGACAATTTCATCGTATTTATCCATATGTTATACCAGGTTTTTGCTTTAGGTTATATATCCTTTGTAAATGAAAATGGTTTTGAACGGTTACGTTTCTTCTTTACTTTGACAGCATCTCCATGATCTCATTGCTGCGCTCCACAAAAGCGGTCATTGCTTCGGGTGCGAGCGGCTTGTGAGCGAGCATTGCAAGATCGTACAGCTGTGCAACGATCAGTTCGACTTTTCTGCCCTTCTTATGCTCAGCAAGGAATTTGACAAGCTGGTTGTTGGCATTGAGCGTCAGGCTCTCCTGGCCTCCGAACATGTCCTCACCGCCCATTCCCGGCATACTGTACATCTTCATCATGTCAGCCATACGCCTGCTCTCTTCACTGAGAGTTATCACTGCGGAAATCTTGTCGGACTTAAGTTTCTCAACTTTGACTTCAAGCTTTTCTTTGTTCAGGACCTTTCTGAAGAGCTTTTCAAGTTCCTTCTGTTCCTTCTCGATGTCTTTTAATTCGTCTTCGCCTACATCTTCCTTAACGCTGTCCGATACATCGGCATCGATACGCAGGAATCTTACTTTCTCGTTGCTTGCTTCAAGCTGTGAAATAAACGGCTGATCGATGTTGTGAGTCAGCAGCACGGCATCAAGACCTTCAGCCTTGAACATGTTGATATACTGGCTCTGCTGCTTCTCGTCGGTAACATAGTATACCTTATCCTTCTTTGCTTCCGCATCGGCTCCGTCATCCTGTTCACCCGCATCGGTATTGTTTTCAGCCGGGCTGTCGGCATTTTCATTGTCACCCGCAGCATTTTCATCCTTCGATGCTTCTTCGCCGTCCTGTGCCTTGTTCAGTCCGCTCTTCTTCGAAGCTTCGATGTACTCCTCCAGGGTAACAAACTTGCCTTCCAGATTCTTGTAAATGAAGTAATCCTTCATCTTCTCGCGGAATTTGTCATCCTTCAGGAAACCGTATTTGATAAACGGATTGATATCATCCCAGTATTTCTCATAATTCTCACGGTCGGTCTTGAACATTCCGCTCAGCTTGTCGGCAACCTTCTTGGTAATATAATCCGAGATCTTCTTGACAAAACCGTCATTCTGCAATGCGCTTCGCGAAACGTTCAGAGGCAGGTCGGGACAATCGATCACACCCTTGAGCAACAGCAGGAATTCGGGGATGACTTCCTTGATATTGTCGGCAATAAATACCTGATTGCTGTACAGTTTGATAACGCCTTCGATATTCTCGTACTCAATGTTGATCTTCGGGAAATAAAGGATTCCCTTGAGGTTGAACGGATAATCCATGTTCAGATGGATCCAGAACAGCGGCTCCCTGTAATCGCGGAATACTTTGCGGTAAAAATCCTTGTATTCGTCATCGGTACACTCATTGGGATGCTTGTTCCAGAGAGGATCGGTATCGTTGAGCGGCTTGGGACCTTCTTTCTTGGCAGATGCATCAACGTCCTTAGCCTCGCCGTTCTCATCAACCTCTGCATCCGTTACTTCCCCGGCATCCTTTGTCTCTGCCTTCTCCTCGGGCTTATCGACATTTTTGAAATAAATGGGTATGGGCATGAACGAGCAATACTTCTTCAGAACCTCTTCAGCCCTGTACTCATTGGCAAACTCATAGCTGTCCTCGTTCAGATACAGAGTGATCTCGGTACCTCTGTCACTCTTGTCGCCTTCTTCCATTTCGAATTCCATGCCTTCTTCTGAAGACCAGAATACGGGTTTCGCATCCTTTTTATAAGAAAGTGATGAGATCGTAACTCTGTGTGCAACCATGAAAGATGAATAGAAACCAAGTCCGAAATGACCTATGATCTGGTCATCGTTGGCCTTATCCTTGTATTTTTCAAGGAAATCGGCAGCTCCGGAGAATGCGATCTGGTTAATGTACTCCTTAACCTCATCGGCAGTCATTCCGATACCGTTATCCCTGATAACGATCGTCTTCTCTTCAGGAGAAACCTCTACATCAATGTGATACTCTTCACCTTCCGGTTCCTCAAATTCACCTATCATCGACAGCTTCTTCAGCTTGGTGATAGCATCGCAGCCGTTGGAGATCAGCTCTCTGTAAAAGATATCATGGTCAGAATACAGCCATTTTTTGATTATCGGAAATATATTTTCCGAATTGATTGATAAATTACCCTTTTCCATATTACAATGCCTCCGTCCGTTTCATATGCCGCAGCCTGTCGGAAAAAGCCCGGATCATTGTAAGACTTTTCCATTGCTTACGGCAGTCTGAGATAATAATATACCCTGCGATACTCTTTGTCAATAAAAAATTAGCACTCAAACAGCAAGAGTGCTAATAATTTATATTTATTTTACATTTCTTCGTATTCGATGCCGTGATTGTCAAGAAATCCACACATATTCCTGTCCCACTCGAATTCTCCGCTTTTATCGGTAGTAAATACCGTGTGGGAAACACCCGTGACCAGCATGAGATTGTTGTTATCGAACCTGATGTTAACGATATACGTGATATCGCCGGATCCGGGCTTTTTCAGTACAAGCTTCATGGATACCGGAAGACGCCTGCCTTTGATTATCTGTCGGATGTTTTCCTTAACATCCTGCCAGCGCATGAATTCTTCCATCCTGAGCTGTTCAAGTTCATCTTCCGAAAAGAAATTCATGTTTACTCTGCCGCTAAGGTGATAATCCATCGCAACGCTGATATCGCCTTCGACAAACAGGAAACTGTCAAATGCGGTATCCGAGAACAAAATTCCCATAAAAGACTTGATATTCGTAACTTTGATCGCTTTCAACGCTTATTACCTTTCGCCTTAACATCCTTGATCTCAAACACAGCAATGCTCCTGGGCTTGATAATGCAGGTCCTGTTCTCTGTCAGCTTATTGTCGGCATCGGTTGTCATGACCAGACCGAACTCCGATTTGCCGTTGCCGGGAAGATCAAATTCATGCTCCTCCCAATGCATATTAAATGCTATATAGAAAGAGTTATCCCTCTTATTCCGGTCCACCACGGCATATTCACCGTTCAGGAGCATGCCGAGAGTCCTCGAATAATACCCGTAATCGGGGAACCATGCTCTTGTCCCGTGGAATGAAACATCGGGGCATCCTTTGTAAATATAATCGGTGCCGACAAGCTCTATCTTATTTGAAAATACTCTGTGTTCCTTTCTCAATGCGGCAAGTTTTGTCGTAAATTCCAGCAGTTCCCTGGACCGGGATGTTTTCTCCCAGACAACCCAGCTGAGTTCATTATCGCAGCAATAAGGATTGTTGTTGCCTTTATGTGTATTGCCGAACTCATCTCCAGCCATGAGCATTGGCGTTCCCTGACTTAAGAAGAGCGTGGCAAGCGCATTTTTGATCATACGCATACGAAGCTTCAGTACGTTTCTGCGCCCGGTCTCTCCTTCAACCCCGCAATTCCAGCTGTAATTGATCTCACGGCCGTCCATGTTCATCTCGCCGTTAGCCTCATTGTGTCTTTCGTCATAAGAATACACATCATTCAGCGTAAAACCGTCGTGGTCGGCAAGATAGTTGATCTTTGCGGTACGGGAACAATTTCTTCGCAGAAGATCCGAGAAATCCCTTACCTGGCCTTCATCACCCTTGATGAATCTGCGTACTCCGATCATAAATGTATCATTACATTCCGCAAGATGTCCCGTTGTACCTTCGTACGTTCTTATGCAGTCATCATCCCATGAGCCGGCGATCAGAAGAGTTCCTTCAAGACAGGGATCCGAAGCAAACAGACGCTTCGGGGCATATTCTCCGATCAATCTGAAACCGTCGATACCGTAAACGTCCTTCCAGTATCTCAGAGCCTCCAGCATGATGATATCGGGTGTTTCATGGGTAAAATCCATTTCCATGAGCACCGCAAGACCAGCCCGGTGCAGATCGCCCACCATCTTGGCAAATTCTTCGCAGACTCGGTCGGGCTGAGCGGCATAACTGCTCTTAGGAGCAAAATACCGGCTTCCGGCACCGTAACCCCAGAAATTGAGTTTTTCGACACGCCCGAATCCCCGGTCCATATGCTCGTCAAAATCATAGCAGGGCATCAGCAGGACCGCATTGACACCAAGTTCCTTCAAATAGCCGACTTTCTCTGCCACTCCCGCAAATGTTCCCTTGTTGCGTACTCCCGACGACGGATGCATCGTAAAGCCTCTGACATGCAGCTTGTAAATAAACATATCCGAAAAATCAACAGGTTTGAAGCTTTCTCGGTCATGAGCCGCCACGGGCCTTTCGACATTCAGTCTGCATCTTACTGCTGTGGAATTCCCGGGATTCTTATCGGTTTCGGGATGAGCTTTTTTTGTATGACTCTGTTTGTCGGCGGCAATATTGATATTGGCGCCGAATTTTCCATCTCCGGTAAGCTGCCTGGCCGCCGGATCAAGATAATATTTCCCGTCGGCTTCAAAAAGATATTCTTCGGAATCTGTAGAAAATTCGCAGGAGAACAGCCCTTTTCCGGAACTGTCCCGGTTCATCCTGATGCTTTCGCACGGTTTGTCTTCTCCGGGTCTGAACAGCTTAACGGCTGCTTCCTTCGCTCTCGGGGCATAAAATACGGCTTCATATTTGCTGCCGTTTTTGTTTATGCCAAATTCCATTGTATTAGTCATCGCCTTCCTCTTCATTTACGGCAAGTACGGTACGTCTGCGTGCCATTTCATCATTTTCGAGATAATCGTCATAAGTTGAGATCTTGTCTATCAGTGTGCCGTCCGGCAATATTTCCATGATACGGTTGGCGGTAGTCTGGATAAACTGATGATCGAGTGCGGTAAAGAGAACAACTCCCGGGAACTTGATCAGCGCGTTGTTGAGCGCCGTGATCGATTCCATATCGAGGTGGTTGGTCGGCTCATCCATGATGAGCACATTCGAACCCAGGATCATCATCTTCGACAGCATGACACGCACCCTCTCGCCTCCGGAGAGTACATTGACCTTCTTAACACCGTCTTCACCCGTAAAGAGCATACGTCCCAAAAATCCGCGTACATACTGCTGGTCATCGACCGGTGAGAACGGCATCAGATGATCGACGATGGTTTCCGAACCCTTGAATTCCTCGGTATTATCCTTCGGGAAATAACTCTGCTCTGTGGTAACGCCCCACTTGAAGCTGCCCTCGTCGGGTTCTATCTCCTCGGTCAGTATTTTGAAAAGTGTCGTATTGGCAAGTGTATTGGCTCCGACAAATGCGATCTTGTCGTCATGTCCCACAACGAAGCTGATATTGTCAAGTACCTTGACTCCGTCAATGGTCTTGGAAATGTTTGAAACCGTCAGAACTTCGTTACCGATAGTCCTGTTGGGCCTGAAATCGATATACGGATATTTCCTGCTGGAGGGCTTGATATCGTCAAGTTCGATCTTTTCGAGAGCCCTTTTACGCGAAGTAGCCTGCTTGGATTTGGAAGCATTGGCCGAGAAACGCTGGATGAATTCCTGCAGTTCCTTGATCTTCTCTTCTTTCTTCTTGTTGGCTTCCTTCATCTGCTTGATCATCAGCTGGCTTGACTCGTACCAGAAATCATAATTGCCCGCATACAGCTGGATCTTGGAATAATCGATATCCGCGATCTGGGTGCAGACCTTGTTCAGGAAATAACGGTCGTGAGATACGACGATAACGGTATTGTCGAAATTGATAAGAAATTCGTCCAGCCATCTGATCGCTTCGAGATCGAGGTGGTTCGTGGGCTCGTCGAGCAGCAGGACGTCGGGATTGCCGAAAAGTGCCTGTGCGAGCAGTACCTTGACCTTAAGTGTATCGTTGATGTCCGACATCATCTGATAATGGTATTCGGTATCCACCCCGAGACCGTTCAGGAGTGTAGCCGCGTCACTTTCCGCTTCCCATCCGTTCATGGTGGCGAACTCCGCCTCAAGCTCCGAAGCTCTTATACCGTCTTCATCGGTGAAATCTTCCTTTGCATAGATCGCGTCCTTCTCTTTCATGATCTCGTAGAGACGCTTGTTGCCAAGGATTACCGTATCCATTACGTTGTATGCGTCATATTTGAAATGATCCTGTTCAAGGAAAGACAGACGCTGTCCCGGCGTCATAACGACTTCGCCTTTCGTCGGTTCAAGCTGTCCGGAAAGTATCTTCAAAAATGTTGATTTACCGGCCCCGTTCGCACCTATAAGACCGTAGCAGTTACCCTCCGTGAATTTGATGTTTACATCCTCAAAAAGGGCTCTCTTCCCCAGTCTCAAGGTGACATTACATGCCTGTATCATTTTAATTCCTCCAAAAATCTAATTACTATATTACTGTTTTATACCTCGAAAATAAGCTCTCCGTAGGTCGGAACCGGCCACAGTCTTGAGTCAACTATAAGTTCCAACTCATCTATAGGCTTTCTCAGTTCTTCCATCGCAGGAACGATCCTTTTTCTGCAGAAAAGAGCCTTATCCTTCATATTCTCCATGGCGGAAGCTTCATCCACTCTGGTTTTCAAAATATCAAGGGCACGTACTGCAGCATTGATATTTTTGCAGCATGATCCCAGCAGTTCATGTTCGGCAGCCGAAAAGTCCTTGCCTACCGTCACGTTCTCGATCGATGCAATTGATTGTGAAAGCGTACCCGAATATTTGACCGACGCCGGTATGAATTTGCGCGAAGCCATCTCGATCATCGTTCTGGCTTCGATGATTATCGTTTTGGCGTAGATCTCATAATTGATCTCCGCTCTTGCTTCGAGTTCCGCTCTCGAAAATACATTATGTCTCTCAAAAACTTCGATCGTTTCCGGAAATGTAAGCGACTCGATCGAATCCACATAACTCTCAATATTCGGCAGCCCGCGTCTTTTAGCCTCTTCGATCCATTCCGGGGCATAGCCGTTGCCGTTAAAGATCACTCTTTTATGTTCGTTGATCGTACGGCATATCAGCTCGAGCACGGCCGTATCAAAATTCTCCGCCTCTTCGAGCTCGTCCGCCATTTCCATCAGGGCATCGGCGACAGCGGTATTCAGTACCGTATTGGCGTCGGCTATCGACATCGATGAACCGACCATTCTGAGTTCAAACTTGTTGCCCGTAAAGGCAAATGTCGAGGTCCTGTTACGGTCATTGGCGTCTTTATTGATATAAGGGAGCTTGCTCGCCCCGATGCTCATCTTTTCTCGCTGTTTGGAACTTGTTGCCTTACCGTTTTCGATAAGCTGCGCAAAAATGTCCTCCAGCTGTTCGCCGATGAATACCGAAACGATCGCAGGCGGTGCTTCGGCACCTCCGAGTCGCAGATCATTGCCGGGACACGAAGCCGCCATACGTAGAAGTTCGGCATGTTCATCAACAGCCTTGATCACAGCGGCCGCAAAAAGCAGGAACTGCATATTTTCATGCGGTTCTTTGCCCGGTTTCATAAGGTTTTCTCCGGTATCGGTAACCAGCGACCAGTTGTTATGCTTACCCGATCCGTTAACGCCCGCGAATGGTTTTTCATGAAGCAGACAGGTCAACCCGTGACGGGTTGCGATCTTCTTCATGTATTCCATGATAAGCTGATTATGATCGGTCTCGATATTGACGGTGCTGTATATCGGCGCAAGTTCGTGCTGTGCGGGCGCAGCTTCATTATGCTGCGTCTTGGCGAGGATCCCGAGCTTCCAGAGCTCCTCGTTCAGTTCGTGCATGAACGAGATAACTCTCTCCTTTATGGCTCCGAAATAATGGTCATCCATTTCCTGGCCCTTCGGCGGCATTGCGCCGAACAGCGTTCTTCCGGTAAATATCAGATCATCGCGGCGAAGATACTTCTTCCTGTCGATCAGGAAATACTCCTGTTCTGCGCCGACGCATACATTGACATGCTGTACTTCGGTCTTCCCGAACAGGTGCATGATCCTTGATGCCTGCCAGTCTATGGCATCCATCGAACGCAGGAGCGGGGTCTTCTTGTCAAGCGCCTCTCCGGTATAAGAGCAGAAAGCGGTCGGAATACAGAGGGTAACGCCCGAGCTGTCTTCACGTAAGAACGCGGGAGAAGTGCAATCCCATGTTGTGTAACCTCTTGCTTCGAAAGTTGCACGCAGGCCCCCGGAAGGGAAACTCGATGCATCGGGTTCGCCTTTGACCAGCTCCTTGCCCGAAAATTCCATGATGATCTTCCCGTCGGGAGCGGGGCTTATGAAGGAATCATGCTTCTCGGCCGTAACTCCGGTCATGGGCTGGAACCAGTGTGTAAAATGTGTGGCTCCTCTCTCGATCGCCCAGTCCTTCATGGCATGCGCCACGGTCTCGGCCATATCTGAAGTCAGTTCTTCGCCGTTCTCAATAGTTTCTTTGAGGGAAAGATATACATCACCGGGAAGTCTTTCCTTCATTGTCGCTTCGTTAAATGTGTTCTCGCCGAAATAATCGGTCAGCATTCTTGCCATCTTGTTTCCAACCTCGGTATCCGAATTTATATGCTGTTACTCTGCAGCGTTTTTGGGTTTTGCTGCCTTCTTTGCGGCTTTTTCCGCTTTTGCCTTGCTCTGTTCTCTCTTTTTGACTATTTCTTCGGGAGTGCAGGTAAATATCGCGCATCCCAAAGGCGGCAGCTTGATCGTGATCGAATTATCCTGTCCGTCACAGGCTACGGGAGCCGACTTCTTATCCTTGGGATTGATATTGCCCTGACCGCCGTAAGTCGTGGAATCACTGTTGAGTATTTCCTTGTAAGTTCCGGCAAAAGGCACACCCTGTGTAAATTTATCATAAACGATGGGAGTGAAATTGCATACAAAGAGCAGTGTATTCTCGGGTTTACCGTCACTCCTGATAAAGCTTACGATACTGTGATCCGCATCAAGGCAGCTCATCCACTTAAAGCCCTCGGGCTCCTGATCAAGTTTTGTCATTGCCGGATACTGCAGATACAGTTCATTCAGCTTCGCAGAGAACTTCTGCATCTTGAGATGGAGCTCATCTTCAAGCTCGCCCCAGTCAAGGCTCCTGCTCTCGCTCCATTCGCGCTCCTGACCGAATTCCTGGCCCATAAACAGCAGTTTCTTGCCGGGATGTCCCATCATGAACGAATACGCAAGTCTTAAGTTCGCAAATTTATCAACCCTGTAACCGGGCATCTTGTTCAGCATCGAACATTTTCCGTGAACGACCTCGTCATGCGAAAGCACAAGGATGAAATTCTCGCTGTAGGCATACATCATGCCGAAAGTAAGCTGTCCGTGAACACCCTTCCTGAACAGCGGATCCTGCTTCATGTATGAGGTAAAATCATTCATCCAGCCCATGTTCCACTTCATATCAAAGCCTAAGCCGTCCTCCTCGACGGGAGCGGTTATCTTCGCCCATGCGGTCGATTCCTCGGCAATGATCAGCGCGCCGGTCTTACGCTTGTGGAAAATGGAATTCAGATGCTTCAGCAGTTCGATGGCTTCAAGATTCTCGTTTCCTCCGAACTTGTTGGGCAGCCACTGCCCGTTCTGGCGTCCGTAATCAAGATACAGCATCGAAGCCACGGCATCCATCCTGATGCCGTCAGCGTGATATTTTTCTACCCAGAACAATGCATTTGCGATGAGGAAATTCGAAACCTCGGGACGTCCGAAATTGAAGATCAGTGTACCCCAGTCGGGATGCTCGCCGAGCCTCTTGTCCGGATGTTCGTACAAACAGGTGCCGTCGAAATTGGAAAGCGACCATGCATCTCTCGGGAAATGCGCGGGTACCCAGTCAAGGATGACTCCTATTCCCTCATTGTGCAGATAGTTGATAAAATACATGAAATCCTGGGGCGTACCGTATCTTGAGGTTGCGGCATAATAACCGGAAACCTGATATCCCCACGCCCCGTCGAACGGATGCTCCATGATCGGCATCAGCTCGATATGTGTATAATTCTGTTTCTTAACGTATTTTGAAAGCATCGGGGCAAGCTCGCGGTATGAATAGAAATCGTTGTCGCCTTCGCCCTTGCGCATCCAGGAACCGAGATGAACCTCATAGATATTGAGAGGCATATTCTTGATATCCTGTTTCTTGCGGCTCTTCATCCACTCCTTGTCTTTCCAGTCATAATCAAGCCTTCTGACGATCGAAGCGGTATTGGGCCTGAGTTCATTGTAAAATGCATACGGGTCGGTCTTTAAAAACGTAAGCCCGCCCTTGGTCTTGAGCTCAAATTTATACATCTCCCCTTCGTCAATTCCGGGGATGAACAGTTCAAAAATGCCCGAAGCACGCAGCTTTCTCATGGGATGCCTGCGGCCGTCCCATCCGTTGAAATTGCCCACTACGCTGACTCTGGTCGCGTTAGGTGCCCATACGGCAAAATATGTACCCCATACATTGTTGATACGATGCACGTGAGCACCGAGTTTATCATAGATCTCGTAATGAATGCCCTTGATGAACCTGTCTTCATCCTCGCCGTTTATCTGAGGACCGAAGGCATAGGGATCGCGAATCTCCTGTGTATCATCGTTGTCGTAAGTTATCTCGTATCTGTAGGGCTCGCTCTGTGAGCCGGGAACCAGAGCCGAGAAATTGCCCTGATCATCTACATTGATCATCTCATGGCAATCCCTTCCGATCCATAATTTGATCGATCTTGCGGTCGGCTGATATGTGCTGTAACGTACACCCCTGTCCGTGACATGCGGCCCGAGCCAGCTGTGAGGATCATCATGTTCGGAATAAACCAGTGCTTCCATTGCCCCCCAATTCATCAGGTCATACAATGCGTCGTTTTCGTTAATCATCTCAATACCTCTCACAAAATATATTATTCTCTATACCATTCATCGATACCCGTTTCTTCCGGATTACCGGCAGATTCGCCCTGATATTTCTTCAGAACGGGTTCAATGATAAAGGATCTGATCAATGCGGTCAGGCCCGGTGCGAAGAACGGGAGAAGACCAAGTATTGAAAAGAGTTCTACATTCATTAAGGCAATCCTGATCAGCAGGATCCAGAATATCGCGATCAGGACCAGGATCAGTGTTCTGATAAAATGTCTCGAACTAAGCGTCAGTGTACTCTTAAACAGTTGTGAGAACGATACGGTAAATCTTGACAATACCGGGAATATCCAGACCGAAATGAACGAAACCAGAACCGTTCCGATCACAAAACCCACAAAATACACCTTGCTGAATGTACTTCCGGTTTCAAGTTCCGCACTGGCGTAGAAGAAATCGATCGTAAGGATGACTGCAAGCGCGGCAAGCACGATCGATGCCGGAAATCCGACTTTGAAATTCTGTTTGAAACCCCTGAAGAATTCCTTGGTCACGTAACTTCTGTTCCTTCTCGTAACCTTGACCGTCGCATAATACAGACCGCAGCTTGCGGGACCGATCGTAATGATCGGCAGCGAACATATCGTCCACAGTATCGACAGCCATATCGTATCCACGATCTTATTGACCGCTGTAAAAAAAGCATTTTCGGGATTAAAAAAATTACTCATGATCTTTCTTCTTGTCTCCTCGTTTTCTCTTTACAAAAGTGCCGATCTTCTTGAAAAGCATGCGGCTCAGTGTCATCTTATGTGCATTGCCGGCATTGGCGGCTGCAGTATTCTCGGCTGCGGCCTCCGATCTGTCATCAGATCCTCCGGATGGATGATCCGCCTTGTCCGTCTGGTCATCGTCATCCTCCTCATCATTATGTTTCTGAGTAATAACGGTGCCGTCGTTGGTGGTGATCCTTATTACTTCGGTTTCATCTTCATACTCCAGCGTCTCGTAATATGACGTGCCGGTCTCCAAACCTCGTCGGTACAGCCGGTATTCGACGAATTCCTTTACGATCATGTAGATACAAGCCATAAGCGGAACCGCAAGCAGCATTCCGAGCACGCCCCAAAGGCTTCCGAAAAATACACATGCGAACAGTACCCATATCGGTGAAAGGCCGATACTGTCACCGACGATCTTCGGTGTGAGCACGTTGGCATCGAGCTGCTGTATTACAATGATCATGATAACGAAATACAGACAATGGATCGGGCTTACTACAAATATCAGGAATGAACCCGGTATTGCTCCTATGATAGGTCCGAAGAAAGGTATTACGTTGGTGACACCAACGATAACGCTGATCAGGACCGCATACGGCATTTTAAAGATAAGCATTCCCAAAAAGCAGATCAGACCGACGATAAAAGAGTCTATGATCTTGCCGGTGAATGAAGTGGTGAATTTTTCATGACACTGGCGGGTAACTCTTACAAGGATGTTGGCCCGTTTACGCTTGAGCAGGGAATAAACGATCTTCTTGCTTATTCCGATGATCTTCTCCTTGTATCCGAGAACATAGATCGAGAAGATCAGTCCGATAAACACATTGTAAATAACACCGAAAAAACTCTTAACGCCTGACAGAACAGGGTTGATGATGTCGGTTGCCACCTCGACCAGACGGTTATTGATGAAATCATCGATATATTCACCGGCTTTGACTATGCCGTTATCCATAAACGCGCCGGCTTTGGTATTTCTGATCTCCAGTCCCAGATACCATTTTTCGAGGTTCCGATACTGCTGAGGCAGTTCTTCGACCAGAGTCGATACGGTATTGGTGATCTCGGGGATCAGCATATACATCATGAAACCCAGCAGCAGGATCACAAATATCAGCGTAAGAATGATAGACAATACCCTTATGACCTTATTGGTCCTGGTGATGTTCTTGGCACGCTTGTAAAATATATGTCTGAGCTTGGTTTCAAAGAATTTCATAAGGGGATTCATCAGGTATGCGAACACCGATCCGTAAATGATCGGCGCTGCGGCGCTCTTGATCTTTTCAAATCCCGTTTTGAATTCCTTACGCTGGACAAACGCAAACACCAGGATTACCGCGGCTGCGATCACAAGGAATGCGGTTACGCCGTAACCGGCATACTTTTTCCAGCCTCCGCCCTTTCGTCTGTCTCTTTTTATGGCTTCTCCCGGATTACCTGCCGTATTCTGAGTATTTCCGGCAGCCTCTCCCGCTCTTCCGATAGCCTGTTCTTCCATACCGTTCCCCCAAATACCTGTTATTGTTTACGTTTCCGGATCATTCCCTGAAAACGATCTTGCCTGTCGTATCATCCATGCTGTCGATTATTGCCAGCGATTTCAGGTTGAGGCCCATTTCCCTTATCGTCTTTCCGCCGCTCTGGAAGCCTTTCTCGATAACGATACCGATGCCCTCAACGCTCGCTCCGGCGCTCTTTACGAGATCGATCAGTCCCAGGAGCGCGCACCCGTTGGCAAGAAAGTCATCTATGATCAGGATCTTGTCATCGGGCTTGATATATTTCTTAGAAACAATGACATCATATACCTTTTTGTGGGTAAATGATTCTATTTTTGTAGAATACGATTCTCCGTCAAGATTGATGCTCTGCGCTTTTTTGGCGAATACTACCGGCACATCGTCAAAATGCATAGCCGCGGCACAGGCCACAGCAATACCCGATGCCTCGATGGTAAGTATCTTGGTGATCTGTTTGTCACCGAAAAGTCTCTTGAATTCGCATCCGATCTCATCAAGCAGTTTAACGTCGATCTGATGATTCAGAAACATGTCAACTTTAAGGACATTGCCGGCTTTAACCGTTCCGTCCTTTAAAATACGTTCTTTTAGAAGATCCATCAGAAATACCCCTTTCGTTATTGTAGCCACTCATAGCTATTGTAGCACATTTATCCGAAAAGGGGTAGTATGAAATAATTTATTTTGTTTACAATATTTTATCTGTACAAAAAAAATTTTGTGTGATAGAATCTTAACCAACAAAATATGAGGAGGTTGTCATGGAACAGAAATACGAAAACGCCTTTATTTTTGATCATCCGCTCATTCAGCACAAAACATCCCTTTTAAGAGACAAAAACACATCCACGAAAGATTTCCGTGAGCTTGTATCAGAGATCTCAATGCTTATGGCTTATGAAGTTACAAGGGATTTTGAGCTTGAGGAGATCGAAGTTGAAACACCCATCTGCAAATGTATGACCAAGGTTCTCACACATAAGAGAAAGATCACTCTCGTTCCCGTTCTTCGTGCCGGACTCGGTATGGTCGACGGAATGCTCAAGATCCTTCCTCAGGTACGTGTAGGCCACATAGGTCTTTACCGTGATCACGATACCCACCAGCCCATCGAATACTACTGCAAGCTGCCCGAAGATGTGGCCGAAAGTGAAGTAATCCTTCTCGACCCCATGCTTGCCACGGGCGGTTCGGCGATCGCCGCAACACAGTTTATCAAGAAGCGCGGCTGCAAGAACATCCGCTGGGTAAGCATGATAGCTGCTCCGGAAGGTATCGAAGCTTTCCACAAGGTTTATCCCGAAATTCCCGTATGGTGCGCTGTTGTTGATGAGAAGCTCAACGAAAACGCCTACATCGTTCCCGGTCTCGGAGACTGCGGAGATCGTCTGTACGGAACCAAATAAGCAAGAAATGAAAGGTACCGCATGAATTTAGATTCTTTGAAAAATATCGCTCACGCGATCGCTGTACAGTTCGGTTCAAACTGTGAAGTACTGATACACGATCTGAGCGTCGAAAAACTTTCTTCCTCGATCGTCTACATCGAGAACGGGCATGTCAGCAATCGCAAGATCGGCGACGGTCCTTCGCACGTTGTGCTTGAGGCCCTGAATTCCGATCCGGAGACCCTGACCGACCGGCTCGGTTATCATACCCAGACAAAAGACGGAAGAACATTGAAATCGAGCACCATTTATATCCGGGATGAAGAAGGCAAGGTCAGATATATCCTCTCCATCAACTTTGACATTACAGGTCTTATAATGGCCGCAGGTTCGCTGACTTCCGTAACTTCCAATTCCGAACAGACGGAGGAAGCCGAGAAGATCACCAATGATGTCAACGAACTGCTCGACGATCTGATCGAACGTTCGGTCAAGCCTTTCGGCAAGCCGGTCGCTTACATGACCAAAGAGGAGAAGACTCAGGCGATCCGCTTCCTGAACGACAGCGGCGCTTTCCTCATCACGAAATCCGGCGACAAGGTATCAAAATACTTCGGAATATCAAAATATACGCTGTACAGCTATATTGATGTCAATAAAAAGAACTGACGTAAATAAGGCATCTGCACTTCTGTTCGTGCAGATGCCTTTATTTTTTTATTCGATCGGCCGTCTTGTGTATCCGAATACAAAGCCGCAATTTGTTATGTCTATCACTCTTCCCCAGTGAACCGAAGAGTTGTAATTACCCTCGGCGATGGTGATCATGTTACCGTCGACCTTCAGGACAACAACCGAGTGTGAATCGTTGTTGATGCGCAGGATAGCTCCGGCACTGATATATGCGGGATCGGTAAATTTATAAGCCGGCGCGTTTCCGAACGCAGCATCACTTGCCAGCATTGCAAATGCCTGGCATCCGCCGCCGAATCCTCCGTAACCAAGAGTCATTGCCACGTCGGGTCCCCAGCTGTAAGTATTCGCATTGGTCCAGGGCGTTCCTTCGGGATATTCACTCTGCAGAGCCATGATCGCGTTATATACCTCATCATCGGTAATGGTAAGGTATGCGGGGATTTCGGGCTCGGGCTCGACCGTGGGCTCAGGTGTTGTTGTGGGCTCAGGCTCAGCTGTCGGAGTCGGTTCAGCTGTCGGTTCGGGTGTTGTTGTGGGTTCAGGTTCAGCTGTCGGCTCGGGAGCAGCCGTAGGCTCCGGTGCTGCTGTAGGTGCTGCTGTAGGTTCCGGCTCATATGTAGGTTCAGGAACATACGTAGGCTCCGGTACACCGGTAGGTTCCGATATGATCACAGGATCGGGAACATATGTGGGATCGGGAACATATGTGGGTTCCGGCTCATCCGTAGGCTTAGGTACAGTCGTAGGTTCCGGAGCTGTGGGCTTGGGAGCCGCTGTCGGTTCAGGGGTTGTTACTTTAGCCTTCTTTACCGTGATCTTGCACTTGTAGGTTTTTCCCTTGTAAGTTACTTTGATCTTCGCCTTACCGGGCGCAACTGCTGTAACAACGCCTTTTTTGGTAACCGTAACGATCTTCTTGTCAGTCGATTTATATTTTACTTTTCCTGTGGCATTTTTCAGCGTAAGCTTAAAATCATCGCCCACATAAAGTGTCTTCTTGGTCTTGCTGAGTTTCGGTGACGCAGCCTGTACCTGCAGCTGCATCTGCGGAGCATTCCACAGTCCCTGAAATGACAGCAATGCCATAGCGAACACCAGGATCGCCAATAATTTCTTCTTCATACGCACCTCCATATTTTTCATACACTCTGTGCCTGCACCGCAGTCAGCGCAACCGTTGTAACTATATCTTCAACTGAGCAGCCGCGCGAGAGGTCGTTGCAGGGTTTTGCAAGTCCCTGGAGTACCGCTACCGCCTCTGCCCCGCCGAGTCTCTGTGTGATCTTGTAGCCGATATTGCCGGCCTGCAGATCCGGGAAGACAAGCACATTGGCATGTCCGGCAACCGGGCTGCCTTTGGCCTTTGATTCTCCTATCTCGGGAATAAGAGCCGCATCAAACTGAAGCTCACCGTCAAGGATAAGTTCGGGTGCCATCTCGTGCGCAAGAGCTGTCGCCTCCTGTACCTTGGTTACAAGTTCATGTTTGGCGCTTCCCTTTGTCGAAAATGACAGAAGTGCTACCTTAGGAGTCTCCACTCCGCACAGGTCGTGTGCGGTACGTGCGGCGCAAACGGCTATGCATGCCAGTTCTTCCGCTGTCGGGCAAGGCATTACAACGCAGTCTGAATATACGAGAAGTCCGTCATACCCGATATTTTTATTCGGAAAATCCATAAGGAAGCTCGACGAAACCACCTTGACGCCCGGTGCGGTCTTTATGATCTGCAATGCCGGACGGAGCATATCGCCTGTAGTATGAACGGCACCTGATACAAGGCCGTCGGCATCGCCCGATTTCACCATCATTACCGCATAATACATAGGATCTGCGACCATTTTCGAGGCATCTTCCATAGTTACACCCTTGGCCTTACGCAGCTCATACAGAGTTTCGGCATATCCGGCCGCTTTGGGGCTGCCGATCGGGTCGATCAGCTCGATCCCGCTGATATCCGTTCCGGTATTTGCGGCCGTTTCATTGATCTTCTCAATATTGCCCAGCAGTACGGGTCTTGCAAGTCCTCTGTCCCTGATCAGTGCGGCGGCCTGCACGGTACGGGGCTCATCACCTTCAGGAAGTACAATAGTCTTAACATTTTCACGTGCTTTTGCTTTTATTTTATCGATTATGCTCATGGATAGCCTCCTTTTCTGCTGATGTCATTCAAATCCCCTCGGGTATTAAAGATCCAGCCCTTCAAACCCGTCCCATACGGGCTTGCCCGAGTATGTCAGTATCGGCGCTTCCCCCTGAAGTGCCTTAAGTACCGATAATGCCAGCGCTTCCTGTTCCATTTCACCGGGATATACACTCACAGGAGCGATAAACCCGCAGCGTTTCTCGATTCCTTCACGGATATCTTCAAAGCGCATCAATCCGCCTGTAAGCAGGATCCCGTCAACTTTTCCGCACAATACGGCGCTCATTTCTCCGATCTGCTTGCATATCTGGTAGATCATCGTGTTCCAGACAAGTGAAGCCTTTTTGTCTCCGGCTTCGACCAGCGCATGGATCTTGTCGGAATCAGATGTTCCGAACAGACTCACAAATCCTCCCGCACGTGAACACATAAGTCTCACATCACTTACCGAATGAGCCTCGATATAGTCAAGAAGCGCAAGTACCGGCACGCTTCCGATCCTTGTAGGGGTGAAGGTTCCCTCTCCGTCAGCTCCCATGTTGCCGTCGACCATTTTGCCTTTTTCATGTGCGCTCACAGTTATCCCGCCGTCAATATGCGCAACGATAAAATTGCATTCCTCGTACTTTTTGCCGATCTTCTCGGCATGGTATTCCGCAACCGCTTTCTGGTTGAGTACATGCGAATGGGATATCCTGTATACTCCCCTTATACCCGTGAGTCTTGCATAATCACAATATTCATCAACATTGGTCGGGTTGAGGGTATAAGCTTCTTTTCCGTATTCAGTCGCAAATTTCCATGCAAGCATGACTCCCAGCTTTGCGGGATGCTCACTTCCTCCTACTGCGGCAACCGTGTCGTTATACAGTCTCTCGTCGATCCTGGTCACGCCTCCTGGCTGTGAATAAGCGCTTCCGCCTCTTCCGACAAAAATATCTATATCTGCCGGATCGGTACCGTAGCTTTTGAGCATATCAAGTATTACCTGGTAACGAAAAGGAATCTGATCGTTAACATGCGGATATTTCAGCAATTCCGGCGCATCATGGAACAGACTCTTTTCGAACAGTGATGTCTTATCCTCAAACAGGCTCACCTTGGTCGAAGTCGAACCCGGATTGATGATAAGCAGTTTCAGTTTTTTCTCTGACATTTGTCAATTCTCCCTTTTTCCGTAAATAATGTTTCCCACGTTTCCGCATGCAAGATCAGATACCCACTTTCCACGGGCACACGGACAACATTGCAATCATTATATAACGCCGAAGTAAAGATTTCAATATATTCGCATTAATGAATAGTGACCATCGTGTGATGACCATTCGCTTGTCACTAAAACCCGGATCCCCGGAGAAAGATCTTCTCTTTCCCCGGGGATCATGATGACAGACATTTCCGACACTATACCGCAAAACAGTCGTCAGGATAATAATACACCTTCTCCGACAGGATATCCATCGGTGATAAAACGGTGGAATTTACCTCGGAAACGATATTTTCAAGGGATTCTTTGTCATATCCCGAATTCTCGGGCAGGATCAGAACCTCATGCACTGAACTCGGAATAATGTAAAACCCTCTCCCGAGACGCCTTTTGATCCTTTCGAGGAGTCCTCTGTAAACAATGCACGTCGCGCCGTCCACACCGTCTTTGTTGGTCAGTACGAACATCGCGGGAATATCGTCCGGGATCCAGACGCGGCTGTTACCGGCCTCATCTTCCCGATCATTTTCATGATCATTTTCACCCTCATTGCCAAGATCCTCGCCTTCAAGCAGATCCTCGATCTCCGCGTCTTTCAGCCTGTGGCTCAGCAGCAGGTTGATGTTACGGCTCTCGAGTTCAAACACTTTCGGGGGAAACAAACGGATAGTGTTCTCCGCAGCAGTTTCCAGAAGGGTTTTTACATCGATATTCCATTTTTTCATAAGTGAATTGTTTATCCTGATCGAAGCGATGCCCGAAGGATCATGTTCTATAAGGCATGCAAAGATTAAAATAAGATTTCCTGTCCTGACGTACGGCAGATCCTCGATAAGTTTCCGGTTCATGTCCTCGTTGACAAGCTTGAAAAATATGCGGTCTTTAAAGAACTCAAAACTCAGGTCTCCCAGACGGCTCATGTCGAAACGATCCTTATTTTCGGAATATATCCCGATGATCTCTTCCGCGATGCTTTCGACCGATCTTCCTTCGATATATTGCCTGTAGTAGGAAGTAAGGAAAATATTGGGAACGATGTCTTCGTCTTTCTCCCGTATCATTATCGTATCAAATTCAACGGAATTGTTCTTCAAAACCTTGCCGAGCTCGATCGTCGGATCCGGGCCCGCCTTTGATCTTACCTGTTTTTCGACTGCAGTCAGAAACAGTCTGTACATCATTTTGTCATCCTGTGCGTTCATTCTTTTTCTCCTGTTCGTAAACATTTCGAAAAAGCGCCGGATGATTCCGTATCGAAAATAATAGCACAGAAAACAAGATTATTCAATCATTTTCTTAACCGGGCTCTCGTAAATCCATCGGCTCTGTTTATACCCTGCATCCCGCTCCCACTCAGGACTATCATGATCTGGGACGGCAGATAAAACACCCACATAAGGATCGACGCAGCATTTACCAGCCATACCGGCACACCTGCACCTGCGCCCGCATACCCGTTCAGATTGTAGATAAGCACATTGATGTCACACAATAAAAATAATATCAATCCGGTCGCAAATAAACCGGGTTTTGCGAACAGGCACGGCGGTTTTATCGCTCCTGTATGCGATCTGACGATCGATACGACAATATGCACGATATTTCCGACAAATGAGATCCCATAGAAGCAGACAACTGCCGCAAGCAATCTGTCCCCTCCGGCAAGTCCCGATAAAAATACTGCTCCTGCCGCACTGCATGCGAGCCTGATCCCAAAAACCGTCAGAAATTGCCTTAAATTCGCACCGGTGATCACAAACAGATATATTGTCTGAACTAAGCAGAAACTGATGATCCCCGGAAGAATGCTGCTTTCAAAAAGGAGAAAACGGTCCGCAAACACCGTACACAACAGTGCTGCGCCAAGCAGGACCGGGCCTGTGTATCTTATTTTCTCACGGTCGGCAGATTTCGGCATTTCCCTGTTGCCCGGCACGGCTTCCGGCACTTCTCCGGCACCTGTCACGGCTTTGACCGCTTCACCGACGGCTACAGCTGCGCATATCAGGATCGAAGCGAATTTAACGGACGAAGAAGCATCTGCGCTTCCACCGGTAATATCAAGATACACAAATACGGTATACAGAACCGCTTCGACTGCAATAAAGGCTATCGTTTTCAACCTGTTCATAACAATATTACCTGCTTTTTCCACATTTCCGGGGGATTATAAAAATCACTTGACATTTTCGATCAAAAGTACCATAATATCAATGTTTGATTGCTACGCGATCAATCGAGGTGTGGCTCAGTTTGGTAGAGCGCTACGTTCGGGACGTAGAGGCCGCGTGTTCAAGTCACGTCACCTCGATTCAGTATTAACAAGGGCCTGACTATTTGTCAAGCCCATATTTTTATATCACGGTTCTGATTTATCTTTTTCACTGATTCTTTCATTGGGGCAAACGATCCGGAAAGGCTGAACTATATGATAACACTGAATGACTATCTGTTCTCGGGGGACACTGTTTTAAAGATCCTGCTCAGATACTCGGCAGATCTGAAAAAAGAGGCATTGGAGTCACAAAATTCTGTTGATCTCGCTCACAGTAATTTCCTGATACAGATCATAGAACTACTGGAACATACCGATTTCCTTACTTCGCAATCCCAGCGGATCAAGGAATTTTACCTGTATATGACCCGAAAATATCCTTTTCTGGCTTTTTCGTTCAAGGGAAGGATCAAATCACTGATAAGGTCCGAAGAAAAGTTCAACGGATATATCCTTGAATACATTTATGATTTTTATAAAGAGAATGGCAGATTTCCGAGCGAAGCCCAGATCAAGGATAATCTGAACTGTTTCAGGGATCTGATCGCATACCGGATCGTGATATCACTGCCCATGTGCCACGTTTCGGAAGGGGAAAGCTACGAGGAACGCGAATTAAAATATCTCTACGAAATAGCGGATGTTCTGCCGGGATTCCTGGAAGAAAGAGGATTTACGCCTGAGCTGTCAGGATATACGGATGATAACGGCGTGACCGGTCTTGATGACAATATCCGTCAGTATTACAGGGATTATGTCCGCACTCCGCGTCCTTCGGGTTACAGATCGCTGCACATAACGCTTTATGACAACCATGCCCGGTGTTATACGGAGGTTCAGCTGCGGACGAAGGATATGGACGATCTTGCCGAAATAGGGACAGCAAATCATTTCGGATACGAGAAAAGCCAGGAAGAGAGCCGTACAAGACGGGATATCATCCCGCCCGGCGCCTGCAAGATATATGATGATGCATATGAGCGGCTGCGCAACCTACAGGAACTTGAACTTGCCGATGTAAATGTAAATATGTTCAAAGCTTATAACAACCAGCTGATCAACGACGGCTGCGGACTGTTCCGAGGCCGGCAGATCCTTCCGTTCGAGCATCTGTCGAGATTTCAGGATGATAAACCGACTTGACAAAATAACTCTGTAATGTATACTTATAGACAAACAAAGGCGTTTTGACTCAGTTACTGTGTCACAGCGCCTTTTCTTTTTTCACATCTTGTATACATCGGGCAGGGAAAGGAGCACGGTAATATGGCGGCATTTGACAGAATAAAAAGCGGTATACCCGAAATGGACGAGGCACTCGACAGTATAAGACTCGGGGATAATGTTGTATGGCGGGTTTCCGAGCTCTCACAGTTCAAATTGTTTATGGAACCGTATATCAAACAGGCCATAAAAGATAAGAGAAATATCATATATTTCAGATTTGCGAGTCATGAACCGCTGCTTAAAGACAGCCCGAAGATCAAGAAGGTCGAGATTCCCCTGTCACACAGGTTCGAGAACTTTACGGTGAGCATCCATAATGTTATCGAAGAAGAAGGTAAGGATGCTTTCTACGTTTTTGACTGTTTATCCGAGCTGCAGACAGCATGGGCCACCGATCTGATGATGGGAAATTTCTTCCGGGTTACCTGTCCTTTCCTGTTTATTCTCGACACGGTAGCTTTCTTTCCGATAATCCGCGGCAAGCATTCGGTACAGGCAGTCAATAAGATCCTCAATACCACACAGCTGTTCTTTGATGTTTATTCCGACAGCAAAAGCATTTACGTACGACCGGAAAAGGTATGGAAGCGTAATTCCGAGACAATGTTCCTTCCGCATACTTTCGATCCCGAGAGCGGCGAATTCCGTCCGATCCTTGACGGGGTGAAATCAAGCAGATTCTACCAAGCGCTCGGCCGGGCACAGCGTTCCGCGCAGGAACAGTATTCCGATTCATGGGACAGATTTTTCAACCGAGTAAAACTGCAGCGAGACAGCGGTCTGGATGTAACGGATGATTGCGCCACGATGTGCGATATCATGATGACGCGCGATGAGAAGATGCGCCGGATGGTTAAGAAACATTTTACACCCGAAGATTATTTTGCGGTCAGGGATCATATGATCGGTACCGGCATGATCGGCGGTAAGGCATGCGGAATGCTGCTCGCACGGGCGATCATCAGAAACAACGAACCGGATATCAGCGATGTTCTTGAACCGCATGATTCTTTCTATGTCGGTTCGGACGTATATTACACCTATATAGTCGACAATAACCTGTGGGATATCCGGATAAAACAGCGTACTGAAGAGGGGTATTTTGAACTCGCCGGCGAATTTGCCGATAAGATAATGACAGGAACATTTTCCGATACCATGCGTGAGTTGTTTGTCAGGATAATCGAATACTACGGCCAGGATCCGTACATCATCCGCTCGAGCAGTATTTTGGAGGACGGCTTCGGAAATGCATTTGCTGGCAAATATGAGTCTGTATTCTGCATCAACCGCGGCACTCTTGATGAGCGGCTGGATGAATTCGAGCATGCGATCAAGGTTGTTTATGCAAGCTCCATGAGCCTTTCTGCACTTGATTACCGTAAGAGGAGGGGTCTCGATAAACGTGACGAGCAGATGGCGCTGCTCATACAGCGTGTATCGGGTTCATATTACGGTTCCAACTATATGCCGTGTGCCGCGGGTGTCGGGTATTCCTACAGTCCTTACCGTATAATGAAGGACGCCGATCCTACAGTCGGTATGCTCAGGCTCGTTATGGGACTCGGTACGTCGGCAGTTGACAGGACCGAAGGTTCTTATCCTAGAATAGTGAATCTCGATATGCCCGAGAGATCTTTATACTCATCTTCCGCCGATAAGCATAAATTCTCGCAGGGCAAGGCCGAAGTCATAAATATGACCGAAAAGGCGCTGAAAAGGCTGACACTCGCAGAATTGGAGGCAGATATTCCGTATTATCTCGGCAGGATACTGTTAGAACACGATTATCAGGCCGAGTACTCGCTCCGTGAAAGCGGAAGAGACATGGAGGTAAAGTTTATTTCATGTAAAGGACTTGTAGCCAATGAAACACTGATGGAGCAGATGAAAAGAATGCTCAGCTGTATTCAGGAAGAGTACGAATATCCTGTAGATACCGAATTTACGATAAATATTGCCGAGGATGAAGACTATACCATTGACCTGCTTCAGTGCCGTCCCCTGCAGATACAGAAGGGAAAAACGGGAACAGGGATACACAAAAGGATCCCCAAAAAGGATATTTTACTTGAAAGCATAGGTGCCTCCATGGGAATATGCAGGGCAACCCGGCTTGATATCATAGTATATGTCGATCCGGTAAAATATTACAATATGCCCTACAAGGATAAGAGCCTTGTCGCAAAGCTTGTCGGGAAGATCAACTGGCATTACCGCGATCAGGGCAGGCATATGATGCTGATCGTTCCGGGCAGGGTCGGGACATCTTCGCCCGAGCTCGGAGTACCCACATCATTTTCCGAGATAAGCGAATTTGAGATCATATGTGAGACTGAAGAAACAAAAGCAGGATATAATCCCGAATTATCATACGGAAGCCATATCTTCCAGGACCTCGTCGAAGCCGAGATCCTGTATACAGCAGTTTTTCAAAATGAAAAAACGATCCGGTTTTCACCTGAGAAACTCGGATCGTCAAAAGATATCGTGACGAAATTCGAAAAGAAGAAACTTCTCACGGATATCGTACATGTTTACGATGTATCCGGTAAAAAATGTGAGGTGTTCAACGACGTGGCCGACGAACACCTGCTTATCACGTTATCGGACGCTTGATATTGCCGGACCTGAAGAACATTTGGTCAAGACGAAAATCCATTGAAAAGATAAACGCCGAGGACCGCATTGTATCCCACTGCCGCGAGCGTGCTGAACCTTTCGAATATGCCGAAATACTGCGGAGGAAATGAAGCCATTCCTATCGGACCCATGAACATCATTGCCAATGCGGCCGCGGCCCATATACCGATACCTTTGTTTTTCCTGTCCCTGCATCTCGCAGCTGCCAGGACGCCCAGCGATGCAATTGACAGCAATACGACAAGTACAGTAACGATCATATGCATTATCTCGGAAGATCCGGAGATCTCTTTTCCCGCATCCGAAAGAGCAAACATGCCGTAACCTATTTTCGACACCCAGTTCATGGCCGTGAACAGGTAAATTCCGATGCGGAATAATTTTGAAAATATCCGGTTTTCCGATACAAATATTGCTATGCAGGTCGCACAGACCACGCTGCATGTCCCGTAAACCGCTGAGATCCTGTCCCAAAGCTGTTTTGAAGGTGCCGAATATGCAGACAGGTCGCTTACCGCCTGTTCCATCCAGTTGTATCCCGGAAATGCAAGAGGTGAGAAGATCATCGCTGCGATATAGGAAATAAGTGCCGCCAGACCGGTCAGTCCGAGCCAGTTAATCATTTTTCTTTTCATCTTCTTGTCCTCCGATCTCGTCCGCAAACCATTTTATGAACGCCGCGATCTTTTCCGGAACCGGACCTGTGCCCTCACCGGCTCCATCCGCAAGGCCTGCGGTGATCATATCCATCCTGTAATCGATCAGCGAATGTATCGTCAGCGAATATGTCATGGCTGCCGCATCAACATCTGCTGTTTTTATTTTTCCATGTACTGCCAGTGCATAGAACAGGTCCCTCGTCCGGGCCAGCATACGTTCCGTCTCCTCGACCATGATCCGTGCGGCCGCAGCATCGGTCGACCTTTCGGAATAAAGCACCTTGAAGAACCGCAGCATATTCTTATCCGATACCATTCCGAGATAAGTCGATACGGAATCCGACAATATCTCTTCAAGACTCTTATCCTCAAACAGTTTTACATAGTCGGCCGGTACGCTCTTTGCGTTGTCACTTGCCCGGGCTCTTAAAAATTCATACATCTCATGGATAAGTTCTTCCTTGGATTTAAAATGATTGTATAAAGACGGTGCTTTTATCCCCACTTTATCTGCGATCTGCGACATGGATATGCCTTTCATTCCGTTAACAGACGCAAGTTCCAGCGTGGCATAAATGATCTCTTCTTTTCTGTTCATCCTGTATCACTCCCGGTCTAATTCAGTTTTGCTTCTGACTGTTAGTTATTATACTAACGACCGTTAGTGTTGTCAATCTCCTTTTTCTTTTTTTGACCTTTATTTTACTTCTTTATACCGGTATCGTCATGTAGCAAATCTACTATAATTAGATTTTTAATTTGTATAATTCTATTTTATCTATTTTTTTAAGATTTTTCTTGCAAATTTTCCCAACCTGTGTTATTCTGTAATACACAAAAACGAACCGTAATAAAATACGACTGCCGGAGGTAGATATGAATTCGATCGGAAATATTATCGCCGTCAACAGAAAAAAGAACGGGATGACACAGCCCGTTCTGGCTGAGAAGCTTGCCGAACATGGTTATGATTACAGTTATAAGACCATATCCAGCTGGGAAAAGGGGCTTGCCGAACCGGGCATCATGACATTTGTCGAAATATGCAGGATCCTCGGCATTACCGATATTTACGAAGCCCTGTACGGAGAGAATCCGTACAACCCTTTCGCCTCGCTCAACGATGAAGGCCGGGATAAGCTCAACGACTATGCTTCACTGCTCATCGGCTCGCACAAATATGACAGGCACCCTGCCGAAGTCATTTCCATCGTTCCCCGCCGCCTGAAGCTCTATGAGAACCGTGTATCCGCAGGAACCGGCAATTTTCTCGACAGTGACGATTATCAGTGGAAAGAAGTCGGTGACGATGTTTCGCGGGAAGCCAATTTCGGGCTTCACATTTCCGGCGACAGCATGGAACCACGCTACAAAGACAAGAGCATTGTCTGGGTAAAGCAGCAGAGCAGCCTTACCAGCGGCAATATCGGCATTTTTTATCTCAACGGGGATGCCTTCTGTAAAAAATACCATGAAGAAGACGGAAAAGTATTCCTGTTATCTCTGAACGAAAAATATGCACCCATTCAGGTGCATGAAAATGATTCATTCCGTATCTTCGGCAGGGTCTTGAACTGAGTCCGATATTTCGTACTCTCAATTTGGTAATATTTCGTCAGCTACAGATAAAAATCTCAGAATACAGCGTTTAGCACAACCAAAACATTGTGATCCGGTGAAAACGGTTGCAATGACTTTCGCAGAAAGGAGCACGTTATGGATGCATCGTATCAGATCATTGCCGTTGATTTCGACGGTACGCTCTGCTTCAGCAACTGGCCGGAGCTTGGTGAGCCCAACCGGCCGCTGATCGAGTTTCTGCGTGCCCAGAAGCAGTCGGGCAACAAGCTCATCCTCTGGACGTGCCGCGCCGGCGAGGCCCTTGACAAGGCGGTTTCCTGGTGCCGTGAGCAGGGACTGTCCTTCGATGCGGTCAATGACAATCTTCCCGAAATAGTCGAACAATACGGCAACAATTCGCGAAAGATCACCTGCGATTACTATATCGATGACAGAGCACTCCTTCCCGAGGCCCTGATGGCTTGATCATATGGATGCTGCAGACAACAGGCTTACTGTTTCCGGTATTGAAAATTTCCGGCGTACCTATATTGCCATAGACATGAAGAGCTTCTATGCTTCGGTCGAATGTGTAGCCAGAGGACTCGACCCGCTTACGGCCAAGCTTCTTGTGGCGGATTCAAGTCGCTCGGATCAGACCATATGTCTTGCGGTTTCTCCCGCTCTGAAAGCTATCGGTGTACCAAGCCGCCCGAGACTCTTCGAGGCCAAACAGGCCATCAGAAAATATGAGCAGCTGCACCACACCTGCGTCCGGTATATCACCGCGGTTCCCCGCATGGCAAAATACGAACAGGTCTCGGCCAAGATATACGAGACATACCTTAAATACGTATCCCCGGAAGATGTCCATATATACAGTATCGATGAGTGTTTTATCGACTGCACGCCATATCTCCATTTCTATTTGACTGCCTCGGCAGAATCCGGGCTGCCGCCCGAACATGTCATGGCACTCACCATGATCAGGGATGTCCTCAATACCACAGGGATTACCGCAACGGTAGGGATCGGGACAAACCTGTATCTTGCCAAGATCGCCATGGATATAGTGGCGAAGAGATCCCCGGCCGACAAAGACGGTGTCAGGATCGCAGCCCTTACCGAAGAATCCTACAGGTATCTCTTATGGGATCACCGGCCTCTTACGGACTTCTGGCAGATCGGTTACGGCAAGGCAAGCAGACTTGCCAACAACCACATGTTTACCATGGGAGACATCGCCGAACGTTCCCAATGGGATGAAGAATGGTTCTACAAGACCTTCGGCATCGACGCCGAGATACTTATCGACCACGCCTGGGGTATCGAGCCGGTCACCATGTACGACATCAAGCATTACAAGAGCGACAACCACTCTCTTTCCCACGGGCAGGTTCTCCCCCGCCCCTACAAATACGACGAAGCCTGCATTGTCTTTGAAGAAATGATCGATGTCCTGTGCTGTGACATGTACAGGAAGAACCTGGTTTCTTCCAGATTTACGTGGTGGGTAAGCTACGATTACAAAAGTCTGGAATACTGCCCCAACTACGACGGACAACTTTCCGTCGACTGGTACGGGAGGCTTCATCCCGCTCATTCCAACGGAACCGTCAGATTGTCTGCCGTCACCAACAACTCAAGGCTTGTAACCGAAGCAGTCATGCCCGACATCATAAAGAAAAGCGACCACAGGATCCTCTTCAGACGGCTCGGCGTATGTGCCTGCGATGTTAAAAACGATGAAGGAATGTATCAGATGGATCTGTTTACGGATTATGACGCATTGGATAAAGAAAAGAAACTGCATGCGGCTCTCCTGGATGTGAGGACCAGATACGGTGCGAATTCTCTCGTAAAAGGCCTTAATCTGCTGGAAGGAGCCACAACCATATCAAGAAATACCCAGATCGGAGGACATCGCGCATAAAGATCCCCCGGTCTGTTAAGGAACCGGAGGTGATAAGCATGATCGAAAAGATAAGCGTTTCTGCGCTCCCTTCCTCTTTCAGGTACCGGGCTGTCATTGAAAGAGGGAAACCCGTACACGACAAACTCGACGGTTTTTCGATCAAACATCCGCCCATGGAGCTTTCAAGACGTGCCAAGATATTCAGCCCGTTCGATGCATTGAAAGGCTTCAGCGAAGTGATCTCGTCAAAAGAAGCCGAAGTCATGGCGGATAGTGATGCAGAAACCGAAATTAACGACGTGAATATCGATCTTATAGATGATCGTTCATAAAAGGAGTGCCCATGTGTTGCAGATACTGTCTCGAAAAAGATCTTGACGGAATAGACGATATACTCGATGTTATTTCCCATTCCGCACTTGCTGCCAAATTCACCGAAACCCACGGAAGGCCGCTGGTAACATCAGGTGAAGTACGCCCTTCGGATATCGTTCCGGTCATTGCTCCGGATTCCAAAGGACACCGGAGTGCCTTTCCGATGCAATGGGGTTTTATGGCCCAGGACAATAAGCGGACCATTTTCAATGCAAGGGTCGAGACCGCCGCGATCAAGCCCACCTTCAGGGATGCCTGGAAGTCCCGCAGATGTATCATTCCCGCTTCCTGCTATTATGAATGGGAACATTTCAAAAGTCCGGACGGAAAAGTAAAAACGGGCAGCAAGTATGCCATCCAGCCCACAGGCAGTACAGCGACCTGGTTGTGTGGCCTCTATCGCATTGAAGACGGTTATCCGGTTTTTGTCGTGCTTACAAAAGAACCGACAGTTGAACTGGAGAGGATCCATGACCGAATGCCTCTTATGCTGCCGAAAGATATGATAAACGAATGGATCACTCCCTCCTCAAAACCGGAAGAAGTGATCCGATACGCACTTTCTGATATGGTTATAGAAAAAGCCGAAGGATAATGACCGTTATTGTTTCGCCCTTGCAAAGCATTCCGGTCCGTTCTCTACCCTGCTCATGAATTCATCGATCGGCAGAGGTTTTGAATAGTAATATCCCTGGAAACTGTGAACACCGTAATCTCTGATGATATCGCACATCCCGGATGTTTCGATACCTTCCACGCACACCTTGGCTCCATATGTACTGGCCATGTCGGTAAAATTGTTCAAAAGGCTCTTTTCTCTTTCGTCCTGTTCAATATTCTGAACAAAACTACGATCGATCTTTATTGTATCAAACGGTAAGTTCTTCACCAATCCTACAGATGAGAAACCGGTACCGAAATCGTCAAGTGCTATGCGTATACCTCCCGCTCTGAGAGTAACAATGACATTTTTCAGCAGCTCCATGTCAAGAAGGCGGCAGCGTTCCGTAACTTCAAGGCATAACTGTTCCTGCGGGAATCCGGTTCTCCAGACGGTGTTCCAGACGATATCGGTAAAGTCAGCTTTCTCCATCTGTGCATAGGAAAGATTGACATTGATAACAAATCCGGGAACGTATTCCATCACTTTCTGAGCATCACGCAACGCCGTTTCCATGATCCACTCACCCAATTTGGGAAACAGCGGGTCTTTCTCAAGAAATGGAATGAAAATATCCGGAGGTACGGTTCCGTATTCTTCATTTCTCCAACGCAGAAGAGCTTCTGCACCGATCAGTTTCTCAGTCGCAGCATCCACAACCGGCTGATATACAAGATAGAAACCGCTGAAATCTTTTGCGATCGATGCTCTTATCTTATGCAGCATTTCAAGCCTTTTGCGGCTCTCGGTTGTCAGTTCGTTACGGAAAGTGACCAGATCTCCGTGTTTATTGAGTTTTGACTCCTCATAAGCCATGTTCAGACAGGAATAAACCGTCTGGTCATCCACGTTGAAGTCGTTCAGCGAAAGCATTCCCGCATTCAATTCAAGGATTATATTAAGATTATCCAGTTTGATACCTTTGCGGAAATGTTCCCGCATATCCTCATAGGATTGAGCGAGCTGTTTTTCATCCAACAATGTGGATATAATTGCAAACCTTGATCCGTCAAGGCGGTATGATCCGCCACGGTTTGTCACATGTTCCATCAGATATCTTCCGAAATGCTGAAGGATCATATTTCCGATATGATACCCGTATACTTCGTTGATCTCAGCCAGTTTACCTACGCCGGCCATACCGATCCTGATCGGGACCTTATTATGTATGTAGCTTTTCAGATCGTCAAAGAAACCATACTGGCTGCGCAATCCTGTCAGTGTATCGATATGGCTTCTCTGGCTGTGATTTCGTATTGCTCCGCCGAAATAGAACGGTTTTCCGCTTTCATCGACGATCACGATCCCTCTGCATGTACAGATATCATACTCGCCGTTCAGGCGTTTTGCACGATATTGCATATCGTGTCCTAACTGTTTCCCCGAGAATATGTCTTCGAGTCCTTCCCTGTATGCCTTACGGTCATCCGGATGAATATGCCTTTCCCATATCAGTCCCGCATCGTACATGTACTCTGATGGCAGGCCGAATGTTTCAACCAGTTCTTTTGACCATCGCGAATAATCATATTCCATATTGCACAGAAAGACTTGCGTTTCCTCAGCAACAATTGAAAAAGCCTCAAAAAGCGAATCCAGGCGTCTTTTCGCCTCTTCGGTAATCCTTTGATCTTTCATGCTGCAACCTCCATAAATATATCCGTTGCAATCCCGAATATAATCCTACTTACAAATACCCTTTTCCAATTCCCGCATTCTCTGTAGCATAAAGGATATATTAAAGCTGTCAAAATATACACGTTCAATTAGAGAATGTTATATCATTATCGCACAAAAAAGTGAAAAAGTAAATAGTTTCATCACTCTCCGTAAGCTTTGACCAGCTTAAGTATCCTCTCGATCTCACCCGGGATATACAGATTACGCCCGCATTCCTTCATACATGCTTTTTCCGAACATGTTCTGCAATGTTCACAGGTTTTCTCCAGATCCATTTTCAGTTTTCCCACGGCCCAATGTTCCTTCCCAAGATGGAAATAATTGAACTGCCTGAAGCTTGTATGTATCTCGTGCCCAAACGGACATACACATTTTTCACACCGGTCGCATTCAATGGGTTCAAAAGATCCTTTAAGGCGTTCTATAACTTCTTCAAAAGAAAAATGAACCTGTTTGTATTCTTCGGCAAATGCTTCCTCTGCCTGTTCGAAAGTTCCGATTCCGAGCAGAGCTGTTGAGAACGGGTATTCCAGTATCCCTCCGATCAGTTCCGGAACGGAAAACGGCCCGATGAGCAGGCCTGCAGCATATACCTTGTTCAGAATGAACCCTTTATTTCGAAAAGTTTCTTCTTCCCTGATCCGGTCAAGCATACCGCGTTCCAGGATATTTCCGCTCCCCTGCAGTACATCCACTCTCGGATCTTTTGCTGCGCGATACAAAACGCTGTAATAATGAGATGCAATCCCGGTAAATCCTATCTTTCCCTCTCTCTTCAGATCATACAGAGCCTCGAGAGCGCCGGAACTGCCGAACACTTCATCCTCATTACTCTCATCCACCTGATGGACAAAATAGATATCGGGCTTTGTTCCGAGATGTTCTATCGATCTTATTACTTCCCGATAGATATCCCCGCCGCCATAAAACCTGGCCTTGTCGGAAATCACGATCCTGTTTCTGTCTACGGTCTTTGCGAACTTACCCAGCTTGATCTCCGCATCCCCATATTCTTCCAAAATGGCGGTATCGTAGAAATTACACCCATGGTCAAAGGCTTTTTTCATAATAGCCACGGCCGTATCCTCGTCCGGGCTGTAATACTGCGGCAATACAGGCACATGACCGCTCAGGATGGGGATGGTTCCGAAGCCGAGCTCCGATACCTTAAGACCCGTAGCCCCAAGTTCTCTGTATCTCATACAAACATCCTTATATCTGTTAGTTTCCTTTAGTCCCTATCTTGTGAAGCGGCTGTTTCCTATACAATTCCATACTTTCCCGGATCATTCCGTACTATTCCGTACTGTTCCGGACTATTCCGAGCTGTATCTGTGTATCCGGATCCGCTCACAATAAGCAAATGCACTCTCCGAAACTCCCGTCTCCAGGGCGATGCTAACATCCTCAAGATTATCACAGAATGCAAATGCCTCGTCTTCGATAACCTTTACCGATTCCGGAATAAAAAGCTCATGCAATCCTTTGCAGCGGAAAAAAGCTCTCTGCGGGATCACTTCCAGTTTATCCGAAATGTGGATCTCTTTTAAGCTTATACAATGTTCAAAGCATCTGTTTCCGAGCTCCGTAAGATCATCTGACAGATCGATCGATTCCAGAGACTGGCATCCGAAAAAGGCCTGAGCTTTGATACTTGTTACAGCCTGTGCATTTGAAACGTTCCTTAACCATTTACTGTTTTCAAATGCCGATTTGCCGATCATCGCCGTATCCCCGGACAGCACAATATTCTCCAGCAGATGGCAATCCTTATATACCCCGTCGGCAACGGATCTTATCCCTTCCGGAAATACCAGATCCGTGATGTTTCCGGTACTCTCCACGAGATTTCCCTTTTTCATCCAGCTTAAAGCAGTTGATGCATTCCGAAAATATCCGCTGTATCAGTTCGGGATAGCCGGCATTCTTCAGATCCGAAACATTATTCAGCACATACTCTTTATTATCCCAGTCAGTGATCTTTTTCAAGTTGATGCAATTCCGGAAAGAAAGGGCTTCCACCGCGATCCTGTCGGAAGGGATCCTCAGCTCGGTAATATGGATATTGCCCGCAAAGCACCACCCGGCGATCCGTTTTACGGAAAGCGGGATCTCGACTTTTCCTCTGCAGGCCGTACCATCCAGAAGGACGTTGTTGACAATGACCATTTCCGATCTTTGCCGCTGCTCTGTCAGCCACAACGTCTGCGAAAATGCATGACTTCCGAACAGCTTTACGGATTCCGGTATGACCATCTCTTTCAGCCGCAAATGGTCTCTGAAGACATCCTGCCCGATCTCTTCGATATCCCGTGGAACAGTGACCTTAAGACCGTCCTGTGAATATCCTGTCAGTTGTTTCCGGTCTCTGATCTCAAAACAGGAATAGACTGAGGCGATCACCTCCCTGACAGGTGCCGGATAAGGATTGTCCACATGGTTCAGGCAGTCCGAAAATCTGCCGAATCCGTATTTATGTGAGTCATAGGTGATATCCTTCATCTGCGTACAGCCGATAAAAACACCGCTCTTCAGCTTCGTTTCAGGTGATATCTGCACTGATTCAAGAACCGCGCAGTCCGCAAATGCATGGTACCCGCATTCTATCCGGCGAAGATCAGCGCTTTTCAGCGAATCACAGCGTTCAAATGCTCTGTCGCCGATCACTTTGATCCCGGAAAAGTCAAACGAGTTCAGATGAACACATTCGTCAAAGCAGCGCGCTTCCATCTGTGTAAGCTCTTTTGCTTCAAAATGCTGCAGCATATAGCATCCCGCAAAGCACGAAGCAGGTAATACCGAAACATTCGACAACCGGACTTCGGTAAGCTGTCTGCAATATTCAAAGCACCCTTCTCCGATCTCTTTTACATGCAGAAATACCTTTTTCAGTTTCGGACAGCGTGAAAATGCATCTCGCTCGATCACGCATTCGGGTGCATCTATCACGATCTCTTCCAGATCAGGGCAGGCAGCGTAAGCAAACTTCCCGATCCGCTTCACTCCGGACAAGGACAATGTTCTTATCCCATCTTTATTTGTAAATGCATACCCGGGAATCTCTGCGGCATTTACACTATCCTCAGAGCCCTCATTTCCCATCAAGCCGCCGATATCTACCCGATCGGTGTCAGCACTCTCTTCGTCCGTATCGATCAGCTTCTTTGCCTTATAAAATGCATACGGATGTACAAAAGCGTTCCTCGGCGAGGGATCGAAAGGTTTAAGCGTAAAGCAGCGCCGGAAAGCATATTCACCTATATACTCCACGGAATCGGGAAGATTACATTTTAAAAGCTTTTTACACTCTGCAAATGCTTCTCTCTCAACCCGTTTAACCTTATCCGAAAGTGCAACGGTCTGTAAGGCAACACATCCCGCAAAGGCCTGTTCCCTGATCTCGATCAGGTTCTCCGGGCAGGTAACCGTTTTGATCCTTTCATTTCCGAAGAAGCAGCGTTCGCCTATGATCTCAACTTCTCCGGGAATACGGACCTGCTCTTCGTCTCCCATATAGCGCATCAGTATTTTACCGCTGATATAAAAATCTCCCAGGACCTGATCCCGGATCAGGCTGACTGTTTTGTCGGAAACTTCGTTTTCAAGTGAATATACCTCTCCCGACATATTGATCCTTTTCAGATTACAGCACCCTCTGAACGCTTTTTCGTCGAGTATCAGATCCCTGTTCTGAATGGTAACTTCCTCCAGCCCCGTGCAGTTAAGAAATGCATTTGCCTTGATCTCTCTTAACGAACGGGGAAGTATAATGTTTATGATACCCTTTTTATCGAAAAAACAGCCTTTTCCGATCGCAGTGATCCCCTCGGGCACTGAAACCGATTTCAGATTTATGCTGAAGTTATGCAGGACTCCGTCCTCGATCTGCAAGGAATGGAAAACACTTTTTGCGATCGATCTTACGATCTCGGGATACGGCGAATGATAATCCATCGCCTCGATGAGATTATCTACTACCCATGTCTGCCCTGAAAGAGTAATCTTTTGCAGGAGCACGCATCCTTCAAACACTTCGTCCCCGAAATTGCGGTCATCCATATCTTTGTTAAGGGAAATCTCACGAAGCGAAAGGTTGTGTGAAAATACCGCTCCGCCAAGGCTGGTCGGTCCTTCCATTACAACCCTGCGCAGGTTGTCACAGTACAGAAATGCGTGGCTGCCGACTTTGGTCATGGATTTCGGAAAGATCATCTCCTCAATATCATGACATCTGTGAAATGCATATTCTCCTATCTCGGACAGTCCTTCGGGGAAATCAAAGCCTTTAAGTTTTCTGCAGCCTTTAAAAGCAGATGCTCCGATCTTTTTAAGCGATGTGGGAAGTTCCACCTTAAGGAGCCAGGACATTCCCTTGAACACCCCGTCTCCTATCGTATGAACGCCCTCCGGGATCGTAACCAGAGCTTCCGGTCCCGTGTAAGCCTTCAATATTCCGTCTTCTATTTCAAAATGATCCTGAATCAACATTTGTTAACCTCTTCTTGCGAAAAAATGCCTAACAGGCTCCCCCGAATATATCTGTGAGGAGAGCCCGCAATTCCGGGATGTTTCCGCATTTATACAGTCCCGGTTTATACTGTTTTGTTCCCGGAAGTTTTTTCAAAAAATAAGATGCCAGCTTTTTGATATATGTCAAGGCATCCAGTTCAGTGAAGCATTCCTGCGCAATATCCAATTGTTCTGTTATAAGACTGTATTTTGTCTCATTGCATTCGGTATTTGTAAGTTCCGCAAATATCAACGGATTCTCAAATCCGTACCGGGCGAGCATGATTCCGTCCGCTCCGGTTTTTTTCATGGTTTCTGCGGCTTTTTCCTTCGAATCGATGCCTCCGTTGGCAAACACGGGGATCCGGACCGACTTTTTCGCGAGCCTGATATACTCGTACAAAGGCTCACCATCGTACATCATGTCTCTGGTCCTGCCGTGTACCGTGATCATAGCGGCACCGGATGCTTCGCACATCCTGGCGAACTCCTCGATCACGATCTTATGTCTGTTCATACCGATGCGGCACTTCACGGAAACCGTTTTTCCGCTTCTTGCGCAGGCTTCAATGATCCTTGACGCCCTAGGGATATCATCCATCAGAGCGCATCCTTCTCCGGCTTTGACTACGTTCGGAACCGGACAGCCCATATTTATATCTATTATGTCGAACTTTTCAAGCGCCTCACTTTTTACGGCTCTTTCAAAAAAAGCAGGATTACTGCCCAGAAGCTGTACGCATTTTAATTTTTCGCGTTCATCCGTAAATAACAGCTTCGACGTAGCCCTGTCATTGTATTTCAACGCATCCGCGCTGACCATCTCCGTATAAGCACTTCCCGCTCCAAGTCTTTCAACCATCAACCGGAACGGGAAACAAGTATACCCTGCGAGCGGAGCCATAAGCACATTCGATCGGAGCCGTATCCCTCCGATCATGATCTCTTTTTGGAACATCCCAAACCTCAGCATTATATTTATTTATTATTTTTGATCTTATCAAATTCCGAAACAAAGCGGTACAGAAGCAATTGTTTCTTGATATCGTCCGCGGTGCTGTAATACATCGACTCATAATCCCGGCAGATATCGGCGATCTTCATGAGCATCTCTTCATCATCAAATGCATCAACAAATGATTTCCGCAGCCTGCCTCCGGCTTCTTTGACAGATGATTCGGAATTGCCGCGGAGCAGCATGATCATTTCCTTGATCGAAACCGTATCCGGATATTTGGCGTATATCTGATCTTCCAAGGGTGGATCCTTTATCTGGGTCACTCTGGCAACATTATGGTTATCTATACGCAGAACCTCGGTTGTAAGCCTCGATTCACGTTTTTCTTCCGGAACAAATGTATCCTGTAATTGTGCAAGTATCTCGCGTCTGTCCTTATTGTTCATATCCGGCCCTCCACGATGATGATAACTACAGCATTTCACTTCAACCGACCATTTCGCGAATCCTTTTCCAGTCAAAACAACGTGTATAATTGTCGTTCGGCAGCTCGCATCCCTGATTCCAGGGTCTGTCAAAAAGCATGACCTTCATATCGGGAAAATGTTTAAAAAACCTGAATGCCATAGGCGAATCCTCTATGGCATAATCAAATCTCATGCGGTAAAAATCTTCCAGCTCGAGATTAAAAATACTGTTTTTGATAAATGAATCCCTGCCGTACTTGTTGAGGAAAAACAGATTGACACGTTCCAGCCCATGCTCTTCAAGCCACCTACGTGAAATATCACAGGTACTGTACGGCCGGCCGGTAATGACAGATACTTCATCTCCCCGGTCTATCCATTCATTCAGCACTTCGCATGCTCCCGGAATCTCTTCAAACGAAAGAAGCACTTCGGGGCGGTGTCCTTCGATCATGAGCTGTTCGTATTCATCCGCCGTCAGCCCGAATGAATCCTGAAGATTGAAAAAACGCATATCCTCGTAAGGAACATTCTTGCCGAAGAGACTGTGTGCTATCCCGGTAAATGCTCTTCCCGTCTCACACAGACAGTCATCAAAATCTACATAAAATTTCATTATGACCTCCATGCTGCGAATGAAATGGGCAGCTAATGATTGAATTTGTGCGAGATTCACGCTCCCTTACCGTCAGGATCGAGGATCTTTTCCATCCAGATCATGTTATACCAGCGTCCGAATTTATAACCGCACCTGTGAAACTCCCCGACCCTGGTATATCCCATATGCCGGTGGAAATATTCGCTGTTCTTTGTCAGATATTCATCCTCCGTGATCGGATCGCCGATGCAGGCATACAGGTTGATCATCCCTCTTTTACGTAAAGCATCTTCCAATGCTTCGTACAATACCCTGCCATATCCCCTTCCTTTGGAGTTCCGGTCAAGGTATATCGTTACTTCGCAGCAATGATCGTAAGCCGCTCTTCCCTTAAATACCCCTGCGTATGAATAGCCCTTTATCTCTCCATCATCTTCCAGGACCAGATAAGGATATTTCTCCAACGTATGAGCTATACGCTCCCTGAATTCTTCCGGTGAGGGTACATCATACTCAAATGATATTGCCGTATTTTCAACATAATACGCATAAATGGAGAGCAGCCTTTCGGCGTCCTCTAATGTCGCACTGCGAATAAACATCTTCACTTTCCCTGTATCTGCAACTAACTTCTCACATGCCAAGCCCTGACACTTGCCAGAAGCTGCCTGTCTTCTCCTTCGGTAAACGATACGATCTTGAGTGTCACTTCCTGGGTCCCGTTTCCGAGCTTCATCCGGTAATCCATCTTGAACGCACCGTTTTGTTCGATCTCGCGCAGGATATTCTCCTTCCGGATCTTTTCAAGATATCTCGGAAGGTCCTCGGGGCAGATAACCTTTTTACCGTCTATCACAGCCTGTGCAAAGAAATCTTCACCTTCTTTGGCAAATCCAAGTGCCTCAAATTCTTCTGATGCGGTGTATTCGAGATATCTTCCCGTTTCAAGATGTATGGCATAGAGAGACAGATACTCCTCACTGATAGCCATCAGTCTGGCAAGCGAAGCACGATCCTGTTTGGCCTTTTCAAGCTGTTCCCTCTCTTTCATCTGCGCATCAACGGAAGTAATGCCACAGATGATCCTGTTACCGCCCTGCAGGCGCACCGCCTTCATATTGACATATACCGGTGCATCATTGATAATAAGACGATAAATGATAGTAAACACTCCATGCTGATCCAATTCCTGCCGGACAATGTCCTTTTTGAATCTCGTCCGAAATAATTCCTTATCTTCCTCGAATACGCGGTATATGTTTTCTTCCAGTCCTGCGTCGAAGAAGCTGCTTCCCTGTCTGGTCTTGATCAATTCTTCAGTACCTGCGGAAGCGGTATATTCAATGTATTGATCTGTATCCATATCAATGACATACAGGATGTAATAATCGGCAACCAGCGCCATGGCAACGTCGGCATACGATGTTGCGTCCTCAGGATTGGTGATCGACAGTACCGCTATCGCAAATGCCGTGATCCCCTCAACGGGGTTGCTGTCGATCTTGCGGACAAAGGACCTGACCACAGAGCCATCCGGCATCTTCTCGTCTATGAAGGCCCTGAGGCTCTTTTCATTGCAGTTATTCGCAATATTCTTCACATACCCGGCGGTATACTCAAAATACTGCGGCTTGAAAAATGCTATATCAATACCAAAGAAACGTTTCGTGAATTCCCTGTATGACGGATTGCTTCTCACAAAGCGTGCGGTATTGCCCCTGATCTCGATAACTCCCATCGGAAGAGCATTGAAAGTATTTTGAAAATCATGCTCTTCTTCACTTGTTACAACACCCAGGTCATATAGATTCAGACGACCGATTTTTTCATAGTAGGAAGAGGTTTCGGGGTCCTCAAAATAAACATCGTACTTCCCTTCAAATTTGGCAAATATCTCCTCGCTCGGATGCGGCTTGTCGAAATAATAGCCCTGCAGCTTGGAACATCCGATCTCCTGCAGGAAACGGGCCTGATCCTCAGTCTCGACGCCTTCGCAGACAGTATCTACTCCAAGGCCGGTTGCCATCCTCATCAGTTCGGTAAGGATGATCTTGCCGCCTTCACCCTCGTCAAGTTTGCGCATAAAGCTCATATCGAACTTGATCAGGTCAAAGGGAATGCTCTGCAGAGCATTCAGTGACGAATAGCCGCTGCCGAAATCATCCATCCATACCGGGAATCCGAGTTCCTTGAACCTCAGGATCTGTTCTTTCATGAAGTCGAAATCCCCGCCGATAATACTTTCGGTGATCTCGATCGAGATCTTGTCGCGCCCGAATCCCGAGTCATCGACCCTCTTTCGTATCTCTTCAACGATGTCGCATGCATCGAAATCGGATCTGGAAAGATTGATCGAATGCGCGATCGCTTTGATACCGAGCTTCTCCATCTCATGCATCTTTTCGAGTGTCTGCTCAAGTACATACAGATCCAGTTTATAAATAAGACCCGTAGCCTCGAGATGAGGTATAAACTCATCGGGCGGCAAAAAACCTTTTTCCGGATCGATCCATCTTGCAAGTGATTCTTCATCACATACTTTATGGTTGACCGCCCGGACGATCGGCTGATAATATACCTTTATCCATTTTTCCGAAATTGCCCTGTCGATATTTGCCTGTATATACCTTCGGTTCATCTCATATTCACTGAGCTCTTTGCCGAAGAAATGATAGCATGACGTATCGGATGCCGGGATCGTGTCACAGGCGATCTTGGCCCTGTCATATGCCGTACCTGCCGGAACGTTTTCAATACTCGAAAGATATACACCGACTCTTGCCGGAAGAACATCTCCTCCGTTTATTTCGGCCGCCTCGGAAAAGAACCGTTGGAGAACCTGTTCTATATTTTCTTCTTCGGTATATGCCGCAAAACGGTCGGCGCCGACATGACAGCAGTTCTCACTGCCGAATGTACGCACGAGAAGCCTCGAGAAAGCCCGAAGCATCTTATCGCCTTCCTCGAATCCTTTACGGTGATTAAAATATTTCATACCGTTCAGATCGAAGTAAAGCATAACGGGCTCTTTGCCCTTCTTGTTCATGGCGTCCTTGCCTGCCTGTGCAAGTTCAAGGAACCACGTGAGCGTGGGAAGTCCGGTCAGATGATCGTATCTGTACGCCCTTATGACGCTTTCTTCATAGAACGATTTGATGATACCGTGATCTTTATCGGCTCCTGCGGACGTTTCCTTTTCAGAATAAGCCCCTTCATTCATGTACCAGACGTGAGCAAGACGAATTCCTTCTTCGGTAAAAACATGAGTACCATGAGCATGGATCACCATATATTCCATGGTTTTTGGGGTCATGGACCTGTAGATCACGTCATATTCACCACCCTCGGTAGCGAAACGTACAGCCTCTTCTGCCAGGTGCGATACATCTTCCGGATGAGCATATTTGTACATGTCATTATCCATTTCATAAAGTGCTTTCTCACGGTCATCGTACCCGAACAACGAACAGAATCCGTCAGAAAGTGCCAGTGTGACAACCTTTTTATCGACATACTGGTACACTGCGAACGGCATGCTGAGGCGTTCAATATTATTCTTCTCCTGATCCGGAAGCCGGTATTTTTCCATATGTGTAAACCTCTTATACTTGTCTGAAACTCTTTTGAACCCCATCACCCTTCTCCGTGGGGTTCTAAAAGAAGATATACCCAAATTTATTATAACATTTTTTGCCGTCAAAATAAAGTAAAAAATCGCTTTCGGTCACATTATTTTCACCTGCCGGGTATAAACTATTTCACAGTCTCAATATTCATGTTATAATCAGATAGTTGTCGGGTATTATCACATTTAACCGGAAGGATGGATAAATGAAA
>JAFZNE010000070.1 GCA_017553035.1 Lachnospiraceae bacterium
AAGCCTTGATATAGTTGAATCCGTCAAGCGTGTGACCGAAACCTTCAAATGCTGCAACCGTAAGTTCCATCCCGAAGATACTGTCGTGAATGTAGGCGATATCAAGATCGGCGGCGGCAATTTCGTCATGATCGCAGGTCCCTGCTCGGTTGAGAGCGAGGATCAGATCGTAGAGATCGCAAAGGCTGTTAAAGCATCCGGCGCTTCTCTTCTTCGCGGCGGTGCGTTCAAACCCCGTACTTCTCCCTATGATTTCCAGGGGTTGAAAGCTACAGGCCTTGAACTACTCAAGATAGCAAGACAGGAAACCGGCCTCCCGATCGTTACCGAGATCATGAGCATAGCTGATCTCCCCTTATTTGACGACGTCGATGTACTTCAGGTCGGTGCAAGAAATATGCAGAATTTCGATCTGCTCAGGGAACTCGGCCGAACCAACAAGCCGATATTGCTCAAGCGCGGCCTCGCAAATACATTGAAAGAATTGCTCATGAGTGCCGAGTATATCATGGCAAGCGGCAACGAACAGGTTATCCTGTGTGAGCGCGGTATCAGGACATTCAGTGATTATACGCGCAATACACTTGATATTTCGGCCGTTCCGATGCTTCACGAACTGTCACATCTTCCGGTGATCGTGGATCCGAGCCATGCAACCGGTATTGCAAGGCTTGTTCCTCCCATGGCGCTCGCAGCGACTGCAGCAGGCGCTGACGGCCTCATTATCGAAGTTCACAACGATCCTCTGCATGCATTGTGTGATGGTGCCCAGTCGCTGAAACCCGAAGAATTCGATGTACTTGCAGGTAAGGTAAGAAAAATGAGGGAACTGGTGTAATATACGCGAAGGCAAAGCAAGAATACTCGGCGCAAGCTTGCTTGCAGACAGACATTTACAGTGTTCGCCGCGCGCCCGCGAGCAAGGAATTACGGAGTAATTCCGAGCTTTGCCGAGCGTATGGTATAGAATAATATCAAGGAGAATCCACATGACAACAGGAATCGTAGGCCTCGGCCTCATAGGAGGTTCATTTGCGAAAGCATATGCACAGGCCGGACACAGCGTTCTGGCGCTGGATACTGACAAATCTACACTGGCCTTTGCCGGTGTAAGCGGAGTACTCGCAGGAGAGCTCACTCATGACAATGCACGTGACTGCGACGTGATACTGGTTTGTGTCTATCCGGAAGCCGCGATCAACTTCATGGAGGATTTCGGACCGTATTTCGGATCAAAACCTGTCGTGATCGACTGCTGCGGCACCAAGGCAGGCGTAGTCGGCGCGGGAATGAAGATCGCCGAAAAATACGGTTTCACCTATGTCGGCGGGCATCCGATGGCAGGAACGCAGTTTTCTGGATTCAAATATGCCAAGGCGACCCTGTTCAACGGTGCGCCGATGGTCATTGTTCCGCCCGATTTCAGCAATATCGTCCTGCTCAGTCATATCAAGGATCTTCTCGAGCCGGCCGGCTTCGGCAGTTTCTCCGTAACGACCGCAGAAAGGCATGACAAGCTGATCGCATTTACATCACAGCTTGCACATGTCGTCTCCAACGCCTATGTCAAGAGCCCCACAGCACAGGAACACAAAGGCTTCTCGGCAGGCAGCTACCGTGACCTGACAAGAGTCGCCTGGCTCAATCCCACCATGTGGGCAGAGCTCTTCCTCGATAACAAAGACAATCTTCTTACAGAACTTGATACCATTATCAAAAATCTCAGCGAATACCGTGAAGCTCTCGCAAATGAAGACAAAGGCCGGCTCATCAAGCTTCTCGATGACGGTAAGAGGCTGAAAGAAGAAGTTGACAGGGACTGATCCACTCAGTATTTCCTTAGAAAAGCCTATCATCAATATAATAGATTTACAGGTGTGACTATGATAAATATCGATATCAAAAACTCCGGTTCATATACCGTAAAGATCGGCAGCGGGCTGCTTGACACGATCGGCGAAGAGATCAAGGTCCTTGGGAAAGTCAGCAAAGTCTGCATCGTCACCGACAGTAACGTTTCCGATCTGTACGGCGGACGTGTAAGCGAAAATATCAAGGCCGCGGGCTTTGATACATGCAATTTCGTTTTTCCCTTTGGTGAGCAGAGCAAAAACCTTAACGTTTACCGTGATCTTGTGGAAATGCTGTGCGAGAACAGGTTCACCCGCTCCGATCTGATCGTGGCACTCGGCGGAGGCGTTGTGGGCGATCTGGCAGGATTTGCCGCAGCAACGTTTCAGCGCGGGATCAGGTACATTCAGGTTCCGACCACGCTCCTTGCGGCCGTAGACTCCTCAGTCGGCGGTAAGACCGCCGTTGACCTAACTAACGGAAAAAACCAGGTGGGATGTTTCTATCAGCCCTCGCTTGTACTCTGCGATCCCGATACGTTAGCCACACTTCCCGAAGAGCAGTACCGATGCGGATGCGCGGAAGTCATCAAATACGCCATTTTACGCAGCCGTGAATTCTACGACGATCTGATGAAGCTCCCGGCTTCCGAACAGCTTGAACACGTCATTTCCACCTGCGTTGAAATGAAGAAACTATATGTGCAGGAAGATGAGTTCGATACCGGAGCAAGAATGTTCCTTAACCTCGGACATACAATCGGACATGCTGTTGAAACGCTGAGCTCCTACACCACTCTTCACGGTCAGGCGGTTGCGATCGGAATGGCCTCCATCGCGCGAAGCGCAGTACATAACGGAATCTGTTCCGAAAAAACTCTGTCAGATATCCTCGCGATACTTGAAAAATATGGTCTTCCGACCGAAAATCCCTATCCGGCCGCAGATATCATCAAAGTAATGCTGTCCGACAAGAAGCTTATCGGCGGCAACCTGAATCTCATCGTTCCCGAGGAAATCGGAAAATGTAAGATCGTGGCAGTAAAAACTGAAGAACTGGAGAGATGGGTGGGCTTTTGAGAAGAGTCTTAGAAGTTCTTCACGCGGAAGCCGTTTGCCGAAACATATTCAGCGCGGAATCCCGTGGCTAAAGTCGAGGAAAAACACATGTTTATTAAAACCAGGAGGTTAAGCATGCAACCTACCAGAAAGGTCCTGCCCGGGCCGCGCACCGGTATCGCGCACATTCCGGGATCAAAATCGAAAGCGCACCGCCTGCTCATCATGGCTGCGCTATCCGATGCTCCGACTACCCTTGAATGCAACGGCCTGTCCAATGATATCCTGGCTACGATCAACTGTCTGAAAGCTTTGGGTTGCGACATCACTACCGAGGATGACAGTCTGATTCGGGTTATACCTTTAAGCTCCGCTCTATCTGGATCCGGCGATAATTTAAAGAATTCAGACACCGAAAGCACAGATAAACTCACTCCAAACATCCTTCCCTGCCGTGACAGCGGCTCGACGCTGCGGTTTATTCTGCCTCTTGCCGGAGTATTGAACGCCCAAGCCTGTTTTGAGATGGAGGGTCGTCTTCCCGAAAGACCGCTTGCCCCTTACGATTCCGAACTTGAAGCACATGGCATGAAGCTTCGCAAAGATGGTAACAGCCTGCATTGTGAAGGCCGCCTGCTGCCCGGAAACTACACTCTTCCCGGCAATGTTACATCACAGTATATTTCCGGTCTGCTCATGAGCCTGCCTTTTCTTGGCGGCGACAGCACATTAACGATAACCGGCCCCATCGAATCATCCGATTACATCCATATTACGGAAGATGTATTAAGACTTGCAGGCATACGATTTACATGTAATAATGTTTATGACGGAAGTGATCTGGTCTACCACATCCCCGGCGGCCAGCGCAGTCAGCTGCCGGACAAGCTTAGCGTTGAAAGTGACTGGTCCGGAGGCGCATTTTTCCTGTGTCTCGGAGCTCTCTCCCCTGCGGGCATTACAGTTCGGGGGCTCAATACTGATTCAACACAGGGTGACAAAGCTATTCTCGATATTTTGAAGCGTTTCGGCGCAGATATTTCGATCGAAAATGACCCGGCTGATATCACAGTCAGACATTCAGCCCTTAAAGGCTGCGAAATAGATGCCGCTGGATATCCGGATCTGGTCCCGATAATCGGTGTTATTGCAGCCGCGGCGTCGGGAACGACGCGTATCATAAATGCAGGAAGATTAAGGCTGAAGGAATCGGACCGCTTAAAAACTACCGCAGAGATGCTGACTGTTCTCGGCGCAACGGTTACTGAAGGAGAGGACAGCCTTACCATAGAGGGCCGTGGCTCCTTAAAAGGCGGAACAATTGATTCGCACGATGATCATCGTATCGCGATGTCCGCAGCAGTAGCTGCTTCCATATGTGATGCGCCGGTAATCGTAACCGCTCCCGAATGCGTTAAAAAGTCATTTGCTGACTTCTGGGAAGTATTCGAAGAACTTGGCATCTGCTGATCAGACAACACTTTATCTTTTAGAAAATGACGATTCAACCAATGTTTCTTTAGTAATAATTCAAATCTGCAAAGGAGCTTTCTTATGAGCAGTATTTACGGTGAAAATATTCATCTCTCCATTTTCGGACAATCTCACTCCGAAGCGATCGGTATGACACTTGACGGAATCCCGGCAGGCCAGAAGATTGATATTGAGCGTCTTAATGCTTTTCTTGCCCGTCGGGCTCCCGGTAACAGCGAACTTTCGACGACACGCAAAGAAGCCGATCTGCCCGAGATCCTGAGCGGATTCATCGATCCTGCCGATCATGCGCAAGACAGTAACACCGATCCTGCCGGCTCCGGGCCGGAAGGGCACGTGAAGATCACCTGTGGTGCTCCGATCGCCGCCATAATCCGCAATACCAACACCCGCTCGAAAGATTATTCCGAACTGAAGACCACTCCACGTCCCGGTCATGCCGATTATACAGCCGGGATCAAATATCACGGTGCACAGGACTACGCAGGCGGCGGACATTTTTCCGGGCGCCTCACTGCTCCGATGTGTATAGCGGGCGGCATCTGCCTGCAGCTTCTCGAACAGAAAGGGATCAGCATTTTCACACGCATCCGTTCGATCGGAAATATCGAAGATGACAGTGATTTTGAAAAATACATTGTTAGTAATATATCCTCTGTCGTTGGCTCCGGGCAAGCGAACATTTCAGGCCGGATCCGCGAGTCAATTTCCCACAGCGGTCTGTCCGTGATCGATAGCGAGAGATCAGCGCAAATGGTACAGCTCATCCTTGACAAAAAGGCTGAAGGTGATTCGGTCGGCGGAGTCATTGAGTGCGTTGTTACGGGACTTCCCGCTGGTCTTGGCGATCCGATGTTTGACGGGATGGAAAACCGCATTGCACAGGCTGTATTTGCGATACCCGCAGTAAAAGGCATCGAATTCGGCGCAGGTTTCGAAGCCTCGAAAATGTGTGGAAGCGAGAACAATGACTGCTTCCGCATTAATGAAGATCACAAAGTCATCACCGAAACCAACAATTGCGGCGGGATCCTCGGTGGTATCACCGACGGTATGCCCCTTGTATTCAAGGCTGCATTCAAACCGACACCGTCGATCGCCAAAGAACAGAAGAGCGTTGATCTGAACACCCTCGAAAATACCACACTGACCGTTCACGGCCGCCACGATCCCTGCATCGTGCCCCGTGCCCTGCCCTGCGTTGAAGCTGCTGCAGCGCTGGCAATTTATGATGCATATCTTGGAAGGATGAAGGAATTACAGTAAAGAAAGGAGCCCCATGGATCCCACATTAAGAGAACAGATAGACAATATCGACGACCGGCTCATCAAACTGTTCGGCGAGAGAATGGACGTTGCAGCCAGGATCGCCGAATACAAGAAGGAACATAATATCCCCGTTCTTGACCGCAAACGCGAAACCGAGAAGCTGAAGGACATTATGGATAAGGTTCCAGATGATCTGAAAGAATACGCCGCACAGCTCTATTCAATGATGTTTGAATTCAGCCGCAGCTACCAGACCAGACTTATCGGTTACGAGAATTCCCTGACCGATAAGATCAAAAACGCCCTCAAATCCACTCCTGAGCTATTTCCCGATAAAGAAGTCATAGCATGTCAGGGGATCGAGGGCGCCAATTCGCATATCGCCGCGAATAAACTGTTTCGTTATCCCAACGTAATGTTTTTTAAATCATTTGAATCCGTGTTCTCCGCTGTCGACAAGGGTCTGTGCCGATACGGCATCATCCCGCTCGAGAACAGTACCGCCGGTTCGGTCAATTCCGTTTACGATCTGATGATGCGTTATAAATTCAGCATTGTTCGAAGCCTGAGGCTGAAAGTTGATCACAACCTGCTTGCCAATCCGTCTTCCGACATCACAAAGATCACGGAAATATATTCCCACCAGCAGGCAATAAGCCAATGCAGCGATTTTCTGCAGACTCTTGAAGGTGTAAAGATCATTCCCTGTGAAAACACCGCAATTGCGGCCAAATATGTTGCCGAATCGGGCAGGGATGATGTAGCTGCACTTTCTTCACGCGAATGTATGGCTTATTACGGGCTGCGCTGTCTCAAACCCTCGGTTCAGGACAGTTCCGCCAACTATACCCGCTTCATATGTATTTCCAAAAACCTCGAGATCTATCCCGGAGCCGACCGTACCAGTATCATGGCGACACTTCCGCATGAACCCGGCTCTCTTTATAAACTGCTGTCCAAATTATATGCGCTCGGCATCAACCTGAACAAACTCGAGAGCCGTCCCATTCCCGACCGGGATTTTGAGTTCATGTTCTATTTTGACCTCGATACACCCGTATATTCACCGAAGTTCATGCAATTCATGGGCGAGCTTGAAAGTGTATACGAGACCTTCGCTTATCTGGGCAGTTACAGTGAGATCATTTAATATTACTCGTAATCTACCACATCCACCCATTTGAGCAGGAACTCTCGTTCCTTCTCGATCGCTTTGACTGACTGCGATGCGGCAACGATAGGCATCCATTTCTGGACGTACTGTTTTGCCGTATCGCTTTTTTTGCAGAACAGATCGAGATACATCTCTGCCTTCTCTTTTTCACCTTCAAGGCAGAACAGCAGATAGGTCCTTGCCGCATCTGCCGATGCGTTGCCCTGGGTTACGTGAGCCCAGTCGATAATGTAGGCTTCGTCGTCCTTGGTAATGATAACATTGGACGGGTTGAAGTCGCCATGGCATACCTTGTTGTGTGTGGGCATGCCTTCAAGTCTTGTATGAAGCTCATATCTTGTCGTCGCATCCAGCTTGGTCTGGCTGATCTTGCCCTGCATCTTATCCTTCAGCTTGTTGAGCATCGGGCAGGTGTGTGATTGTATCGAAAGCTGGATATCCACAAGGCGTTCCATGTATTTCTTCAGGTTCGCCGGATCCTTCTCCATCATCTCGGCAAGTGTGGTGCCTTCAGTGTATTCATACACGATAGCCCATCTGCCGTCGATCGTCGTTACTTCAAGCAATTTGCCGACATTGATACCGGTCTGTTCAACACGCGCAAGGTTCAGCGCCTCGTTAAGGACATCCGCTTTGGAATAGGATTCGTCAAAAAGCTTGATACATTTATTACCGTCACGATAAACAGTTTTGTTCTTTCTTTGTGCGATCACATTATCTAATTTCATTTTGACTCCTCCTTATCATTTACGATTCTTCTTTGCAGCGGTCTTACCTGCCGGTCTGCCACGCTTGACAGATTTGGTGGGTGCTGTTACCTGCGAAGGCTTCTTTTCCTCTACAAATTTGCGGCCGTAATATGCGTTCAGATACATCTGCTTGATCTCGCTCATGAGCGGATATCTGGGGTTCGCACCCGTGCACTGATCGTCAAATGCCTGCTCTGTCATCGCATCAAGCTTGGCCAGGAAGTCCTTCTCATCCGGTACATAGTCACGGATAGTGGGCTTGATCCCTATTCTTGCCTTAAGATCATCGATCGCGCGGATCAGATTCTGGAGCTTCTCGGCATCGTCCTTGCCGCCCAATCCGAGATAGTCGGCAACTTCCGCATATCTCGCAAGTGTGTGGGGATGGCTGTACTGCGGGAAGGTTCCCATCTTCGTGGGTACCTCGGCAGCGTTGTACCTCAATACTTCATCGATCATCAATGCATTTGCGATACCATGGGCAATATGGTGCGTAGCACCGAGCTTGTGTGCCATAGAATGGCATACCCCGAGGAATGCATTTGCGAATGCCATACCTGCCATAGTTGCGGCATTGGCCATCTTCTCACGTGCTTCTGTATCAACCGGACCGTTGTCGTAAGCCCTCGGCAGGTATTCGAAAATAACCTTCAGTGCCTGCAGGGCAAGTCCGTCGGTATAATCGGTCGCCATCATCGATGCATAAGCCTCAAGCGCATGTGTTACGGCATCGATTCCCGAAGCGGCCGTAAGGCCCTTGGGCGCGGTCATATGGAAATCGGTGTCGATGATCGCCATTTTCGGAAGAAGCTCATAATCAGCGAGAGGATACTTCACGCCGGTCTTCTCGTCGGTAATAACGGCAAAAGGCGTAACCTCGGAACCTGTTCCCGCGGATGTCGGGATGGCGATGAAATATGCCTTTTCTCCCATTTTCGGGAAAGTATATATTCTCTTTCTGATGTCCATGAAGCGCATGGCCATGTCCATGAAATCAACTTCGGGATGCTCGTACAATACCCACATGATCTTGGCTGCGTCCATTGCGGAACCACCGCCGAGTGCTATGATAACATCGGGCTGGAAGGATTTCATCTGCTCTGCACCGGCTTTTGCGCTTGCAAGCGTGGGATCGGGCTCAACATCGAAGAAGCAGGTATACGCGATCCCCAGTTCTTCGAGTTTATTTGTGATAGGTTTCGCATTGCCGTTATTGTACAGGAATTTGTCCGTTACAACGAATGCCTTTTTCTTGCCCATGACGTTCTTCAGTTCGTCAAGTGCAACAGGCAGACAGCCTTTCTTGATATAGATCTTCTCGGGTGTTCTGAACCACAGCATATTCTCTCTCCTCTCCGCTACAGTCTTGTAATTGAGCAGATGCTTGATGCCGACATTTTCACTTACCGAATTGCCGCCCCACGACCCGCAGCCGAGTGTCAGCGAAGGTCTGAGCATGAAATTGTAAATGTCGCCTATACCGCCCTGTGAGGAAGGAGTATTGACCAGTATTCTGCATGTTTTCATGCGTTCCGCAAATTCATCAAGTTTTTCTTTTGCGGTAACCGTGTTCAGATAAATGGAAGAAGTATGTCCGTAACCGCCGTCGGCTACCAGGCGTTCAGCCTTTTGGAAGGCATCCTCGATATTCTTTGCACGATACATCGCAAGTACCGGAGAAAGCTTCTCGTGAGCGAATTCTTCGGACAGTTCCACAGACTGGACTTCGCCGATCAGGATCTTGGTGCCTTCAGGAACCTTTACATCCGCCAGTTCAGCGATGTGTGCGGCACGCTGTCCTACGATCTTGGCATTCAAAGCGCCGTTTACGATGATCGTCTTGCGTACCTTCTCGGTCTCTGCGGGATTGAGGAAATAACATCCTCTTGCTGCAAATTCCTTCTTTACCGCGTCATATACCTTATCAAGTACGATCACCGACTGCTCGGAAGCACAGATCATACCGTTATCAAATGTTTTTGAATGGATTATCGAATTGACCGCAAGCGTGATATCCGCAGTATCGTCGATAATGGCGGGTGTATTGCCTGCACCTACGCCGAGTGCGGGTTTACCGCTTGAATATGCCGCCTTGACCATACCGGGACCACCCGTTGCAAGAATGATATCCGACTCCTTCATGACAAGATTGGTCATTTCAAGGCTCGGAACATCGATCCATGCGATGATGCCTTCCGGAGCGCCTGCTGCCACTGCAGCCTCATATACAACCTTTGCCGCGGCAATAGTCGACTGTTTAGCTCTCGGGTGCGGGCTGATCACAATACCGTTCCTCGTCTTGAGGGCGATCAGAGTCTTGAAAATAGCCGTAGATGTAGGATTGGTCGTAGGAATAACGGCTCCGATAACTCCTATCGATTCCGCAACCGTCTTGGTACCGAATTCCTTGTTTTCGGCTATCACGCCGCAGGTCTTGACATCTCTGTAAGCATTGTAAATATACTCTGCGGCATAGTGGTTCTTGATCACCTTGTCCTCCACAATGCCCATGCCCGTCTCTTCCACGGCAAGCTTGGCCAGTGGAATACGTTCCTTGTCAGCTGCGGTCGCAGCAGCCAGGAAGATCTTGTCAACCTGCTCCTGGGTATACTCCGCAAACAGCTTCTGCGCGGCCTTTACCCTGGTCAGCACCTGCTCAAGCTTCTCCACACTGTCTACTACCGGATAAGTTTCCTTCTTCATTGTTCAACAGCTCCCTTCCGAATGTATTTGCCTATATTTTGCGCCTTTTTGAGCGTATTGTCAATTCATAATCGATCATTGGGAAAACAAATCGCTAAAACAGCTTGACAAATATAATTATAAGAGTAACATAGTATTCAGAACTACATGTAGTGGTTTTATGTAACGTATATAAAATAAAAAAACCAACAGTAATTCTATAAATTTAATTTATAAGATCAAATATTGTCTTTTGATCTTTCAGGAGAATAAACATGGCACGAGAGATCACTATTCCGGATTATAATCTTGCGGAGGAGCTGATAAGCTCCATCTCCCACGGCATAGGAGCCGGGCTTGCGGTAGCGGCCTGCGTCCTTTGCATAGTAAAAGCAGCCGTCGGCGGAACCGGGGCTGCAGGTGTCGTCAGTGCTTCAATATTCGGTTTTACGATGATATTCCTGTATCTGATGTCCACATTGTATCACGCGATCACCGCGCGTAAGGCAAAATACGTCCTGAGGGTGATCGATCATTGCAGCGTATTTCTGCTCATTGCCGGTACTTATACTCCGTTCATGCTTGTAAGTCTCTACGGCTGGATAGGATGGACGCTCTTTGGGGTAATCTGGGGACTTACGGTGGTCGGTATCGTTTTCAATTCGATCAATGTCGACAAATACGAGCGCGTATCGGCGATCATCAACGTTATAATGGGCTGGATGGTAGTCCTTTCATTTCATACTCTTACTCAAAATGTCAACCGCACAGGTATAATCCTTCTGATCACGGGCGGGGTCGTTTATACTGTCGGCGCAGTCCTGTACAAGATCGGCGATAATGTTCGTTACATGCACTCTGTATGGCATTTCTTCGTGCTCGGCGGCACGATCTGCCACTTTTTCGCGATATACCTGGCAGTATTGTGAGCCATTTCTTACGAATAGTATCTTTAATAATAATGCAGGATCGAATTTCAATCCTGCATCATTTTTTTATTTCTGTTCTTAAGTGTATTGACTGCGTGCGCAAATGCGAGCTGTGTGCGCCTGTAATCACGCAGGCCTTCCTTCTCCTGTTCCGCGATCAGCGCATCTGTCTGGGCCTGCTTCTCAAGTGCCTCATCCACCTCGTCGGGAGCAAGTGCCGAATCGCACAGAATTCTCGCATCATTCTGGCTGATATCCAGCATTCCGCGCGACACTACGCAGACTTTACGTTCCCCGTCGGGTGTTGTAAACTGCAATTCCCCGTCCAGTATCGCTGCCGTCAGCGGTTCGTGATGCGCCATAACGCCCATCATACCGTCACTGACCGGAACCACGAGCGATACGCAATCGCCCTTGTAGAACGGGCGCTCGGGGGATAATATCTCCAAATGAAAGGATTCCATAAAACACCTCTTATTGCATGCTCTCAGCTTTCTTTCTCACATCCTCGATCGTTCCGACATTGAAGAATGCCGCCTCGGGGCAATCGTCAAGTTCGCCGTCAAGGATTGCCTTGAACCCGCGGATCGTCTCGGTCAGCGGAACGTAGATCCCGGGAACACCGGTGAATTTTTCCGCTACACTGAAAGGCTGTGACAGGAAACGCTGTATCTTTCTTGCACGGTATACCGACAGCTTATCCTCGGCACTCAGTTCGTCCATTCCGAGGATCGCGATAATATCCTGCAATTCCTTATAATGCTGGAGTGATTCCTGTACGCGGCGCGCCACCTGGTAATGCTCTTCTCCTACCGTGTCGGGCTCGAGCATTCTTGATGAGGATTCGAGCGGGTCTACAGCGGGATATATACC
>JAFZNE010000071.1 GCA_017553035.1 Lachnospiraceae bacterium
ATTGCGATAAGCGAATGCCCTCAGTGCAAGCTTGCTTGCTGATTGAGGGCTGAGCAAACGGTCATCGAGAAAGCTCTGCTTTCGAGATGGCCCGTCGAATCGAGTAGGAGTCAGCCTACTCGATTGCGATAAGCGAGAGGGCAGTTCTGAAAGCTTGTTTTCAGGGAACCGTCCATTCCCCCCCTGCGCGACACATGTTTAAAAAATGACAAGAATTGGCTTGCCCTTCTCATCTTTTGAGGGTATAATTATTTTGATCGTGATCACTATTACTCCCGAAAGGAAGGACATACTATGTGGGCATATGAGAGCGTATTTTACCAGATATATCCATTGGGTTTCTGCGGAGCACCGTTTGAGAACGACGGCATCCTCGAACACCGCATTTTGAAAGTGATCGACTGGATACCGCATATCAAGAAGCTGGGAGCGAATGCCATTTATTTCTCACCTGTATTTGAATCAGATACGCATGGTTACAATACAAGGGATTATTCGAAAATAGATGTAAGACTCGGGACCAACGAGGATTTCAAGCGCGTGTGCGAAGAGCTGCACGCCAACGGGATCAAAGTGGTCGTTGACGGTGTGTTCAACCATGTCGGCAGAGGATTCCCCCAGTTCCAGGATGTGATCCGCAACAGGGAGAATTCACGATATAAGGACTGGTTCGGAAGGATCGCTTTCGACGGCAACTCGAATTATAATGACGGCCTGTGGTATGAAGGCTGGGAGGGCAATTTTGACCTCGTGAAGCTGAACCTGCGTAACGAAGAGGTTATTCAGCACATTTTCGGAGCGGTCGAGGGCTGGATCAGAGAATTTGATATTGACGGAATAAGACTTGATGTGGCATACTGTCTCGACAGGGAATTCTTAAGACGCCTGAGAGACTTTACCGACAGCAAGAAACAGGACTTCTTCCTGGTGGGCGAGGTTCTGCACGGTGAGTACGGCAGGATGCTTTCGGAAATGAATATCCATTCCGTTACGAATTATCAATGCTACAAGGGCATACATTCGGCAGTCAACTCGATGAACATGTTCGAGATAATACATTCACTGCTCAGATTGTTTGGTCCGGAGGACTGGACCGTCTGCAGGGGCGCGCATCTGCTGTCGTTTGCGGACAATCATGATGTGACGAGGATCGCGAGCATCATCCAGAATCCCGCCAATCTGCCGGTCGTATACGGGATCGTATTCGGAATGCCCGGAATCCCCTGCGTTTACTACGGAAGCGAGTGGGGCACGAGAGCGGACAAATCGCAGGGAGATCCCGCGCTCAGGCCTTCATTTGAGAAGCCCGAATGGAATGAACTTACGGATCTTATTTCAAAAATGGCGGAAGCCAAGAAGGGCAGCAAAGCACTCAATTACGGTGGTATGAGGAGCGTGCTGCTGACCAACAGGCAGTGTATTTTCGAAAGAAAATGTGATGATGAGCGAGTGCTTGTTGCGATCAATATAGATGACAATCCGTTCATGGCTCATTTTGATGCCGGATGCGGGCAGGCTCTCGAGATGATCTCGGGCAATATGCATGATTTCGGCGGAGGAAGCGAGCTTCCAGCCCACAGCATCCAGTTTTGGAAGATGGAACACTAATGTAAAAAAAACAGAAGGATAACAAATATGGCTGACAGAAGAACCGAATATACCAGACGTGTGATCAGGGAGAGTGTTTTTAAACTCCACAAGAAGAAGGCGCTTGCGGATATTACAGTCAAGGAGATCTGCGAGGATGCGGATGTCAATAGAGCCACTTTTTACAGGAATTATATCGATATTTTCGACCTGTACGAGAAGATCGAGGAGGATCTGACCACGGAAGCGCTCAAGGGCGAAGAACCGGGTAAGAACCGTTTCAGGATATTCGAGATCATTTACAAACATAAGTCTTTTTACAGGGACTATTTTGAAATGAGGCTTTCGAGTACCCTGCTTCGAACCACGGTCAAAGTTCTGATGGAGCAGATCAAGGAGCTGCTGAAGAAGCGCGACAACGCCTTTGACGAGACACACTTTGAGATATCGTTCCAGTACAGCTACAACGGGATCGTGGGAGCTACGCGCGATTGGCTGGTGAAGGGCTGTCCGATGGAAGCCAAGGAATTTGCGGATATGGTATACGGGTTCGTAGCTAAGCAATACAGGTGATGACGACGATGTCATGACTCCAATTTTATCAAGAACTGAACTATAAGGAACACTTTTTGAAATGATCGAAAAAACGGTGGTTATCAGGCGCTGGATAGCGATCCTGTTTATAATATATCTTTTTTATCTGATTTGGGCAGTACTGTTCAAGTTCTCTTTTTCGTACGCCGATATTCCGTTCAGACGGCGGTATGTCAATCTTGATCTGTTCTTCAATCCCTCCGGGTCGGTGCTTTCACCGATAATAGTGAGGGAGAAAGTGATGAACCTTCTGATCTTTATCCCCTTCGGTGCTTACCTTTATATGCTGGGTTCAACGAGATTCGTGCCTTCATTTTTGATAATGTTATGTACGAGTCTGCTGTTTGAAACGATCCAGTATGCATTCGTTCTCGGGACCAGCGATATAGCGGATGTTGCGACCAATGCGCTGGGGGGTATAATCGGTTTCCTGCTGATGAATCTTACATTCAGGCTGTCCAAGAGGAAAGACGGAATGCTGCTGCATTTTGCGATACTTGCCGGAATTACGACAGTGGTTGTTATTCTGGGAACCATATGGCTGAAACTGACATACGGAGGCTGACGAAAACATAATGAAAAAGAGAATCCTTGCATATTTACAAAGGATCGACGAACTTCTTCAACATCCGGAAAACGTTGATAACTGGCAGGCTGAGATCGATAAACATTTGACGCAGATAGGCTTTTTCATGCATGAAAGGCTGATACACCTGATCGTAACCGCTTTGTTCGCAGTATTGACGTTCATGGTGCTGATACAGCTGCTGAATTCATTCTCGGTTACGGTAGCGGTGCTGTTTGTTGCACTTATGGTATTGCTCGTGCCTTATATCCTGCATTATTACCTGCTTGAGAATTCGGTGCAGAAGATGTATGAGCAGTATGATAAAATGCTTGAATTCAAAGAAAAGACTTGAAAAAGGTATTCTGTATGGATAATACAAAAGAAAACGGAAAAGAAGAGCTGACGATGCAGGTTTCCGGAATTTGCCGCAAAGACGGTAAGAAATTCGCATACGTTACATTTTCCGACGGAAAAAGGCTTGCGGAGGGGATCATACCCGACTGTAAGATACAGAACCAGAGCGGATTTGATGAAAATGAGATAGGCCAGCTTGAGCTGTTCATGAAAATGAATCTGGATAAACTCAAGCGCAAAGCGGCCGGGATAGATCCGGTAAGGGCAATGATGAAGGATTGATAAGGAGAAACATTAATGAACTATTTCTTTAACGGAGTGTCGCTGTTCGGCGGACTTGCAATGTTCCTGTACGGAATGAGGCTGATGAGCAGCAGTCTGAAGGAAGGACAGTCGGGAACCCTGAAGGTTGTTCTTGAAAAGGTAACCAATAACCCGCTGAAGGCAATCTTCCTCGGAATACTCGTAACGGCGATAATACAGTCATCTACGGCTACGATCGTTATTACTTCGGGTCTTGTGGCGGCAGGTGTGCTTTCATTGCACCAGTCCATGGGTATCATCATAGGAGCGAATGTCGGAACGACCGTTACCGGACAGATCATAAGGCTGCTGGATATTGACGGCGGCGCATCATCAGTGCTCAGGTTCTTACAGCCGTCAACGCTTGCTCCGTTTGCCCTTGTTGCGGGCATTATCCTGATCATGTTTCTGAAATTCCAGAAATCAGACAATATCGGAAGCATCCTGATGGGCTTCGGTATTCTGTTTACCGGTCTTATGAACATGACCAATTCGGTTTCGTCTCTGAAGGGAACCGGTATTATCGACGCAATCTTTACGGGTCTGGGGAACAATCCGATCCTGGCCTATCTGGCCGGAGCGAGCGTAGCGTTCGTATTGCAGAGTTCTTCTGCGACGATCGGTCTCCTGCAGGCATTGGCCATATCGTTCAAGGACGAAATGGGTGTCGGCGGAATCCCCTTCAATGTCATCTATATCATCCTGGTCGGAATTTATCTCGGCGACTGCGTAACCACCGCGATCGTCTGCTCGATCGGCGCCAAGCCCGAAGCCAAGAGAGTCGGTATAGTAAATATCCTCTTCAACCTGAGCAAGACCGTACTTGTACTCGTAGTCGTAACGATCGTTCATCAGTTCGGACTGATCGATTCCCTGTGGGACAGAACGCTTACCTCGGGTGGTATCGCAAACACCAACACCGTATTCAACCTCGGCTGCGCGATACTCCTGTTCCCGCTGGTCGGTATTTATGAAAAGATAGCAAGAAAGATAGTCAAGGACGAAGAAACCGTAAAAGAGAAGTACTCCGATGTCAAGACCGCTCTCAGCCCCGTATTCTTCGCTACTCCGGCGCTTGCGTTCAGGAGTGTTTACAATGCGCTGCTCACAATGTTCGATGCTTCCCGTGAAAACTTCAGGAAGGCAATGGGACTTGTTATAAACGGATTTGACAAGGCTATATTTGATGAGGTGGAGGAAGAAGAAGACCGGATCGACCAGCTTGCCGACAATGTCGACAACTACCTGCTCCAGCTTTCCTCGCATATCAGCGACGAGAATCATATCAGGATCATGGACGAGTATTATAAGCTCGTCACCGAATTTGAGAGGCTCGGAGACCACGCCGCGAATATCGCGGAAGCGGTCAGGGACCTTGATAAACAGGGGATCGCATTTTCGAACATGGCACGTAAGGAAATGGCGGTTGCCAAGGAGTTACTCGAGAAAATACTTGATTATACACGCTTCGCTTTCCTGAAGCGTAATGCGGACGCAGCGCAGCATATCGAGCCGCTTGAGGAAGTTGTGGACGATATCGTCAATGCAATGCATGACAACCATATCGTAAGGCTGAGAGAAGGCAAATGTACGATCCCTGCAGGCGTAACATTCCTTGATCTGCTCAACAACATCGAGAGAATCTCGGATACCTGTTCAAATGTCGGCGTGGCCACTATTACACGTATCCATCCGGAAATGGAGAATCAGGCACACAAGTATATTTCATCCCTGCATCAGGGTATCGACGCGAATTTCAATCTGCAGTACAATACCGCTCATACCAAGTATTTCGCGCTGTTGGACGAAGCTGTCGCAGAACAAAGTTAAATCTTAATTTGCTTTGACTAACCGTTTTTATTGTGATAGAATCTTTTCTACGGAGGATGAATCCTATGGAAGAAATCATCAAAAAACTCAATGCTGATCTGGCAGTAGAAGTTATGGCCAGAGAAGATGTAAGACGCATGTATCCCGGTCAGATCGGAGTCGAGAGACTCGCATATTATACCGGACGTATCGAATATATCCAGGACCTTATGGACTTTATAAAAAAGAACGGTACCAAGTGATTGATATCGTTCTGTATTCTGCTTCTATTCTTTTTCAGTTTATATCCTTGAAATGAAAGGCTTTTCTGCCTTCTGAATAATCCGCTACTATATTACCGCTGCCTTCGAGCAGGTATTTGTAGGTTACCAGGCCTTCAAGACCGACGGGACCTCTTGCGTGAAGCTTGCTCGTGCTGATTCCGACCTCAGCACCGAATCCGTAACGGAATCCGTCTGCAAAACGGGTAGAGCAGTTGTGATATACATTTGCGGAATCAACCATTCTCATAAAATAAGCCGCAGCTTCTTCATCGGAAGTTATGATCGAATCGGTATGGTGCGAACCGAAACGGTTGATATGCTTAACGGCTTCTTCTACACCATCAACTATCTTCAGGCTCACCTTATAATCAAGATATTCATAATGATAATCATCGGCATCCATTAACTGCAGATCCGAAGTATTGATATTCAGGGTCTCGAAGGCTGCCTTTACCTGAAGGTCGCCGTGATACTCTACATGCGCTTCTTTTAATGCGGAGATCAGAACAGGCAGGAAAGTTCCGGTGACCGCACGATCTAAGATTATCGTCTCAACGGCATTGCAAACGGCAACGTATTGTGTCTTGGCATCGATAATGACTTTGACAGCCATATCGGGATCCGCAGCTTTATCGACGTAAACATGGCATACGCCGTCAGCATGTCCCATAACGGGAATGCGCGTATTGTCCATGATGTAGCGTACAAATGAATTGGAACCGCGGGGAATAAGCAGATCTACGTATTCATCACACTCGAGCAGTTCCTTGATCTCGGCACGTTCTTCGGCCTGTACAAGGCATCCCTTCGGAAGTCCGGCCTTGACAGCCGCATAGTAAATGGTATTGAAAAGCTCCCTGTTGGTGTTGACCGTCTCGGAGCCTCCTTTCAGGATCGCACAGTTGCCGCTCTTGATGCACAGAGTCGAGATCTGTACAAGCGCGTCGGGACGTGCTTCGAAAATAACACCGATAACGCCGATAGGGCATGTAATGCGCTTCAGGACAAGATCCGAATCGAGCTCGCGGTTAAGAAGAACACGGGCAAGAGGATCGGGCAGTTCTATCAGATTTCTGATACCTTCAAGAACGCCTTCAAGCTTGGATTCATTGAATATGAGACGCTTGATAACGGGAGCGGCAAGTCCGCTTGCCTGCGCGTTGTCAAGATCGACGCGGTTGGCCGCAAAAATGGCTTCTTTGTTGGATTTCAGCGCTTCCGAGATCGATCGGAGCGCGGCATTTCTCAAACCTGTGTCAGACGCCGCAAGAAACGGGCTGACTTCTTTCATCAACGCTGTTTTTTCTTTTATAGTCATACGATCCACCTCATCTGTTTATGCTGAATTATTGATTTATTTTACACTATGGAACGTTTATGCGCAAGATAAAAAGTTTGAAGCGGATGTCTAAACGTCTAAAAGTTGATTTCACAGTCTTGCAAAATTGTTTTTTATACTCTATGATAAAAGGAGATAACGGATATGAAGAGTTTTATCATGAAGATCGGCGCAGCGGTAATGTTTGCGGCTTCGGGGCTGGTATACGCATTTATGCCGGGCAATGATACGGGAATGCGTGAATTCGCGGTGCATAGCGTTTCGGAAGAAGGAACGCGGGAAAACGAAGTTCGGGGAAACGGAACACAGGAAGAAATTCGGGAAGACGAAGCTCAGACTGTGGACGGAAACCCTGCACAGAAATGTTACGACGATAATGAGCCCGGATCTGACGGTATTTCAGACAGCAATAACAGGCAAAACTCTGCAGATGCCGGGGACGACTTATCCGATACCCGTATCGACATCAACTCCGCCGATGCGGCGCTGCTTGATACATTGCCGGGGATCGGGCCGGCGAAGGCCGAAGCGATACTCGCGTACAGACAGGAGCACGGTCCTTTCGAGAAACCGGAGGATCTGATGAATGTTCCCGGGATCAAGAACGGAACTTACGATAAACTGAAAGACCTGATATGCTGCAGATGAAGCAGCAATGGGGATCGATAAATAGGATCAATAAATGACAGATAGCATATGAAGGCAGGAAAGAAGGCTGGGAAATAAAGGCCGGAAAATAAAAGCTGGAAAGGATTCGGAAATGGCTAAGAAAATACTTGTTGTCGATGATGAGCAACTGATCGTGAAAGGATTGAAGTTCAGCCTTGAACAGGAAGGATATGAGGTTGACTGCGTATATGACGGTATAGAGGCGGTTGAAATGGCGGGAAAGGAAAACTACGACCTGATCCTGCTCGATGTCATGCTCCCCGGACTTACGGGCTACGAAGTATGCCAGAGAATTCGTGAGGATTCGGATGTTCCTGTGATCATGCTTACCGCCAAATCAGAAGACATCGACAAGATCATGGGCCTTGAATACGGAGCGGATGACTACATTACGAAGCCTTTCAATATCCTTGAAGTCAAGGCCAGGATCAAGGCCATTTTCAGAAGAAATTCCAAGAAGGAAGCTACGGGAAAGAACAGTTCTGTGCTTGAATTCGGCGACATGAGCATCGACAAGACGAAGCATGTTGTCAAGGTTAAAGGCGAAGAGATCAACCTGACAGCCAAAGAATTCGATCTTCTTGAGTTCCTTGCCAAGGAACCCGAGAGAGTATACAGCCGTGAAGAACTGCTCGAAGCCGTTTGGGACAGCGATTCCCCCGGAGACCTTCGTACTGTGGATGTACATGTAAGACGTCTGCGTGAGAAGATCGAAAAGAATCCCGCCAATCCGGAATATGTACACACCAAGTGGGGCGTCGGGTACTTCTTTAAACATTGATGAATTATCAGTTTCAGAAAGGCACGTTAGATGGAAAAGAACAGATCCGGCCGATTTTCCGGCTTTTTTCACAGCATGCGGTTCAGGATAGTGCTTATAGTGCTTGCTGCCGGATGTCTGGCGGGAGTCCTGTTCTTCTTCAGTTCCGCTGTATTTGTCAGAAACAGGGCGATCACGATCAGAACACGCACTGTCCAGGAAAGCATTGCAATGGTCAAGGACAAGATCGCCCGTAACGTATATACAATAGCGCCCGCACAACAGCCCGATATCACCAGAGAGCTGGATTTTGCGGCATCATATTATAACGGCAGGGTAACGGTTACGGACGCCAACCTGCTGGTTATTTACGATTCTTACAGTCTCGAATACGATAAATATATCATTTCTTCAGAAGCGATCACAGCGCTTCGGGGTACTTCATCGATCACCAATGACGACAACAAAAAAATGTGCGAGATCGTAACCCCGATCTTCGATGTACTGACCGAAGAAGGACAGAGCAGTTCCAACAAAGTTATGGGTATCATTATCATGAACTTCTCGCTTGAGGACTGTTACGAACTCTCATCGGGCTATACCGCCCTGGCAGTCTCGATCAGCATAATCACGATCATAATACTGCTGATAATCGGCAATCTGAGCGCAAAAAGATTTACGAAGCCGCTCAATGCCGTTTCCCAGGTGCTCGACAATGTGTCGGAAGGTGTGATAGAAAAGAAGATCACGCTCGGCGGATGTACCGAGATCACCCGTATTTCCGATTCGGTAAATGATATGCTGGACCGTATCGAGAAGCTCGAAGATTCACGTCAGGAGTTCGTTTCAAATGTTTCCCACGAGCTGAAGACGCCGATCACTTCGATCAAAGTACTTTCCGATTCCCTGATAGCGCAGCCGGATGCGCCGGTTGAACTGTACCGGGAATTCATGCAGGATATCAACAGTGAAATAGACAGAGAGAGCACGATCATCAACGATCTGCTGGCAATGTCCAAGCTCGACCGCAAGACCGGAGACATGCATATAGCGCTCGTAAATATCAACGAACTGCTTGAGCTGCTGCTGAAACGTCTGACTCCGATCGCCTCGGCCGCGAACGTTGAGTTGATCTACGAGAGTTACCGTGAGGTAGATGCGGAAGTTGACGAAGTCAAGCTTAATCTCGCGATTTCCAATATCGTCGAAAATGCGATCAAATACAACAAGGAAAAAGGCACTGTCAAAGTATTCCTCAACTCCGACCACAAGTTCTTTATCATCAGGGTCAGCGATACGGGGATCGGAATGCCGCAGTCCGAGCTGGACAATATTTTCGACAGATTTTACAGGGTAGACAAGATGAGATCGCGTAAAACGGGCGGAACCGGCCTCGGACTTGCGATCTCCAAGAGCATCATACTTCTCCATCACGGAACCGTGCGTGTGGAGAGCGTTGAAGGTGAGGGATCTTCCTTTACTGTCAGGATCCCGTTGAACTATATTCCGGAAGGATCTGATTGGTCAAATGAGTAATAAACGTTTATTGTTATGCATCGTGGCAGCGGTTCTTTTCATGCTGTCAGCCACAGGGTGCAAAAGTGATGAAACCGAACGCAGCGGCGGATTCAAGATCTACCGCGCGAATGTGAATTACGATGCCCTTGTCTGGGAATATGCCGAGGATCTGATCACCGACGGCAGCGTGAGTACGGAGGCGCCCGATATTGATACGATCCTCCGTCTGCTTGCCTCTACACCGGTTGCCAACGGATGTTACAGGCTGATCCCCGAGCAGGTGGCCGTAAACAGCTGGTCATTCGGACAGGACGGTCAGCTGGTGATCGATTTCAACTCGGTCTACAACAGCATGGATACCGTAGGAGAGCTGTTGTGCAGGGCAGGTATCGTCAAGACCCTCTGCCAGCTTGAAAATGTAGAGTATGTGGAATTTCTTGTCGACCAGAAACCCCTGTCGCTTCCGGGTGGAATGGTCGTAAGGCTCATGACGGCGCAGGATTTTATCGATAATACCGGTACAGACACGTTATTTGCGCAGAGCGTGAACATAACGATCTATTTTGCCAACGAAACGGGCAATGAGATGTCTGAATCACTGCTCAGAGTAGAATATGACGGCCAGAGAACACTTGAAGAGATCGTCCTCTATGAACTGATAGAAGGACCGCTGGAGGCCCAGACAGACCTCTTTCCTGTCATGCCCGAAGAAACGGCTGTCAATAAAGTTTATTCCAAGGACGGAATATGCTATGTCGATTTTAACAGCAAATTCCTGAACAAGAGAGAGGAAGTGACCGAAGATGTAACGGTTTACAGCGTGGTCAATTCTCTTGTTGAAATATCCTATATTACAAAGGTTTCGTTAAGCGTTGACGGAAGCCCTTTGAAGAGCTACGGCTCGCTTTCGACCAGCGGCGTTCTCGGACGCAGGCCCGAGCTGATCACAATAGAGAAAGCAGGTGATATTACTGAGTGAATTTGAGAAGCTTTTGTGCAGGCCTCTCATTTTATACACTGTTTCTTATATACTCGGGATAATGTGCAGGGGACCGTCGGTCGATGCTTCCGGCCCCGGTATTCCGGCTGCCATCTCGGCGGCGCTGATGTTTATCGGCGGAAGCATATGCCTCATAAGGGACGGGACAACCCGTCTTAGGGCGTACCGCCTGAGGTTCCTGAGATACAGCATTATATGGTTTATGTGTCCTGCCATGTTCTTTGCCGGATATTACAGAACAGTGGAGGCAAACACGGAAAGTGTGCTGAAAAGCAGCCTTGCAAACAGTTCGGACGCAACAGTCCGGGGGATCATATCTGACATTTCTTTACGAAGCGACGGCTATGTGCTGACGCTGTCCGAATGTGACACACAGTATCTGTCACAGAATTACAATTCTTCAAAAATCAATATTGTCATAGGATCGGAAACAGACCGGGAAGATGCAGGTTTCGAGATAGGAGACCTGATCGAAGCAGAGGGGAAACTATACCCTTTTGAGCCTGCAACAAATTGCGGGCAGTTCGACAGTGAGCTCTATTACCGGATCCGGGGCACAGATGCGAAAATGTTCGCGGGAAACATCTGCATCGTAGAGCCTTTTAATGCCCGAAACAGCGGATTGACCGGGCGGGCCGGTTACTTTCTTCAACGTATCCTTTTCAAATTGCGTATAGGCCTGACCAACGGGATATATGAAGTTCTTCCGGAGAAAGAAGCGGGAGTACTGACCGCGATGCTGACCGGAGAGAGAGGACTCCTCGACAGTGAGCTGAAAAACCTGTATTCCGACGGCGGGATCGCTCATATCCTGAGCATTTCCGCGCTCCACGTCACATTGCTCGGAATGGGATTCTTCAGGCTGCTGATGTTCTGTATGGGAAGGCTCAGAGCCTCGTGTATCCTTACGATGCTCCTGATGCTCGCATATGGCGCGATGACGGGATTCTCCGTATCAACAAGACGGGCGGTGATAATGCTGATCGTGACGCTGACCGCGAGGATGATCGGAAGGGCCTACGACAGGCTGAGCGCCTGCGGGCTTGCGGCACTTATCATACTGCTGGCCCAGCCGCTGTATATCTACGATGCGGGTTTCAGGCTCTCGTTCATGGCGGTTATCGGGATCAATACGATGATATGCATCGTCGATGTCTATGAGATCAAAAACTCTGTCGTACGCGCGTTCCTGCCCTGCATTGCGGTACAGCTCTTTACCCTGCCCGTTGTAATGGGAACATATTACGAAATATCGCTATATGCAATACTCGTAAACCCGCTGATACTCATATTTATGGCGATCCTTCTGGTCTCGGGAGCGATAGCGGGAGGGATCGCAGGCGTGACCGGAGCGGGTGCCGCGGGGCTTGTTGCGAGGATATTTGCCGGACCGGTATATTTTATACTCAAAATGTATGAGCTGCTGTGCGAATTTGAACTGAAACTTCCATATTCGAAAATAGTGACCGGAGCGCCGGATATTGCGGCAATTATCGTGTATTATGCGGCGTTGGGGATCGTAATGATGATCCTGATCAGAAAGAAGAAACCCCGGTCACTGGCGGGATTGGTTGTATGCGCGTGTGTTTTCATACGGATCAATGCTCCCTGCGAGGCATATTTCTTCGATGTGGGGCAGGGAGATTCGGCATTTATCAGGTGTGAGGGGATCAACATCCTGATCGACGGCGGCTCATCGAATATTTCGGATGTCGGGACTTACAGGCTGATGCCGGCCCTGAAATACCTCGGTGTAAGGCGGCTTGACGCAGTCATCATTTCTCATACCGATACGGATCATGTGAGCGGGATATTGAAACTGGTCGAAAATAGTTATCCGAGGATCGACGGGGTATTTGTCGGGTTTAATGTGCCGGAGGATGATAAGACTATCGTTGCGGTGCGGGAGGCCGGGATTCCGGTATCAAAGATGAAAGCGGGGGACGAGCTGGTATTCGGGGACGAGCCGGTAATTTTGAATGAACCGGTACTCGAAAATGAAAAGGTATCAGACGACAAGGCTTATGGTTCAAATGAGTTCGAGGTGTTGGCGGTCGCTCCGGAAGAAGACGCTGTCTACAAGGACAAGAACTCGGCTTCCCTGACCGTAAAGCTCCGGTATAAGGACTTCTCGATACTTCTGACCGGAGACAGCGATTTTGCAAGCGAAACAAGATATGTAAAGCGGATAGATGACCGGATAAGTGTGCTTAAAGTCGCCCATCACGGAAGCAAATATTCAACTTCCGAAGAACTCCTGGAGGCGGCAGGGCCGGCGGTTGCGATCGCATCATGCTCGAAAAACAACAGATACGGCCATCCCGCTCCGGAAATGCTGCAAAGACTGGAAAACGCGGCATGCGAGACATTTGTTACGCCCGAAAACGGGGTGATAAGCCTGAAATACTACGGCGGGGGAACATTCAGCCTGAGCACCTATAAGCTGAATACATCCGGACAATAATACGATTTCAGTATCACAATAAAACATTGCATTTTTGACCGTAAATCCGTATAATTGATTACAGCGAAATTATATTCGTTTACCGGCCACGGATACCTAGATACCCGGATACCCGGGTACCGTGTCACGGGACACCGGACACAGCGGTGATGACCGGAAAATAACAGAAAGCGGGGTTTACATTATGGAACTTGATCAGGATGATCTGAAACGTGGATTGCAGTTTATTGTAGGAACATGGCAGGTTGATTATCTGGTAAATGCCTGGTCGAACGATCTGGCACACATTCCGGCAACCGAGTTCAAGAGCGAAGACGGAACGGATTTTACAGCGATCCAATTTGAATTTTTCGAGGACCATTCCGTAGTGATGAAGGATACTTCGAAAGGTAAGGAAGTCAAAGGAACCTGGGAGCAGACAGGATGGAGTGAATTCCATTATACACTCAACGATTTCCTTGAAATTCCCGACAGTACATTCAAGAAGAATGCCGAAACACTGCAGATGATAGAAGGCACCCATCTCGTATTCGGGATCGGGATCCTTTCGGTAGCGATGAAGAAGATCGCGGAGGGTACGATAACAAAAGAAGCCGATATCGGCGATATCGAAATGAGCGACGAAGATGCCGCAAGGATGGATATTGTCGGAGAATATGAGACAGTAAAGGCATTTTCATTTGTTGACGGCAAGATGGATCTGTTTACAAAGGAACAGGTAAAGGCAGATATCGACAAGAAGGTCGCTGCGGGAGAAATGGATGAGCATGATGCCGCGCAGTCAATGATGGCCTTCGATTCGATCACCGAAATTACCGAAAGCCATAAGATCAAGATCTGGATGAAGGTTCCGGCCGGTGTTACCGAAGATAAGATCAATGCGGCACTCGAAGCCGGAGAGATCGAGGATTATGACGGTGAGCGTTTCTGTGCACATACCAAGCCGTGGAAATGTGTTGACGGCAAGTTCTATTACGATACCGGCGAGCAAAGAGAAGTATTTGGTGAAATGAAGTCTTCATGGGATGAGATTAAATACGATGAGGACGGCACGATGATCTTCTCGAGCGGCCTGGCCAGGCTGAAGAAGATCGATTGATGCTTTTATGAGCGGAATAAACGGCGAAAACCGGTAGAGGCTTTCGCCGTTATGTTTTACAAGCATTTACGAATTTGATATAATCAGAAAAATGGATGTCATCAATGCATCCGGGGAGAGGATTGAAAGTTGATATGAACTTACTTGTTGCTGAAAATCTGGCAAAAAGCTACGGACCTAACGAATTGTTCAGCGGAGTCGACCTTGGGATCAATGAAGGCGACAAATGTGGTCTGATAGGAATAAACGGCACGGGCAAGACTACTCTGCTGAAGATCCTTGCGGGAGAAGAGGAAGCCGACGAGGGCACGATTACCAGAAGAAACGGCCTCAGGACGACATATCTGCCGCAGACGCCCGAATTCGACGATTCGCTTACATTGCTTCAAAATGTCATTAAGGATAAGACGCACAGTGATGCTTACAGGAACCTCGAGGGAGAAGCAAGAGCCGATCTGATCAGGCTCGGGATAGAGGATCCCGACGTATTTCCTTCGCAGCTCTCCGGAGGACAGAGAAAGCGTGCCGCGCTGGTCAGGACATTGCTTACGGATTCGGACATCCTGGTCCTTGACGAGCCGACCAACCACCTTGACGCCGAGATGACCGAATGGCTTGAAGAAACGCTGAAGTCATACAAAGGAGCATTTATCTGTATAACTCATGACAGATACTTTCTTGACGAAGTTACAAATAAGATTTTCGAACTGGATAAAGGAAAACTGTATTCATATATCGCCAATTATTCAAAATTTATCGAGCTGAAAGCCGAGCGCGAACAATCCGAACTGGCGACGGAGCGCAAGGCAAAATCGCTGTTCAGGCAGGAACTTGCGTGGATGCTGCGTGGCGCGAGAGCACGTACGACCAAGCAGAAAGCGCACATCGCCCGTTTCGAAGCCCTGAGAGACCGCAAGAAACCGGTCGAGACGGAAGAAGTCGAAATGTTCTCCGCATTTTCAAGAATGGGCCGCAAAACCCTCGAAGCGGAACACCTGCATAAAGCGTACGGCGACAAATGCGTGGTGGATGATTTCTCCTATATCTTCCTGCAGAATGAAAGGATCGGAATAATCGGACCCAACGGATGCGGCAAGTCAACGCTTGTAAAGATGCTTACGGGAGTGATCGAGCCTGATTCGGGCAAGATCGAGACCGGCGTAACCATCAAATGCGGGTATTTCGCGCAGGAGTGCGAATTCATGGATCCCGGGCAGCGGGTGATCGACTATATTCGCGATACCGCGGAGGTGATACACACAAAAGAAGGCAATGTGACCGCTTCGAAAATGTGTGAAAGGTTCCTGTTCGGGCCCGACAAACAGTATGCGCCGATCGGCAAGCTCTCCGGAGGCGAAAAACGAAGGCTGTACCTGCTGAAGATCCTTATGGAAGCGCCGAATCTGCTGATACTCGACGAGCCGACCAACGATCTGGACATTATGACGCTCACCATTCTCGAGGATTATCTGTCGGGGTTCGAAGGCATTATCATTGCCGTTTCGCATGACCGGTATTTCCTGGACAAGCTGGTGAACAGGCTGTTCGTGTTCCGTGGTAACGGCGTGATCGAACAGGTTGAAGGCAATTATACGGACTTCAGGGAAAAGGAAATGGAAAAAGAGGCGGAAGCCCCGGAAAAAGCCGGCCAGAGAGCCGGTGCGCAAGCTAAGGACTCCGCCTCTTCGAAGGAATCCTGGAAATCTTCGGCCCCGAAGAAGCTGAAGATGAGTTATCAGGAACAGAAGGAATTTGAGACCATTGACGATGAAATAGCCGGGCTTGAGGACAAACTGAAGAGCCTCGATGAGGAGATCGAAAAGAACTCCTCGAGTTACTCGAAACTCGACGAGCTGATGAAACAGAAGGAAGAACTGACAACGCAGCTCGATGAAAAGACGGAGAGATGGATATACCTGAACGATCTGGCCGAGCGCATAGCAGCGGAGAGAAACTAGGGAAGAATGACCCAGGGAAGAATGACCTAATGGATGGGGTCAGTAGTTCAAAAGGGAATGGAAATATTGGGAGTGGCAAATGGAGAAAAAATATTTATCGGATATCCACTTGGAAGACTATGCCCATGAATATGAAGACAGGAAGACAACATATCGTGATATGGTCTTTATCGGCGGGCGTGAGCGTATTTCGCTAAATGGGGAATGGAATTATGCCGTAGACCAGTACGACACATGCCTGCGTCAGAAATGGTTTAAAGAGCGATACACGGATGGTCGCGGATTTACGCTTCCGGTCGATTATTCTTTTGATGAGTGGCCGGTGATGGAGCTGCCCTGCTGCTGGAATACATTTGCGAAGGAATACCTGCTGTATGAAGGACCTATGGTGTTTACGAGAAGATTCGGTTGTGATGCCCGGGGATCCGGCAGGGTATTTCTAAGGATCGGAGCGGCTTCGATGCTGTGCAGGGTATTTGTGAACGGAACATATGTGGGAATGCACCGGGGCGCATCAACACCGTTCTTCTTCGATATTACCGGACTGCTGCAGGATGAGAACCGGATCCTGATCTGTGTCGACAGTACCAGGCGCCCTGAACAGGTTCCTACGGAGAATACGGACTGGTTCAATTACGGAGGGATCTTCCGTGATATTGAACTGATCAGGGTTCCGGAAATATATATCAAATCGTTTCATATATCGTTGGTTCCGGATGGATGCTATGATAAACTGGCGGTGAAGATAGAGGCGTCGGCGGCGGGCAGCGCAATTGTCCGAATCCCGGAGCTTGGGATCGAAGAGAAAGTACCGGTCACCGGCGGAAAAGGCGAGGCTATAATAAATGTGAAACCGGAATTATGGAGTCCCGAGGATCCTCATTTATACGATGTTACTGCAGAGTTCGGAGATGATCACGTTTCCGACCGTGTCGGGTTCCGCGAGCTCAGAGTGCGGGGACGCGATGTACTCCTGAACGGGAAGAGCATATTGCTGAAGGGCATCAGCATGCACGAGGAGAGTGTTCCGAACGGACGCGGGCTCACCGATAAAGAGCGGATCGAAAATATCCGCCTGGCCAAAGAACTTGGCTGCAACTTCATTCGTGCGGCGCATTATCCGCACCATGAGAGGCTGTCGCAGCTGGCCGATGAGCTGGGAATAATGCTGTGGGAGGAGATCCCGGTATATTGGGCGATACGGTTCGAACGTGAAGAAACCTATGATGATGCGCATAATCAATTTGCGGAACTGATCGAGAGAGACTATAACCGGGCATCCGTCATCATCTGGTCAGTCGGTAATGAAAATGCCGACACCGACAGCAGGCTGTCATTTATGAAGCGGCTGGCCGACTATGCGCATGAAACCGATCCCACAAGGGCCGTATCCGCGGCATGCCTTGTGGATGAGGCAGAGAACAGGATCGCCGACAGGCTGGAGGAATCACTTGATATAATCGGAGTCAACGAGTATTGCGGATGGTATTCACCTGATTTTGAGCGGCTTCCGGCATTGATGAAGAACAGCAATCCGGACAAACCGGTGATCATCACGGAATTCGGTGCAGACGCGATGCGCGGGGTGACGGGCGATCCGGAGCGCAAAGGAACCGAGGAATATCAGGCGGGCGTATATGAAAAACAGCTTGAGACCCTGACGAAGATCGACTATATCAAAGGTATTTCGCCATGGATCCTCTACGATTTCCGATGCCCGAGACGCACGAGCTCGATACAGAAATACTATAACCGCAAAGGACTCCTTGACGAAACGAAGACATACAGGAAGCCGGCATTTTACGTGTTGCAAAGGTATTATAGAGAAGTATGGAAATGATGGAAGTAAAGAAAAAATTATAGTAACAAGATAAAAACATCATGGAAACAACATTGGCAGAATGTTATGATATCAGAAGGAAAGGGAGGAAGGTTTATGAATTTTAATACTGACATTTTTACTATTTTCGACAAGAAGTGGGCGTTGCTTACAGCAGGCGATGAAGAGAAGTTCAACACCATGACGATCAGCTGGGGCGGGCTCGGAACCTTGTGGGGAAAGCCGGTCGCAACCGTTTATGTGAGGACATCGCGCTATACACACGATTTTGTGGATGCAAATGAATATTTCACCGTAAGCTTCTATCCGGAGAATTACCGGAATGTGCTCAACGTGCTGGGAACGATGTCGGGCCGCAACATGGACAAGATGAACGAGTCCGGATTGACGGCACAGAAGGCCGGAGAATCGATGACGTTCAAAGAAGCGGAGATCACCCTTGTGTGCAGAAAACTGTACATGCAGGGACTGGATGTTTCGAAGATGCCGGAAGATGTTGCGGGAAAACTGTATGCGGGACAGGCACCTCACGATATGTACATAGGCGAAGTTGTAGAGATAATTCAGAAGTGATCGGAGATATTATGGAACTGTTCGATGGAAGACCGGAAAATACGGAAGGACGCCTGCCAAGGGAAGTACGCACTTACGACTTCCTGGATTCTCTTGGCATTAAATACAAAAGGACGGATCACGAACGGGCCGATAACATGGAAGCCTGCAATGTTATCGATGCGGTACTGGAAGTCGTGATATGCAAGAATCTGTTCCTGTGCAACCGCCAGAAGACGAAATTCTATCTGCTTATGATGCCCGGCGATAAGAAATTCAAGACAAAGGAACTGACAAGCCAGATCGATTCATCAAGACTTTCATTTGCGGAACCCGCTGATATGCTGAAATACCTGGATATCGAACCGGGAGCCGTCAGCATCATGGGCCTGATGAACGATAAAGATCATGAGGTACAGCTGCTGATAGACAAAGATGTCTTAAAAGACGAGTATATCGGCTGCCACCCCTGCGTATGCACATCAAGCCTCAAGCTTCGCACGGAGGACGTGATCAACGTGTTCCTGCCTGCTGTGGGGCATGAGTATCGGGTCGTGCATCTGGTGGGGGAAGAATTTACTTTTTCGTAAACCTGGTCGCCCGCTTCCAGACTACATGGAAGACATACGTTGCCGGGATCGAGCAGGCGAATACAACGACGATGTAGAGCGGCACATTTCTGATATAGCGGATACTCGGGACTTCTTCGAGAAAATCGTATCCGAACATTTCTACAAACATTCCGTGCATGAGATACAATTCCAGAGTGACGCTGCCGAGAAGGGTCAGAAGGCGGTTGCCGAGCCGCACCTTCAGGAGGAACAGGAAGTTTACAGCGGTGTAAGCGATGCACAACAGCCACTGAACGAGGCAGCAGCCCAAGCTGCGCGGTATGGTAAGGGGGTTATTGCGGGCGCCATAATAGCTCCATACAGTCATCACATATTCCGACAGGAAATAGAGAAAAACAGTAAGAACTATCATAAGCGGGAACAGCACGGGGTAAGCTCTTTTGAAGAAGGAGGTTACCTTTTGCTCGTATTTTGCGAACACAAGACCTATGGGGAAGAGGATGATGTTGTTATACCACCATTCGCCTCTCATCCACCAGCCGTTCTGATGGCCTATCGCGGCTCCTAAAAGGGCATACAGGAAGCAGCAGACAAATATCCAGGTTATTGCAGTCCCGTCCTTTTTACAGTGCCTGAAGGCTAAATAGAAAAAGAAATAGAAGAATATGATGGCGACGAGGTACCAGGCGTTCATATTGGCCATGTGTAGACCGGATAAATACCAGATCACGTCGGTAATGCTCATTTTCTCGCCCATCAGGGCACGGACAGCTATGTAAATGTATTCCGAAAGGTAATATGCGATAATCAGAGGAACTATGCGCCGGAGGACGAAGCCTTTGAGGTAGTCCTGCTTGGTCTTAAGACTCTTGTACAGGCCGATACCGCTGCAGAACAAGAATACGGCAACGAGCAGATGGCCTACGGGCACGAATACATCAAGTCCATGTACGATGTATTTTTGAGCGTGCCATGGCGCGCATGACTTCTGAGCCATGTGATGGAGGGGTATCAGCAATGCGTTGACACCGAGCAGTATCTTGGTCTGGCGGAGCGAACAGTATTCGTCATTCCATTCGTGCCGTGCGGATACCCGGGCGCCCCAGAAGATCGCGGCACCTAAAATGAAATAAAATATATACATAGAAAAATTCCTTCCGTGTTTTGCACATCCTGCCGAAGGCTTCCAAGGAAGCGATCATTAATCGGTATTTCCTAGAATATAGCGAATTTTAGGCATCTCGTCAAGAAAAGAAAATTTATATTGATAAATATCAAAATAAATATTGACAAAATAATTTTACGGTAGTATACTTGCCTTATTCGGTTAGATGTATATCTAAATAAATCATCAAATAATATATATGGTAATGAAAGGAGATTTTTATGAAAGACAAAACAGAAGCATTAAGGAATTTTATTGAAGAATCCAAGAAGAATACACAGGCCAGGATCGATGAACTTATGAAGGATGAGAGAGCGGATGAGGCCAGGGCGTTCCGCGCGGCATACAACATTTACGACGTTTTTACGGCACTGATCGGAGCTTCCGAAAAGAAGGCGAAGGGTGATGAGAGCGTATTTGTGAGCGAGTTTAAGAAGCTTGCCGTGAACATTCCTTCAAAATGGAGAGAATCACTTGAGGAAGCCCGCAAGCACAACGACGCCGAGAGGGTCATGATCGAAGAAGCCAAGCTTGGATCGGCGGATGCGATCGTTGCGAAGTTCGAAGAATTGTTTTGAAAGGAGAAGGCTATGACTGATCAGGAAACAATCGTATTTTTCAAATGTTTGGCAGACAAGTCAAGACTGGCCATACTCAAGTCGCTGCTGATCGAGGACATGTACGTTGAGAGGCTCGCCGAGCGGCTCGGCATCACTTCCGCAACGATTTCTTTTCATTTGAAGAAACTTGAGGAAGCGAAAGCCGTACGTTCCTATAAAGACCAGTATTACACGATGTATACGATCAATAAGGAGCTCTTCGGGATCAAGGTCATCGATATCCTGCGCGAGGAGAGCACGGAGAGCGAGCTGCAGAAGGAACGCGAGGAAGCTTACAGAAAGAAGGTCATATCGGCATTTTTCGAGTACGGCAAACTCAAATCGATCCCCAGCCAGCGTAAGAAGGAGCGGATCGTTCTCGAGGAGATAGCGAAGTCATTTGAGAAAGGAAAAACTTATACTGAAAAAGAGGTCAATCTTATCATTGCGGATTTTAACGACGATTTCTGCACGATCAGAAGGGATATGATCTCGGAAGGCATTTTAGACAGAAAAGACGCATTATATACCAAGATTATTTGATGTATTTCTTCAGAACAACAGCGAAATCAGCAGCATTAACCCGTCCGCCATCAGTCCTATGGACAGGAAAGCGGCGATGAATCCGCCTCTTTTGAGCGCTGCGATAACATACTCATTTCCGATCATCGCTGTAACTATCGCATAGACCAGGTATACGAGCGCAATGATCAGGAAGCCGGCGGAGGCTGCTTTGATGTCCTGGCCGGAGACAGTCATGTGCATTGCGATCGAGGTGACGAGATAGATACACAGGACGCCGCGCAGGATGCCCCATTTTCTGAGGCTGAACATGCCTTTCCAGAAGCCGGTAAATGCGGCCCACCAGCAGGACAATATCGGAATCTTGTCTTCGCTTCGTTCTTCGATGCTTTTCCTGGTGGATGCAAATACCTCCGGAACTACTAACCAGACTATAAGGATCATAAATACCGAACCCAGGATCATGGGAGCCATACCGGTAATGAAGCAGCCAATCCTGCTCCATATACCGGTATTTGAATATGAATACTTCACATATCCGAGTATACCGTCTGCTTTGGACGCGATGGGACGGAACAGTTCAACATCCAGTACTTCGAATCCGAAAAGCTTGCAGCCGAGCCAGTGCGCCGTTTCATGAAGCGGAGTACCGACGATGCCGGTTACGAGTATCGCGCCGCGGCCCATGGTGGAGCCCATTCTTGAATATATGATCAGCTCGAGCTTGTCGAGGATCAAACCGAATATTATGAAAACGCCGATAGTAGATACTATGGCCAGGAAAAATCGCTTTATTACTTCCCAAACAGCATTTCTGATCTCTTTCATCGGACAATCCCTCATCTTTTTTAATTAAGTTCGATATGCTCAATAAATCTAATAATATTTCTAATATGTTTACCATCCGGTCATTCTTTAGGTTTATCTGTCATTATTATGCGACATCACGTTTTTGTTGTCAAATCAACTTCTTAAAAAATTCAAGTCTAACTTGAAATAATTCTTGAAAGTTAAACCCCTACACGCTACAATAGACTTAGGTTTTCCGTTATGATCCAATTGTAAAGATAAGGCGTCGCAAATTGAGAAAGATTGCTGTGGAATCAAAAAAGATCAGCGGAAAACGGAGGTGCGGTATGAGCATAGGAACCAATATCAAGGCATTCAGAGAAGAACGCAAACTTACGCAGGAGCAGGTGGCGGAGAAACTGGGGGTCAGCTTTCAGGCGGTTTCCTCATGGGAGAGGGATGAATACAAGCCCGATACGGAGAAGCTGATAAGGCTGGCCGAGCTGCTGGATGTATCGGTGTCATCGATCGTCGAGGAGAGAGCGGACACATTTAAGACCAAACAGGCAATATACAACTGGGAGCACATGAAAACCTTCGTGAAGACGACCGCCAGAAACCTGAAACTGCGCAATACGCTGAAGGCTGTGGACTTCGCGGTCAAGGCCCATGAGGGACAGAAGCGGAAAAGATCGAACATCCCATACATCTATCATCCCCTGAATCTGGCCTGCCACGCCCTTTCGATGGGGATCAGCGAGGATGAGATCATAGCGGCCTGCATGCTGCACGATGTTGTTGAGGACTGCGGAAAGACGATTGACGAACTGCCCGTCAATGATGAAACGCGCGAGATCGTCAAGCTGCTGACGCATGAAAAGACAACACCTGCCAACAGGGACAGGATGATGAAGGAGTATTACGACGCGATCACCGAAAATCCCAAAGCCGCACTGATAAAGTGCATCGACCGTTGCAACAATATGACCACGATGGCCTGGGGACTGAGTCGCGACAGGATCTTCAGGATGATAAAAGAAACCGAGGAATATTATCCGAAACTGATCGAAGCGATCGATACGGAAGCCGATTACAGCAATGCGGCCTGGCTTCTGAAATACCAGATCGAGAGCATGCTGGACATATATAAAAGACTAATGTAGGCGAATTATAAAAACCTATTTCGCCGAACAAACCGTGTATTTTCAGGCATACTTTGATATACAATCATTTTGAAATAAAAACAGATCCGGTTGTGGGTCGAAAAATAAGAAAGTGCAGAGGGGAAATATTATGTTTGATTTTTTTAATTCCAAGATCATCAAGAGAGAATACCAATGTGCACAGGATACGACCGATATCAAGATCGTTTCGTCTTCCGACAGTATCCGGGTAACGAGCGGGGATGTGGATGCGGTCAGGATCACATACTGCGAATGCCCGGGCAAGCATGAGTATGAACTGAATGAAGCGGAACGAAGATTCTCGCTTGTGAACAAGAAGATAACCAGCTTTCTGTGGGGAATTTACCATATTTTCCTGGACACCACGATGGATATCGTCGTACCGAAGAACTATGCCGGAGTGCTCGATCTTCACTGCACGAGCGGCAGGATCACGCTTACGGATATGAGCGCTGGATCGCTCAAGAGCGAATGCAGTTCGGGAGCCTTCCGCGCGTCCAATGTCGGTATCGGCTATGAGGCGAATATCACCTGTACCTCGGGCTCTGTCAAGCTCGAAAATATGGCAGCCGGGGATATTACAGCGACGGCCAGCTCAGGCTGCGTGGTGATCGACAACGCCAGATCCGTCGGAGGATTGAACGCCAAGACCACATCGGGCGTTATCAAGATCAACAATACATATGTCGTAAAGAATCTCATTGCCAAGAACAGTTCGGGCAGCATCAGATTCGGAAATGTAGTGGTGGACGGGTCGATCGCCGCTCACAATACTTCCGGAGGAGTGCATTTTGAATCGCTGAAAGCAGGCGGCAACATTAAATTAAAGACAACGAGCGGATCCATAAAGGGCTCGATCGTCGGAAATGAAAGCGATTACTCCATTTTGAGCAAAACGACATCCGGAATGAACAACCTCGACAATTCAAGGACCGGAAGCAGGCAGCTCGATGCCCATGCGACCAGCGGGTCGATAAAGATAGAATTTATCAATTCGGATAACGCATGATCAAAACTTCAACAGAGTATTTAAAAGCATTAAGGGCATAACTCCCGGTACATACCGGAACCTGAAAAATAAAGAATAAAAGGATGGGAGGAATAAGATCATGACAAACAACATCGAGGTTTTCAAACAAAACAGCATCAGGATCAAAGGGAAAGCCGGAACGGTCTATATCGACCCGTTCAAAATGAACATTGCACCGCATGATGCCGATTTCTGCCTGATCACGCATGATCATTATGATCATTTTTCACCCGAAGATATCGAAAAGGTCAGCAAGAAGGGTACTATCCTTGTTATGCCCAAAAAGATGGAAGCTAAAGGCAAGGATGTATTGAAATATGTGAGCCGGATCGAAACCGTGAACCCGCTTGAATTCAGGAAGATATCCTGGCTGGAAATGGAAATGATCCCGTCGTACAATGTCTCTAAACAGTTCCACCCGAAGACCGCAGGATGGGTAGGATATATCCTCAAGATCGACGGAAAGCGCATTTATATCGCAGGTGATACCGATGCGACCGATGAAGCAAGGAATGTAAAATGTGATGTGGCGCTTGTACCCATCGGCGGAACCTACACGATGGATGCCCGGGAAGCAGCGGAACTGATCAACGAGATCAAGCCGGAAACAGCTATTCCCACGCATTACGGAGATGTTGTCGGAAGGCCGGAGGACGGCGAGATCTTCAAGCAAAACGTTCAGGCACCGACTCAAGTCCAGCTTGAGTGCAAATTATAATACCGTATTTCGCCAAATTAACCATGTATTGTTCAGCACATCCGTAATACAATCATTTCAGAACAAGAGAAGATTCCTTGTTCAGGATCGGAGGTGCGTATGATTATCCTGTTTATTATATTAATGATCGCTGTATTCGGAAGATTGCTCGGCTTCGCTTTCAAGGCGGCGTGGGGAGTGACCAAAGTTGTGTTCGGTCTGATATTCCTTCCCGTGCTCCTGATCGGACTTGTGATCGCCGGATTTGTATATGTTGCATTGCCTATATTGGCGATCGTCGGTATCGTACTGCTGGTAAAGAGCCTTGTGGTTACGGCGGTTTGAGAACAATTACGAAAGAACAGAGGAACTGATACATGGATGATTTAAACAGAAGAGAAATTCAGGAAGCGATAGTGGCGGCCGATGATGCGATAGTGCATCTGAGATCTGCCAGAGAAGCTCTCGGCAGTGCAGGCAGATGGGGCTTGCTCGATATGTTCGGCGGCGGATGGATCTCAGGACTCGTAAAGCACAGCAGAATGAGCGATGCAGAGAACGAGATAGAGAATGCCAGATACGCGCTGCAGCGTTTCAGCAAGGAACTGAGGGATGTAAACGGCTACAGCTCGATACATATCAGTGAGTTCCTTACATTTGCGGATTTCGTATTTGACGGGTTCCTTGTAGATTTTATGGTCCAGTCGAAGATCAGCCGGGCGAAGCAGCAGTGTGATGAAGCTATTTACAGGGTTGCGGCGGTCAGGGAAGAGCTGGAGAACAGACTGTTATCAGCGTGATTGTGTAATCGTAAACGGTCACAGGATCGGAGAGATCTTGTGACCGTTTTTTGTATGATAAGCTCGGGGCAGTTCCGAAAGCTTGCTTCGAGTCAATAGGAGTTGACTCATTTATTGATTATCTGGTTTTTGAGTCATCTGCGGCAAGGCAATCAGATGACTCATTTGAAAATTTCCTTGCTATGAATCAACGATAGCTTTCCTGTCTAATAGTTTGGAGATAAATGTATAGTGTAAAAAATGTAGGTTTAGTTTAGTGGCTTGATGCGAACATAGTGTGGAATTTCATCAATATTTCTTGATGAATTCTGCGAAAAAGCTTAGAATAAAAGCAGGTGCGAGAAATTCGAATCTGAAAAGGAGTCCAAACTGTATTGAAGAAATCCAGATCTGAAGGGGGTGTAACTGTATTAGTGGGAAATAGATCAAAAACTATAATTGCTGCCATTGTCGTTATGGTACTCCTTGTTAACCTTCTGGCAAGCGGGATCACGGCGGAAGCGGCAGAAATATACAATAATTTCGAAGGTAGAGACGGGGAATACACCTATTCTCTCTGGAAGGATTATGGTACGACCTGCATGTCCCTGAAGGGCAATGGTACGTTCGAATGTTCATGGGAAAAGATCGGAAATGCCCTGTTCCGCGAGG
>JAFZNE010000072.1 GCA_017553035.1 Lachnospiraceae bacterium
ATGGCGGATCTGGCATCTTTTTCCAACGGGGAATGTATTCCGATGAAGGAGGTTGCGGCACGGCAGGATATTTCACTGAAATATCTGGAGCAGATACTCCCCGTACTTACCAAACACGGCCTGGTTGAGACTGTTCACGGAAAGGGCGGCGGATACCGGCTTACACGCAAACCGTCGGAGTACAAGATCGGGGAGATACTGAGGCTTACCGAGGACGGAATCGCCCCGGTTGCATGCCTTGCGGAAGGCGCTCCTCAATGCGAATTTATGGAAAAGTGCCATTCGATCAGTTTCTGGCGGGGCCTTGATAAACTTATAAATGAATACATGGATGATCATACATTGGCGGACCTGCTGTAAGGTCCGCTTTATTTATCGAAAAAGGTAACGGAAAAACTAATTACATGCATTGATTTTAACCGTTTTGTCGGGTAAAATAACTTATGCGGTTCAGCATATCAGATCCCGCGGAAAGGTACAGCATTTTATGAATAAAAAACTCGAAGAGCTATTTTCATACGTTTTTATCACGATCGGAGCACTGATGGCGAGCTTCTCCGTCGCCTGCATCCTGATTCCGAATGACGCGATCGATTACGGAACGGCAGGTATCGCGATCATCGTCCATAAACTGAGCGGGATCAATCTGTCCGTCTGCGTTGCGTTCGTATTCCTGCCTTTCCTGATCGCGGGACTTCTTACACTCGGAAGACAGTTCGGTATCAAAATGATCCTGGGATCGGTGGTGTATACGGTCGGTCTGGAACTGTTCGAGGAGATCCCGTTTGAGCTGAACACAGAGCATTTCCTTGCGGTCGTATTCGGCGGCGCGATCCTTGGCGCGGGGCTTTCGCTGATATTAAAGAACGGAGGCTGTATCGACGGTTCCGAGATATTCGCAAATATTGTCCTGAAAAAGATTTCCGACAAGACCGGCAAGAACTTCAGCATGACCTATCTGCTGGTAGGCTTCAACGCGTGTGTATATATCGCAGTATTTATACTTATCAACCGCAGTGCGGCGCTGATGAGCCTTCTGGTATATGTTGTCGCTACTTCCATCATCAACCATATGACGGATCATTTTGAAGCGATCAAACAGGTCACGATCATTACAAAACAGCCTGACGAGCTGATCCGGGCGATCAAGGAGGAACTGAACAAGACCTGTACGATGATGGACTCCCGCGGTGCGATCGCAGGCGACAACAAGACCCTGATCTGCTATGTCAACTACTTTGAACTTCCGAAAATGAAGGACATTATCTCCCGGAATAAAGGCACGTTCAGTACCGTATCGACGATCGATGAGATCCTGAGATAATAGAAGGATATTTGTAAAACATGAGAAAATTTTGTTCCTTTTCCAGAGGATTTGTCATATAATCGTATAAGAACAGACACATGGTAATGGAGGTAAAGATGAAAAGATTATTAGCAGTGATCCTGATAATGACAATGGTATTGTCAATGGCTGCCTGCAGCTCATCCGACAAATCAAAAGACAATAAAGGGTCTGATAAAAAAACAGAGGAAGATTCAGGTAAAAAAGACAGTGGTATCAATATAGTCGATAAACCGACGGATCCTGATCCGTATGAACCTGACGATCCCGATGATCCTGATCCGGCGGATATACCGGATATCTTCGGAGTATGGACATGTGTAGAATACCCGATAAAGATCCAGCTCAACCGCGATCTTACTTATGTCTATTACGCGCAGGATGGTGAGGACGGCGAGTATTACGAGTACGGAAGCTTTTCTTATCAGGGCAATGAACTCACCTTTGAGGCCGAAGCCGGATATGATCAGCAGGCACCTACGCTCCATTTTGACTCGGATGATTGGATCTTCTACAATATGGACGGACATGAGTTCTTCCTGGTCGAAGGAGCAACCACAATTGATGATATTCCCGATGGACCTGATGAACCGGACGATCCCGAACCCGTAGACTCACCCGAGACCGTGGGTTACTTCAATTACTACAACATCCGGGCCAATACAGGAGCCGGAAGCCGTTTTATCGGTGCCAATACAGGATTCTTTAAACAATCGGAGGGCGACGGTTATTGCCTTGCATCTCCTAGTTACGAGGTAGTATGTACAGAATACTCCCCTGATGACGGAAACGGATTCGGACATGCCAAATTCGAGCTCACGGTATGGTTTGGATATGATGCACCCAGCGAATACAAAACGGTTAATGTGGGCTGGTGCGGAGAACTTTATGATACTTTTGCCGGACAGATCATCTCTCCGGATACAAGTACTGAAAGCCCGGACAGACGATGGACAAACGACATTTTTTCGATACGTCCCGAAGGAACTTATGAAGTTAAAGTCACGTTCGAGAGCAGGACAGAGGCTAAAACCGGAGACTATTTTATAATATTCCATGATACCTACAACGTCATCTTTACTACGGGTTATTCCGGTGTAGATCTTGTTCTGTACCCTGCTCCGAAGAACAACAAGACATATAAGAAGTTCCGTGGAGCGGACAGAATGGATATTAAGATCAAGGATGATCCTTATGTTGACATTGAGAATTCATACATTGTTCCGTTGATGTGATTATTTGTTACACAAAGCGGTTTTGAAAGAAGGAATCAGGCAGTGGAAAGAGGTAAAAATGCGCTGAGCAGTACGGTGCTGACCGTGATATGGCTGATCACGGCGGCCGCAGCGCTGATCTTAACAGTTGTGTATCTTAACCGGCTGCAGGAATTGTATGCGAAAGCAGATCAGGTAAATGAAAACATTGTGGCCGGAGAAAACGCGGGCGACAATGCAACTGACGTCGCACAAGATACAGGAGTTGCAAACAACTCCGGAGATGTCCGGGTACAAACAGGTGATAATACTGACCCGGAAGGGACCGATACCCAAACAGGTGAAAGTGATCTGACAAATACGGATGCCGGTTCGGATCCGGACAATTCCACTGATATTGCTTCTGCCGATAATACAGACAATCCTGATGATCAGGATACATCGACAGATGATCCGGCCGGTATTTCAAATCCCGACGATTCCGATGACATGGACAAAGCGGGGATCGCGGATAATGATAATACAGATACCGGCGATGATAATGATACCGTAAAGAAAAATACGGAGAATTATGATTATACACTTGGGATCGATCCCGAGAAGCCGATCATAGCACTCAGTTTCGACGACGGCCCGAGCATCTATACGGAGCGGATCATAGCGGCGCTTGAGGAGAATAATGCCGAAGCTACGTTCTTCATGGTCGGATACAATGTTAAGAATTACAAGGATGTGGTAAAGCTTGTCTATGACGCGGGAATGGAGATAGGCAATCACACTTCGGATCATAAGAAGCTTACCGATCAGTCAAAGGAGACGATCAGGTCGCAGGTATTTGACAATGAGGATCTGATTAATTCGATAGTACCCGTGGGCAGGATAATCGTACGTCCTCCTTATGGTTCCCACAACAGCACCGTAAGGTCGATCGTACAGAGGCCGATGTTCAACTGGTCAGTCGATTCGCTCGACTGGAAAACACGTAATGCGGATTCTATAGTCGCCCAGATCAAACAGGATGCAAGGGACGGATATATTGTCCTGATGCATGATCTTTACGAGACTACGGCGGAAGCTGCGGAACGTATCATACCGTGGCTGATCGATCAGGGATATCAGGTGACAAGTATCAGCAAGATGTTCAAGGCACGCGGGATCAAGCTCGAAGATGGTACGGTATACAGGATGGTGGAAGAATGAAAGCGATTTTCGGATTGGGCAATTATGGCCCGAAGTATGCCGGCACCAAGCACAATATGGGTTTTGACACGGTAACGAGACTATCCGATAAATGGAAGATACCTTTGGATACCAGAAAATTCAAGGGATTGTGCGGATTCGGATGGTTCGAAGGTGAAAAAGTAATCCTTATACAGCCACAGACGTATATGAACAACAGCGGAGAATGCGTCAGGGAAATATGCGATTTCTTCAAGCTTTCGAACAAGGATATACTTGTGATATATGATGATGTCAGCCTGCCGCCGGGCCAGCTGAGACTGCGGACCAAGGGCAGTGCGGGCGGACATAACGGGATCAAGAGCGTGATAGCACATCTGGGAACCGAGGAATTTGACCGGATCAAGATCGGAGTCGGTGAGAAACCGGCCGAGTGGGATCTGGCGGACTACGTTCTTTCAAGGTTCTCAAAGGAAGAGGAGCCGCTGATCCGCGAAGCCATAGATCGTGCGGCCTCGGCAACGGAAAGCATCATTTCCGACGGAATTGAAGCCGCGATGGGAGAGTATAACCGCAAGGTGGTTCAGGACAACCTCCCGGATAAGGAAAACACCGGGGATAAGGAGAATAGAGCTGCAGGAGAAATATGAATTCCTACATACAGCCGTTAAGTGAATACAGTCAGGTAAATGACGTCAGGGAACACATTGAAAAAGGCAGGCTCCCGGTCAGGATCTCGGGCTGTACCGACTCGCAGAAGAGTAATCTTATAGCCGCGCTTTCAGCGAAAACGCGGCTTGTTGTTGCGCCTAACGAGCTTAAGGCGCGCGAATTGTATTCGGACTATCTGCTTTATGACAAGGATGCCGTATTCTATCCTGCGAAAGATATTATTTTCTACAATGCCGATGTGCATGGAAATGCGATAGTGGTCGAGAGGCAGAAATGCATCAAAAGGCTGCTTGAAAGCGGAGAAGTGACTGTATTTACAAGCTTTGAAGCCTGCATGGATAAGATCATCGCTCCACAGCGCATTAGGGACAACGTGATCCGGATCGATTCGGATTCCGAGATCGTGCTCGATGACTTTGCCGCGAGGCTTGTAGATATCGGATACGGAAGGGTCGACGAGACGACACAGCCCGGTGAATTTGCGATACGAGGCGGTATCATAGATATTTACCCGGTTGCGGAAGAGAACCCCTACAGGATCGAAATGTGGGGAGACAGCATCGATATCATCAAGATGTTCGACCCGGTCAGCCAGCGTTCGATCGCAAATGTACAGGAATTCAGTATTTATCCGGCATTTGAGTATGTATTTGATGATGCTTCGATGAAAAAAGGTATTGCTGCGATCGAGAAGGAAGCGGCAAAGCAGATCGAATACCTGAGAAAAGAGATGAAGACCGAAGAGGCGGCAAGGCTTAAGAGAAGTATTGCCGAATTTAAAGAAAACCTCGAATATATGCGCAGTGCGGTCAATCTCGACAGCTATGTTGATTATTTTACCAAGGATACCGTGAGTCTCCTTGACTATTTTGATAACAACGATTCGCTTGTTTTCCTTGATGAGCCCGCAAGAACGCTCGAAGGGGCGGAAGCGGTCAATACCGAATTCGAGGAGAGCATGAAAGGCCGTCTGGAGAAGGGTTACATCCTTCCGGGACAGATGGGTGCGGTAACGCATTACAAGAAGCTGTTTGCCAAGCTCGGTGCTAAACGACTTATCATGCTGAGCACAATGGAATATAAATTCGGTGAGATCAAGGCGGCAGCATCCGCTTCGATCGACGCGAGGGCGGTTAGTTCCTATAACGGGGATTTTTCCATGCTTTCATCCGAACTCAAAACGATGAAGAAGAAAGGCTACAGGGTAGTTCTCCTTACTTCATCGGCATCGCGTGCCTCAAGACTAGCCGAGGACCTGCGTGATGAGGACATTACCGCGTTTGTGCCCCAGGACCGCGACAGAGTGATCCAGCCGGGCGAAGTAATGGTCGCATCGGGCTCGCTGTCGAGAGGTTTTGAGTATCCGCTGATCAAGTTTGCTATGATCTGCGAGACCGATATATTCGGACGACAGAAAAAAGCCAGGAAGAAGAAAGCGCATTCATCGAGCCGGTTTGACCTCGGACAGCTGGAAAACGGCGATTATGTTGTCCATGAAAGCTACGGTATCGGCATATACCGCGGCATGGAGAAGCTAGAAGTCGGCAATGTAATAAAGGATTATGTGAAGATCGAGTATGCGGCAGGCGGAACCTTGTACGTACATGCGGCTGCGATGGATCTGCTGCAGAAATACAGTGGCCCGGAGGGCAGTAAACCGAAGATCAACAAGCTCGATTCGCCGAACTGGCGGAATACGACCTCGAAAGTCAAAGGCGCGGTCAAGGAGATCGCCGGCGAACTTGTAAAGCTGTATGCGGCAAGACAGGCCAGAAAAGGCTTTGCATATTCGAAGGATTCCGTATGGCAGAAGGAATTTGAGGAAATGTTCCCGTTTGAGGAAACTTCCGATCAGTTAAAGGCCATCGATGAGACCAAGAAGGATATGGAATCCGAGAAGATCATGGACAGGCTGATCTGCGGAGACGTAGGTTTCGGTAAGACAGAGGTGGCGATCCGTGCGGCATTCAAGGCCGTACAGGACGGCAAACAGGTAGCATTGCTCGCACCGACAACAGTCCTGGTGCAGCAGCATTTTAATACATTTGTCCAGAGAATGTCAGAATTTGCCGTAAGAGTGGCGCAGCTGTCCAGATTTGCGACACCGGGCCAGATCAAGAAGACGATCGCGGATCTGAAAAACGGACAGGTTGATGTTGTCATAGGCACGCACAGGCTCCTTTCGAAAGATGTGGGATTTAAGAATCTCGGACTTTTGATAGTGGACGAGGAACAGCGTTTCGGTGTGACCCATAAAGAGAAGATCAAACAGATGCGTGAGGACGTGGATGTTCTGACGCTTACTGCGACACCGATCCCGAGAACGCTGCATATGAGCCTGATCGGGATCAGGGATATGAGCCTGCTCGAGGAAGCGCCCGTAGACAGGCTTCCGATCCAGACTTTCGTCCTTGAGCATAATGATGAGCTGATCCGCGAAGCGATAGTCAGGGAACTTTCAAGAGGCGGACAGGTTTATTATGTATTTAACCGTATCAACATGCTAGATGATATCGCGGCCCGCTTAAGAGCTCTTGTTCCGGATGCAAATATCGAAGCCGCGCACGGACGGATGGACAAGCGCAGGCTTGAGGATATCATGTTCGGATTTGTTAACGGTGAGATCGATGTCCTGGTATCGACTACGATCATCGAGACCGGACTCGATATATCGAATGTAAATACGATCATTATCGACGATGCGGATAAGTTCGGACTTGCGCAGCTGTATCAGCTCAGAGGCCGCGTGGGACGTTCAAGCCGCAACGCATACGCATTTTTGATGTACCGTCGCGACAGTATACTTCGGGAGGTTGCCGAGAAGCGTCTTGAAGCTATCAGGAACTTTACCGAGCTGGGCAGCGGATACCGTATAGCAATGCGGGATCTCGAGATCCGTGGCGCAGGCAATCTGCTGGGTGCGGAGCAATCGGGCCATATGGCGGCGGTCGGTTATGATATGTACTGCAAGCTGCTCAATGAGGCTGTGCTGCAGGAGAGATCGGGCTGCGAGGAGATCGCGTCATGGGAGACTATCATCGACCTTGACATGGATGCCCATATTCCCGATACTTATATTAAAAATGAGATCCAGAGGCTTGATATGTACAAGCGTATAGCCGGGATCGACAGCAAAGAAACGCTGATGGATATTTCCGAGGAAATGACCGACCGTTACGGCGATATTCCGGCATCGGCGCAGAATCTGCTGAATATTGCCCTGTTGAAGGCAAGAGCACATGATGTGTTTGTAATATCGCTTATCCAGAAGGGGCTGAAGGTCACAATGAAGCTTTTCGACAAAGCCCAGCTTGATGTGGCAAAGCTCCCGGAACTGAAGAAGAAGCTCGATGACAGGATCAGACTGGTTCCGGGTGAGAAACCTTATTTTGACCTGAGTCTTGCGATGCCTCGCGGTAGGATCGTAAAAAGCTTAAAGCCCGATGAAGTATTCGGGCAGATAGGCGACGCGCTTGATGCCATAGCAGAGATCAAACTTAAATAAACATGGAGGGTTGTATATGCGGGATAGAAAACGGACCGCCCGGATCCGAGTAATTGGGATGGCGATCCTGTTTTTGGCCTTATCGGTCCTGATGCCCGGCTGCGGCGGTGATACGGCCGAGGAAGGCATTACTACTGATTTTCTCGAAGACACCGTCGTTACAGTCGGCACTTCCAGAGTCAGTCTGTCGGAATGGTATTTATATGCGCTTCCGAAGATCAGCTCGGCGACGGCGCTGTACGGGAAGAATATATGGCAGTTCAGGATCTCGGATGACGAGGGTACGATGGCGGATGTGGTCAAGCAGGATATCCTCGACCAGATAATCTATGTAAAGATCGTCTGCTCCAAAGCAGAGCAGCTCGGAATAACATTGAACGAAGATGAGCTCGGCGATATCGAGACCGAAACGCTCAATTACATGAGCATGCTGACTCCGGAGCAGAAGAGCCGTTTCGGTATTACTGAGGAAAACGTAAGAAACGTGTATTGCGATAACCTTCTGGCTATGAAGGTATACGAGAACCTGACATTGAATATCAACACGGACATTCCCGATGAAGAAGTCCGTCACATGGTCATAGAATATATCTGTGCCAACAAGAATTTTGAGAACGGCGACAACGGTACGGAGAGGTTTTCCGATGAGGAACTCTCGGAAATGAAGAACCTGATGGAATCGCTGTATGATCAGGCGGTGACGGATCCTGAGATCACAAGCCTGTCGCAGCTCGAAAATGAACAATATGCGGCAGTTGAGCTGATCACGGACTATGCGGGGCTTAAGGAGAAATTCCCCGCGGAACTTGCCGAGATGGTATTTAATATGCGTGAAGGCGATGTTGCCGGTGTATACGATACCGAAGACGCATTCTTCATTTTCGAATGCGAAAGCCGAAATGAAGAGGAATCTACAAATAAGGCCAGGATCGATATAATCGAACGGCGCCAGAGAGAACTGTTTGAGAAAGAATACAGGCAGTGGGAGGAAGAAACGATCACCAAGCTGAATTATTCGGTATGGGACGATATTTCGGTGGTTGAACAGTTACAGGAGGTAACGGAATGAAAGCTGATGTTGTTATAATAGGAGCGGGACCCGGCGGAATATATGCAGCATACGAATTTGCCAATAAAAGACAGGATTTAAAGGTCGTTGTTTTCGAAGCGGGCAATACACTTGAAAAGCGCCGCTGTCCGATCGACGGAAATAAGATCAAGAGCTGTATCAAATGCAAGACCTGCGGGATCATGAACGGATTCGGCGGAGCGGGCGCATTTTCAGACGGAAAATATAATATCACCAATGATTTCGGTGGTACGCTGTACGAGCACATTGGCAAGGAAAAGGCCATTGAGCTGATGAAATATGTCGATGGGATCAATGTTACCCACGGAGGGCAGAATACCAAAATGTATTCGACTGCCGGAAGTTCTCTGAAAAAAATCTGCATGCAGAACAAGCTTCAGCTGCTTGAGGCTTCGGTACGCCATCTTGGAACGGATATCAATTATGTTGTTCTCGAGAACCTGTATGCCGAACTGAAAGACAAGATCGATTTCAGGTTCAATACGCCGGTTACCAGGCTTGAGACGATCTCGGAAACCGAGGGAACCGGAAATGCATGCGATACTTCGGACATCAGCAGTGCAGGATACCGTTACAGGGCATATTACGGAGAAGATGAATACGTAGACTGCAGATATGTCATAGCATCCGTTGGACGCAGCGGCAGCAGCTGGATGGAGAGGATCTGCCGTGAGCTTGATATCCCCACGCTTTCGAACCGTGTGGATATCGGAGTCAGAGTCGAGCTTCCCGCCGTTATTTTCTCACACCTGACCGACGAACTGTACGAGAGCAAGATTCTGTACAGAACAGAGAAATTCGAGGACAGGGTCAGGACTTTCTGTATGAATCCCAACGGCAGTGTCGTAAATGAAAATACCAACGGTATCGTAACGGTCAACGGACACAGCTTCGAGGATCCTTCAAAGCATACAGAGAATACCAATTTTGCCTTGCTGGTATCGAAGCATTTTTCCGAGCCGTTCAAGGACAGCAACGGTTACGGTGAGAGTATTGCAAGACTGTCGAACATGCTCGGCGGCGGAGTTATCGTTCAGCGTTTCGGCGATCTCGCGAGAGGACGCCGAAGCAACAAGACAAGGATCGCCGAGGGTACGGTAAGGCCCACGCTTGATGCGACACCCGGTGACCTGAGCCTGGTATTGCCCAAGCGTATCCTGGACGGTATCATCGAGATGATCTACGCTCTCGACAAGATAGCACCCGGAACTGCCAACGACGATACCCTGCTGTATGGTGTTGAGGTGAAGTTCTACAATATGGAGGTGGAACTTGACGAGAATCTTGAGACCAAGTATCACGGTTTATATTGTATCGGTGACGGAAGCGGAGTAACACATTCACTGTCTCACGCATCTGCAAGCGGTGTATTTGTAGCCGGACGCGTGATGGACGAGATAGCAGAAAATTAAATGCAGATTAAATCAAATTACGATTTAATAAATAATAATATAATCGTGAATTAATAATTAATATATCAACATGTCTGCAGGATCGCATAAAAATGGCTCATGAAGCTTGCCCGACAGGACAATTTCATGAGCCGTTTAAGTATTTGATTTTTATAATCAGGAAAGTATGTGAGCGATGTCTGAGCTGGAGTCTTACAATGTGCTCTCATCTTCCACGGATATAAATTCATATCCGCTGACGGCGGCGTCATTGATCTCCTCCGTACCGTTGACTACTTCAAAGGTTTCGATCTTCATACGAACAACGGCATGTGATTCATAGATATCGCTGTTGTCCCTGGTATTGCCCGATTTCATTCCGCACAGACGGTTGGGCGAAAGCAGGATGCGGGGTTTGGAAGGAGTATTACCCATCATTACCTGCTCTTCATAATGCTGCTTTTCAAGCTGTATCATCTCGGCAAGGATCTTGGGAGATGTGAAGGTTGAATCAAGGATCAGATTGTAATTGGTGGGCCTGAAATAATCGATCCCGTAGATCTCTTTGTAACGCGCATCCTCGGCACTCGCTCTTTCGATGAGATTGTCGCGGGCATCTATCATATCCTTGTAGGTCTCAACATCTCCGCGGCTGTCGTTGAAAACGCGGCGGGCCGCTTCGTTGATATCAACCGAAAGGAACACCTTGAAGGAATTAACCGCAAAGTGCCATGCCAGACGTGAATCAAAGAACAGATCTTCCTTGGCCTCCTCGGAAATCTTACGGACCGTATCATCGATTATATTGTCGAAGCTGTGATCCGTTTCCATAAGGCGGTTCATTTCCAGTACGGTGAGCCCGCGCTCCGCTGCAAGCTGACGCTGGATCTTACCGGTGGAGTAGATCTCGTAACCGTACTGCTGCGACATAAGCTTACTGATGGTTGATTTACCGCTTCCAAGATTACCTGTTAGTGTGATATGCATGTGCTGTCCTCCGTGCGCCCCAAAACATTGAATAATACCTCAGAAATATTTAAAAATATTATATTCTAATGATAACAGGAATTCAACCGAATTTTGATGCAAATAAGAGCTATTTTTACAGTTATTGTTAAATAAAAACTGTTGTGATAGAATACATTTTGAAATAAGTTTTTGAAACCGAGGTTTGATGTATCATGATCTATACCGTCACACTTAATCCCTCGCTTGATTACACCATGGAGCTGGATACATTTGAAAAAGGAGCACTCAACCGTGCCAGGACGGCCAACATTACCGCCGGAGGCAAAGGGATCAATGTATCGAGGATCCTGACAAGACTCAATGTCGATAATCTGATCCTCGGATTCGCAGGCGGATTCATCGGAGATGAGATAGAGCGAAGACTTAACGAAGAAGGATGTGACTCGGAGTTTATCCGGCTTGAGCGTGGACTGTCGAGGATCAATGTAAAGGTCTGCAGTGGCGAGTCAACCGAACTAAACGCGCCCGGACCGGAGATCCCGGCAAAAGCCATGGAAAAGCTTTATCTGCAGCTTAACAGGCTGTGCGAAGGAGATTATCTGGTACTTGCAGGGAATATTCCCGAAAGTCTGCCTGATTTTTCATATCGTTTTATCGTAAATAAAATGAATTCAAGGGGAATAAAGACGGTAGTTGATGCTTCGGGAAGCGCATTGCTCTCATCACTTGAATTCGGACCGTTCCTGATCAAGCCGAACAGACAGGAACTCGGCGAACTGTTCAGTACGAAGACTTTCAGCATGGAGAGCATAGAAAAATATGCAACGGAGTTGAGAGGAAAAGGTGCGAAGAATGTGCTCGTCTCGCTTGACCGGGAGGGTGCCCTGCTTGCTGCGGAAAACGGTGAGATAATATATCAGGCAGCACCTGAACGAAATGCGGTAAACCCTGTCGGAGCGGGAGATTCAATGCTCGCCGGATTCTTATGGGGATTCATCGAAACGGGAGATTACCGCGAGGCGCTCAAGTGCGGCGTAGCTGCAGGAAGTGCCAGCGCATTCTCATACGGATTTGCTACGGGAGACGATATCAGGGCGATACGAAGAATGTTGTAATATACGGAAAAAACCGGATCGAAATAATATGATGGGATAAAGGAAAATGAGATTTACAGGGGAACGAAAAGATTATCGCGTGAGTGTACTAAGGCAGATGTTGTTTTTACTGCCTTTGATAGTTATACTCTTTGCGACGATTTCTACAACTGTAGATTCTACAGCGGTTTACGCCAAGGAGAAAAAGGAAAGCGATGATGTTGCGGAAGAAGAAACTGCATTAATACCGCCTACACTGCGCAAATCTTCGGTGACACTGTATACCGGATGGGAAAACTACGAGATATTTATTGACGATCTGGACGAGGAGTCAACTGTAACATTCAAGTCGACAAATAAAAAGATCGCGAAGGTTGATGAGGATGGTATTGTAACCCCTGTTAAAAAGGGAAAAGCGAAGATCAAGGTTGTCATTAAGGATAAGGATGGGAAGAAAACCAAGCTGGTGCTTGAGGTGAAGGTCAAGGATCCTTATTGTGAGGTGACTGATTCAAATGATTCGCTCACGACGCACGGTGATTATACATTCAAACTGAAAAGATACGGTAACGCCGAAGAGGTCATATGGAAGCTTGACGGGTCCCAATATGCTTCGATAGAGGCGGTTTCCGATACGGATTGCCGCATCAGCGGGGTAGCTTCGGGCGATGTCACCTTGAGTGTTGTGTGCGGGGATTTTGAAGAGAGCTTTGATATACATGTATATGAAGGAACGGGGACGGCGTTTAAGATAACCCCGGCTAAACTGCCTTATAAGGGAAATTACGTGACACGTTCCGAATACAACGAATACACCAAAGATTATTTTACGGTCAGATCCTATCTGGAGAGATTGTCGACGCTCGGCGGCGGACTGCTTATATTTGCCGAAGGGACCTATCACATTACCAATACGCTGTGTATCCCTTCCAATACGACTATTTTGATGGAAGATGGATCTACGATAGTCAAATCTGATTATACCGGTACATCCTGGCTTACTGCCACACAATCGCTGTTCCAGACGGTTTCTTACAGCCATACCCAGACTCCTTTTACCGAATACAACGGCGAGCATGATATCGCGATCATCGGCCAGGGGTCGGCTACGATCGACCTGAATTTTGTAAAATCCAACGCGATCACTGCCGCACATTGTAAGAATCTTACCATTACGGGTATTGCTTTCAGGAACCTCAATTCCCTGCATTTTATCGAACTTGATGCCGCTAAGGATGTTGAGATTACGGGCAACTTGTTCTCTACATGTGTAGAATCACCCACTCAACGTAAGGAAGCGATCAATATCGACACACCCGATGCCGAGACTCACGGTTTCGCGCAGGGGTGGACGAGTTATGACCGCACGCCCGTTTTGAACGTCAGCATCTGCGATAACGTTTTCGAAAATCTCGAAACAGCCATCGGAACGCATAAGTACAGCGAGGGCATGTATCATACGAATATAACGATAGAACGCAACACATTCGCGGATGTTTCGAATTATGTGGTCAGGATGATGAACTGGAAAGACTGCTCGGTCAGCGATAATTATTTTATCCTGACACAGGGCCCCGTCGAGGATAAGGTCGTAAATGCCGTGATACTGAACGGTGCGGTCAATCCTACGGTTACGGGCAACAGGTTCGTCGGATTTACGACTGCGATCCGGTGTGCACACTGGAAGAATTCGGGCAGCGGAAAGATCTACGCAGAGACCTATAATGAGCTTTCAAAGGCCAATCTCCGGGCAATGAAAGATAACGAGGCCGTTGACTGCACCAATGATTATTTTGAGGTTTATACCGTGTTCGGAGACAATACGGACGAGAATCTGAAGACATACAAATTTAACTGATAATGCGGGAGTTAGTGATACAGGATGAAAGGGATAGTTAAAATATTGAAAAAAGAACCGATGCTGCTGGTATCGATCCTTGCGGCTGTCGTGGCGCTGATCGTTACGCCTCCGACACCGGCTCTGCTTTCGGATATCGACTGGCATACGCTCGCCACATTATTTATGATGCTGACGGTGCTCGAAGGATTCAAGAAAGAGAATATCTTTCGTCCGGTAATAAAGGCAGCCGGCCGGATAGGTTCAATGGTCGGACTGTCGCTTTTCCTTGTTTTTTCGGTCTTTTTCTCATCAATGTTCGTAACGAACGACGTTTCCCTGATCATCTTTGTTCCGCTGACGATCATCCTGTTCAGACAGGGCAATAAGGAGCATTACATTCTTCCCGTCATTTCAATGGAAAATATCGCGGCTGTCAGGGGATCGCTGCTCACACCTTTCGGAAGCCCGCAGAACCTGTTCATTTTCGGACAGTCGGAAGTCACCGCATTCAGGTTTATCGCCTATATGTTCCCGATCTGGATCATTTCCGGAATCCTTCTGGTTATATTTGTGATCGCGCTCTACAGGAAAGATATAAAAGAAAAGACAAGCGTTGACAGCAACAAAGCCGCGGGCATATGGAAGCCCGAAGGCAGAAAAAGAAGGATAATATATCTGTGTGTATTTGCCGTGGTCGTATTTTCGATCGTGAGCAGAACAACGTACTGGCCTTATATCACGGCAGCGGTTGCTGTTGCGATACTGCTGGCGGACCGTAAAATACTGCTCAAGACGGATTATGTCCTGCTGCTTACCTTCTTCTGCTTCTTTGTATTTTCATCATCGATCGCCGCGAACCCCGGAATATCGAAATTCCTTACCGAATCCGTGGCGGATAACGAATATGCCTGGGGAATCCTGCTCAGCCAGCTGATCTCCAATGTTCCGGCATCGATCGTTCTGTACCCGTTCGCAAAAAATACGGGTGCACTCCTGTACGGACTTGATTCCGCCGGTCTGTGCACCCTTATCGGTTCTCTTGCTTCGGTAATTAATTATCGTATATATGTCAGGGAATACCCCGGTAACGGCATGAAATTCATAAAGGTATTTACTCTGACAAGTCTTGCGTTCTTTGCTTTTGTTGTGATCCCGGGATACCTGATCAGCCGGGCTCCATTATTTTGATGATCTTTTCTGCTATGTCGCGCTTGGAAGCGCTGTTGTTCATAGCCTGTTTCTCTATGAAATGGTGAGCTTCCGCTTCACTCATCTTTTTCTGCTCGATCAGGAACCACTTGGCTTTGTTGATCAGGCGGATCTCTTCCATCTTTTCTTCAACCGTGGCTTGCTTGGATTCAAGTACACGGATACGTTCGCGGGCCGACTCCAGCCATTTGATGCTCTTTTCCAGGATAGCCTGGTTGAGCGGCTTGGTGAGTACGAAAACACCCTGCGATGCCACACGGGAATGTATTTCATCAAAATCCTCATCCTTGATGATCAGAAGACTGACGGTGTTCCCTTTCCTGCACGAATCCACGGCAAAATTGATGCCTGTCTCGTCGGGAAGCGGCGAATTGACTATAATCAGATCGTAATTGCGTTCTAGAAGTTTTCTCTTGGCGACGGATACGCTTGGAGCAAATATCATCGGATAATACAGATTTCCGCTCATGACCGATGAAGCCAGCTCATTGAACTTATCCGAGGCGGATACAACGAGAACGCTGTAAGTCCGTTCATCGAATACCATCTAGGCTTTGCTCCTTTCTTTATCTGCAGTATGCCTGGATGATGCTTTCGGGCAAGTGTTCCTTTACAAAAGTACTGTCAAGGCAGCTCTGGACTGCCTCACTGCGCCTGGTCGGAAGACGTCTGTATGAAGCAAGTGTCTCCGCGTCTGCCGTAAACAGGTTGATATCCGTGGGAGCAGGCAGCGCCAGCTTTTTCTTGATGCCGTAGAGACCTGCATAAATAAGCATTGTGTAGGCCAGGTACGGATTGGTCGTAGGATCGGGAGAACGCAGTTCCGCACGCTTGAAATCGCCGTTGGCTGCGGGCATGCGGATAAGCTGCGAACGGTTCTCTACAGACCAGGTTATGAATCCGGGAGCCTTGTAAGCACCGAGCCTTGCAAAGCTCTGCTCGGAAGGATTCAGGAATATCGTGATCTCCTTGATCTTATCAAGCAGACCGGCGATGACATATGACATCACGGTCTCTTTTTTCTCTTTTGTCTTGATCGAAAAATTGATATGCATACCGCTTCCGGCACGGCTCTTGATGGGCTTCGGACCAAAATCCACACGCAGGCCGTTCCTTGCGGCAACTACATTGACTACATTGTAGAAAGTGATGGCATTATCGGCTGCCGAGAGCGCGTCGGAATACCTGAAATCGATCTCGTTCTGACCGGGGCCGGCTTCATGATGGGAACTCTCGGGACGGATGCCCATCTGCTCGAGCGTGAGGCAGATCTCTCTTCGTACATTTTCACCTTTGTCCTCGGGAGCAATATCCATATATCCTGCATTATCGAAAGGAATGCCGGTAGGATCGCCGTTCGCGTCAAGCTTGAAGAGATAGAACTCTATTTCGGATCCTATGTCAAACGAATATCCGTGTTTGGAAGCATCTTCAACCGCACGCTTCAGGATCGCACGGGTATCATTTTCAAAAACGCTTCCGTCGGGATTGATGATATCGCAATACATGCGGATGACCCTGCCATGCTCCGGACGCCAGGGAAGTACCGCAAGAGTGGACGGATCGGGACGAAGGAAGAGGTCTGAACGTACCGCGCCTCCGAATCCGGAGATTGCCGAAGCATCGAAGGATATTCCGTCGGAAAATGCCCTCGGAAGTTCGGACGGCATGATGGAAATGTTCTTCTGCTTGCCGAACACATCACAAAAAGCCAGGCGGATGAACTTGACGTCCTCCTCATTTGCAAATTGTATAACTTCTGATTCTGTATAATTCATGGTGTTGACCGGGCCCGAAAGGGCCGCTGCTCCTTACTGAAAATTCTTGAATAGATGAAAAACTATGATCTTTGCGTAATCATCCGCATTCTCCATTTCATTCTAACACATCATGGATAAAGTTACAATATAAACCGTCGATAATAAAAAAATTCCGGCATAAAATGCCGGAATCTTGATGATCAGTCTGAAACCGCTGAAGTATGGGGATTATCAGAAGCTCGGTTCTATCAGTCCGTAGGAATCGTCATGGCGTTTATAAACAACATTAACTTCTTCAGTCTCGCTGTTCCTGAATACGTAGAAGCTGTGTCCGAGCAGATCCATCTGGATGCATGCTTCTTCGGGATCCATCGGCTTAACCGCAAACTGCTTAACTCTTTCGATCTTGATAGGCTCGTCGTCGACATCCGAATCCGCCGGAATCAGACTGGATTTGTCGCTTTCCCTGTTGGATCTGAGTCCGGAAAGCTTACTGCGATACTTCTTTACCTGACGCTCAAGCACGTCCTGTACAAGATCGATCGAACTGTACATATCTTCGCTTTGTTCTTCTGCTCTCAGGATGTTGCCCTTAACCGGAATGGTTATCTCTATCTTGTGCAGATTGCGCTCGACCGCCATTGTGACATGGACTTCGGTATCGGGCGTAAAATAACGCTCAAGCTTGCCGATCTTCTCCTGAACGGCTCTCTTCATTCCGTTTGTTACTTCGATGTTTTTGCCATTAAAGGTATACTGCATACAATCACCCCTTCTCCAGACTGGTGGAAAATATTTTCAGATTCTTTAGAAAACTCCGATAAAACCTCACAAAAATCTGACAAAACCATAATAACATTTTTCGGGTAATACTGCAAGGTTTGTTGTAAATTTATCACAAATGACAAAACGAATATTCGAACTTGACAGGATTTTTTTCTGACTACAAATGTGGTTTTTCCTTGTTGAAAATGTTAATAAGTAGGTGAATAACTCGATAATGTTTCGAAATCAGCACTTTAAATGTTGATAACTTTCGATTGAAAAGCAAAATATTAATTCATAATTTACAAATGAAAAAGCAGCAAATTGTGCAATATGCACAAAACGGTATTTGTCAATACCGTGAACACAAAAACTAATTGTCTAACAATAAGAGAAAGAGGGTGAAAAAGTAACGCTCGGGGATCGAGAAGTTGAACAATCATTTGAATGAGGGAATAAGCTTGTGATGATAAAAAGCTTGTGATACAATTATCATAAATTCACAGAAAGGAAAAACGAAATGTATGACATGATAATAGCAGGTTCCGGACCTGCGGGAATGGCAGCGGCGATCTATGCTGCAAGAGCCGAGCTCAATTTTATCGTTATAGAACGTTCCACAGTATCGGGCGGACAGGTACAGTCGACCTACGAAGTTGACAATTATCCGGGAAATCCGGGAGTCAGCGGACCCGATCTTTCACAGAAGATGCGCGCACACTGCGAAAAACTGGGCGTGGAATTCAAGACCGAAGAGATCAGATCGATCGAGAAGACCGACTCACCGAATACGGATGGTTCGGCTTCACCTTGCTTCACGGTAAAAACCTGGGACGGCAACGAATACACCTCAAAAACTCTTATTGCGGCAACCGGCGCTTCCCACAGCAATCTCGGTGTTCCCGGCGAAGAAGAGCTGCAGGGAATGGGCGTATCATACTGCGCAACCTGTGACGGCGCATTCTTCAAAAATAAGGTCTGCGCTGTTGTCGGAGGCGGTGATGTGGCGGTCGAGGATGCTATCTACCTTTCCAAGATATGCTCCAAAGTATATCTGATCCACCGCAGAGACGAATTCAGGGCAGCCGGTACGCTTGTCACCGAAGCCAGGACCAAGGAAAACATCGAATTTGTACTGAGCAGCGTCGTAAATGAGATCCGTGGAGACAACAAAGTTGACAGGATCCTTGTTGAAAGCAGGAAAACAGGCGAAAAGACCGAACTTCCGGTTGACGGAATATTTATCGCGGTCGGCATCAAACCCGAAACGGAACTGTTCCAAAAGCTTGCCGATACCAATGAGGGCGGATATCTGATCGCAGATGAAACCTGCGAAACATCATGCCCCGGTTTATTTGCCGCAGGCGATATCAGATCCAAGCAGCTCAGACAGATAATTACCGCAGCCGCAGACGGAGCAAACGCCGTAACAAGTGCCCTGAGACTGCTCGGATGAACAGTTTAAAGATACAGGAAAGAGGAAAAGATTATGTGTGGAATAGTAGGATATGCAGGGAAGCAGCAGGCAGCACCGATCCTGCTCGAGGGACTTACCAAGCTCGAATACAGAGGATATGATTCGGCGGGTATCGCAGTAAGAGACGGTGACAGCGAGATCGTTGTCGTAAAGGCCAAGGGAAGATTGAAGAACCTCTACGAGAAAACCGATAACGGTAATTCGGTACGCGGAACATGCGGGATCGGGCATACCCGTTGGGCTACACACGGAGAACCTTCGGAAACCAATGCTCATCCCCATATTTCCGATGACGGTAACGTGAGCGCCGTACATAACGGGATAATAGAGAATTATCAGGAGCTGAAGGAAAAACTCCAGAAACATGATTATGTGTTCTATTCACAGACCGATACCGAGATTGCGATCAAACTGATAGATTATTATTACAAGAAATACAATATCGGCCCCATTGACGCGATCACCAAATCAATGGTCCGTATCAGAGGCTCGTATGCCCTTGCGGTAATGTTCAAGGAAAGACCGGGAGAGATCTGGGTAGCGCGCAAGGACAGCCCGATGGTAATAGGTGTTACGGATGAAGGCGCCTTTGCGGCATCGGATGTTACGGCGATCCTGAACTATACACGGGATGTTTATTACATCGGTAATCTGGAGCTGGCGTGCTTAAAACCCGGTGAAGTTCATTTCTATGACCTTAACGGAGATGAAGTCAGGAAAGAATCTACGCATGTAGAATGGGATGCCAAAGCAGCGGAACGCGGCGGATACGAGCATTTCATGATCAAAGAGATCCACGAACAGCCCAAGGCGGTTGCGGATACGATAGCTTCACTGGTGAAAACGGGAGCTGAAGGTTCTCCGGCAAAGGAAAATCTGAATGTGGATCTTTCGGCGGTCGGCATAACCGACGATGAACTGAAGAAGATCTCGCAGGTCTACATTACTGCCTGCGGATCGGCATATCATGTAGGCGTTGCGCTGCAGTATGTTTTCGAAGATCTCGCAAGGATTCCCGTCAGGGTAGAACTTGCGTCGGAATTCCGTTACAGGAAACCTATACTTGATAAGAACGGTCTTGTGATCGTCATCAGCCAGTCCGGGGAGACTGCGGACTCCCTTGCGGCCCTGCGCGAGGCTAAGGCCATGGGCATTACGACGCTTGCGATCGTTAATGTGATCGGGAGTTCGATCGCGCGTGAGGCGGACAAGGTGCTTTATACACTTGCGGGACCCGAGATCGCGGTAGCGACGACCAAGGCATACAGTACGCAGCTTGTTGCAGGATATTGCCTTGCGATCCAGACAGCATGGGTCAAGGGTACGCTCGAGGCAGAACAATACGAGGCATTACTGTCTGATATGACTCAGATACCTTCCAAGATTGAAAAGATACTTGATGACAAAGAGAGGATACAGTGGTTTGCTTCAAAATTCGCCAATGCCCATGACATCTTTTTCATCGGAAGAGGCATCGATTATGCGATTTCGCTGGAAGGAAGCCTGAAATTAAAAGAAATCTCATATATTCACAGTGAAGCCTATGCCGCAGGGGAATTGAAGCACGGAACGATCAGCCTGATCGAGGACAATACCCTTGTTATCGGAACGCTGACCCAGAGCGGGCTGCACGAGAAAACCATCTCGAATATGGTTGAATGCAAGGCACGAGGCGCTTATCTGATGGGACTTACAAGCTACGGGAATTATTCGGTGGAAGATACGGTTGATTTCTGTACATATATTCCGAAATGTGACGAACATTTTGCTACAAGCCTTGCGATCATTACACTGCAATTGCTTGCTTATTACATCAGTGTCGCGAAGGGCCTCGATGTTGACAAACCCAGGAACCTTGCGAAGTCAGTGACTGTGGAGTAAAACTGAAAGCAGATTCTGATTACTCTAAGAAATTTATCTATGGAATGATGATATGCCTGTTTTGTTGGATCTATTCATATCATTTGCCGGGATCGGCCTGTTCACTTTCGGCGGCGGATATGCAATGCTGTCTCTGATAGAGAATATCTGTGTTGAGAAGAAGCACTGGATAACACACGAAGAAATGATGGATATAACCGTTATCGCCGAATCCACACCCGGCCCTGTGGCTATCAACTGTGCCACGTATATCGGTTACAAAAAGGGAAAGCTGGCGGGAGCTGTTTTGGCTACCCTGGGCGTAACCCTGCCGTCATTTATTATAATTTTCATTATTTCCGTATATCTTGAGAGATTTATGGAAATCGCATGGGTGGCGCATGCATTTACCGGAATCAAGCTCGCGGTCGGGATACTGATCGTCGATGCTGCGGTCAAAATGATCTCCAAAATGAAAAAGAGACCCATGCAAATGGGAATTTTGGCGGTTTCGTTCGTCGTAATGATACTGATCAGTATTTTGAAACTGCCGGTTTCATCGATACTGATCATGCTGGCTGCTGCGATCTTCAGCGTTGCTGCTTTCCTTCTGAAGAAGGACAGGGAAGGCGGGGAACGAAGAAACGGAGGTCCGGCATGATATTTCTGGAATTGTTTCTGGGCTTTCTTGAAGTCGGACTGTTTTCGTTCGGCGGAGCATATGTGGCGATACCGCTTATCCGGGATGTTGTCCTTTCGTACGGCTGGATCGATGAAGGGATGCTGGCGAACATGATCGCGGTCAGCGAAAGCACTCCCGGTCCTATCATGGTGAACCTTGCCACATATATCGGAAGCAGTAAAGCAGGGATCGCGGGAGCGGCCCTGGCTACGGCTACGGTCATCCTTCCGGCATTTTTGATCATTCTTCTTGTCGTACTGCTTTCGGGAAATCTGATGAAAAATAAATATATCCGGGCCGTGATGGGAGGCTTAAAACCCTGTGTCGCAGGGATAATCCTTGCAACGGGCGCATTTATGATCCTTGGGAACTGTTTCTTAAATACCGGCAACGGGGCGGATATTACCGCAATTGCGATCACGGCTGTGCTTGGACTGATCTATTTCGGATCCCGCAGGATCGTCAAAAAAGGGATATCGCCCATCTGCCTGATATGTATTTCCGCGATAACGGGGATAATAGTCTATGGAATGTAACAGGTCTGGGATCGTCATTTAATAAAGAACGGGGGAGGTTTGAAATGAAGAAGAGTTTATGGGGAAGGATATTTGCGGTTGTACTGGTGCTTGCATTTATTGTGACATTGGCAGATCCGTTCTCAGTGAAGGCGGCTGCGAAGAAGACCGTAAGGGTTGCAACACAGAAAGAACTGAATAAAGCACTGAAGAATTCGAAGGTCGGGACTATAATCCTCAGGACCAACACTGTTGATCCGATCAGTATCACTTCGACCAAATCGACGAAAAAGAAACTGATAGTCGATGCTTCGTATTCCGTTATCACCAATAATGCTGTTTTTAAGTCGGTAACTGTAGAAAATGCTTCAAAATACATTGAAAATGTCTCCGGCAACAAGATCAGCGTAAATGCGGATGTACCGCTTGAGATCGCCGCGGGGAAAACCGTGGATAAACTGACATTCAGGTGGATTTCGCCCTGGATGATCCTCAGGCACGTTGTAAGGGAAGGCGCTTCGATAAAAAAGATCGCATTTGCGGAAAGCGGAAAAGTGACCGGCACCGGTAACAATACTTTCAGTATCGAAAAGACGATCCTGGGAGATATTGATGAAGACCCGGTTGATTACAGGATAGACATGGAATTCGATAAGAACGGCAGGATCACGGGTACTACCGTTGAAAAGCTGACCGCCGTTTCCGAGGAAGATGACGGACGTGTCCATAATTATGCATTTCGTTATGATGAAAGAGGAAATCTGTACAAGATCGTGATCTCCAATCCGGACTGGGATTATGATCTGACTGAAGAAACATTTTATTATGACGATAATAATAATCTTATCAGCTATTCCGAAGAATACGATGACAGGCCTGTTTGCGACTATGAATATGAATATGACGCTTCCGGAAAAATGATATTCTCCGGTTATTTTGACGAGTCCAGAGGCCGTGAGTACACTTATTCATATGATAAAAATGGCAGACTGGTCGAAGAAAAAGGTACATATTATGACATAGTATACGGCGAGAACGGTTTTGAACATGAAGTGACACGTGGATATACGATGAAGACCAAGTACAACAAATCCGGCTGTGAATTGAAGATCACTTATGAATGGAGCGGTGACGCGGACGCAGTAAAGAGCGTTGTAACTTATACTTATGACAAGAAGGGTAACAGAACGGGCTATTGCAGCGAGGATTATTACAGCAAGGATGATCCCACCAATATGAACCTTTACAGAAATGAATACGAGTTTGACGAATACGGCAATCTCCTGAATGCATATTATGTTGACAGCGACGGACGCAGGGTCAATATGGATGATATCGCCGGGTGAGATTATGGGCTCCCTGAAGTTATGCAGCTCTAAAGTTGTGTGGACCTGAATGGAAGTGAACCGCGGATTTGGTTCTTTCGTAACTACTGTACAGATAAGGCTCTGTCTGTGCAAATTCAGGTCGTATTACCCGACAATTAGTCGAATGTAGTACGACCTGAACATGCACATCACGAGCCTTTTTTTAGTCATCCACTTCTACCTTGAAGACTACAGGGTAATCAGATCTTATGCTTTCTGCTGTTATATGTAGTCCGGAATTGTCGCGGGTGTATTCTACGGATGCGGCAACGGGGATGTTTTCGCCGGTCAGGACCTTTACATCTTTTATGATGCCGGAGAATACAGGGGCGTTGCCGGGGGCGGCACTTGCCAGAGATTTTATGGTGACACGGCAGTTTTCCGGCCATTTGAGAACGATCGCATAAATACATCCGTTGGCGCAGGTGAAGCGGATATCTTCGCTGGTGTATTCGGGCTGTGAAGAATCGCCGAACTGGCCTTCGACGGTCCTGGTCGGGCCTTCCTCGCTATAGCGCCATACAGTGGAATTATAGATCGCTTCGCCGTTGATCTTGAGCCATTTGCCGATCGCACGGAGGATCGAAGCATCTTCATCCGGAATGGTTCCGTCTGCCTTGGGGCCGATATTTAAGAGCAGGCGCCCGTTTTTGCTGACGATATCAACAAGGTTCCGGACGATAGTGGCAGGATCCTTGTATTGATTCTCGGTGGTATAACACCATGAATTATAAGCTACCGCAGTGTCGGTCTGCCAAACATAAGGCTTGGCATCGGCAAATTTGCCGCGCTCGATATCAACAACTGCCGTGCCGAAAGCGAAAGCATCATGTTTGTAGTTGATCACCGCCATACGGCCGTTTTCTTCGGCACGGTTGTAATAATATGCCGCAAATTTACGAAGATAGGGCTTTACGGCACTGTGGTGGATCCACCAGTCAAAATAGAAGATCGAAGGCTGGTATTTATCAACTATTTCACAGCATCTTACAAGCCAGTCTTCCATAAAATCGGCTCCGGGAACCGGTTCGCTGAAGGAATCGAAATGATCGCCTTCAGGCATCGCGGGCCAGTAAAAGTCACCTTCTTTTTCGTTTTCGGTTATATCACTTTCAAAAGTGCGCCCATGCCCCATAAAGAACCAGTGTTCAACACGGTGATTGGAGCATCCGGTAACGATATTCTTCTTTTGTGCGGAATCGGACAATTCTTTGAGGATGTTGCGGTGAGGACCCATTTCCACGGCATTCCAGTGAGATAATTCGCTGCCGTACATCTGGAAACCGTCATGATGTTCGGCAACGGGGATCATATACTGTGCGCCGGCTTCTTTGAACAGATCGATCCATTCATCGGGGTTAAACTTTTCTGCGGTAAACATCGGGATGAAATCCTTGTAACCGAAGTCTTTGTGGGGACCGTAGGTTTTAACATGATGCTCGAACTCACGGCTGCCCTCGATATACATATTTCTGGAATACCATTCATTGGCGAATGCCGGGACGGAGAAGATCCCCCAATGAATAAAGATACCGAATTTGAGATCGCGGTAAGCGTCCGGAACCCGGTACTGCGACAACGATTCCCAGGTATCCTTGTAGCGCCCGTGTTCGATATAGTACTCGATATTCTTAAGACAATCCTGCTTGTAATTATTCATATGACGATGCCTCCGCTTATGTAAATATTTGCAGAAAAACTGAGTATAAACAAAAGTAACTGCCGATCGACATATAACGGCCGGCAGTTATTATTTTAATTGATTTTCGGTTTTTCGGCAATATCAAATGATCGGGAAAGTATGTTTCAATATTCGATCCTTACGGAGCGGGCGCTTTCGTCAACCGTGACGTTTTTAACGGCTATCTGCTCATTTTCCGGATATCCGAATTCAGCCATATCTATCGTGAACTTGTTATTTCTGATCGTATTTCCCTTACTCAGTTCATCGAATTCATCCCCGTATGCGATCCCGTCTTTTTCTGAAACAAAAATGTTGTCTTCGATCACATTGGAGGCATCGCAGGCGTACTGGATGACAATGCAGTAGGAGGAAGTGTTATATACAGTGTTGTTTTTGATGGTGCATCCTTTTGCGGTGCCGGTTTCTTCGGGGTCATAACCTCCGAAGCAGATCCCGGCCCAGGAATTGTTGTATGCAAGGGTGTTGTCATGTACGTTGATCCCGGAGGTAACCTTGCCCTGATGTTCGCTCGCGACTTCTATTCCGATATCACAGTGGGTGACGAAATTGTCGTAGATCTCAATATCGCGGCCTCCGTCAACATATATACCGTCGGCGCACATTGAATCATAAGTGGGATTGACTGCCGGATCCGAGCAGATGTTTGTTACGTAATTGCCGTGGATCCTGCCGTTACGTGCACTGTCGTTCTCGTTATCCTCGTCCTGTTCGTAACCGATCGCATCGATCCCGATATTGTCGCAGTCATGGATGTAATTGTCCTTCGCCTCAAACCCGACAACATTGCCGTTAAATACCAGTGATTCGCTGCTTCCCAGATGAAGATTGTACAGTTCACAGCCTTCAACCAGGATATCGGAGGTTTGTTTATTAACTCCGCCGCTTACGTAGATGCCGTGAGCATTGTAATTATCATCGTCGATGCTGTAGTCATATTTGAATCCGTGGTCGTGTACCTTACAGTTCCTGACTGTGATATCGGAAGAGCCTTTTGCGACCTGAATGCCGATCGGACAGACATCGGAAGGGCCTTCGATAATGAAGTTTCTGATCTCGAAACCCTCTACCGTGATATTTTTACCTTTTACGTAAATAGCCACGCTGTTGTCATCGGTCAGAGTCAGGCCTGCACCGTCAATGATCGTGCCTTCTTCGCCCCGGAGGGTTATTCCGTCCTTTTCTATACCGACCGTTTCTGCGTAGATTCCCTTAGGAACAAAAACTATGTCGCCTTCCTGTGCTTTATCTATTGCTTCGGAAATGCTTCCTGCGTCTGTTCCGACTGTTATAATTCCGTTGCCGTCGTTGCTTCCCGGTCCGTTTGCTGCGTTATCGGCGGTTACGGGATCATTTATCTCCACGTCTGCAGTTCCGATATTTGCTGCGCCGGTATCTGTATCTTTCGTTTCCGCACCGGCCTTATCATTACTGTCACTTCCCGGATCGGTCTTATCGGCACTGCTGCTTCCCGGATCGTCTGTATTTGTTATTTCAGATGTGGGAGTATTGCCGGTCTGCGCATCTTTGGACGAAGAACAGCCCTGAAATATCAGTCCTGTTACGAGCAGGATCGTAAATATACGTATGATTTGTTTCATTTGTTAACCTCCGTTTTTACCAGAAATGGATCGGCCGATCGGGACACGAAAAAACCGTACCGCTTCGGGATCTCTTTTAGATAAGATAATATCACTTTAAAATGAAAATTCAAGAAAAATTTATAATTGTTTAGTAAACAATGCGAAAATAATTATTTACAATCACGAAACTCTGTGCTATATTTGTTTCGTAATCTTTGTGCAAGATTACATGAAAACAGTTCGACAAGTTCTGCGTGTTGGGGAATTTCTACAAAAAGCAGGTGGCTTGTTTCGTAAATCTATTAATTAAGGGGGTATTGCAATGCGCAATCAACGTAACATGTTTCGTAAGGCTGTTGCACGGTTTTTTGCATTCGTCCTGACCGGCGTATTGGCGTTTGCCTGCTTCAGCTACGTGACAAATCCGCGTGCTGTCCGCGCCGAAGATGAAGTGTGGGCCGCGGAAGACTTTATCGATGGCTGGAAAGACATCATTGATATCGTCGAAGAGCCCGTGAGTGCTTTTGACAGGATAGCAGCATACTGTGATGAGGACAGTGTTGACTTCCTGTTCTCGGTCAATGAGCATTCCAAGTGGTGTTATTTCCAGATCTATATGGATATGGACGATAACAAGGATACCGGTTATCCGAATGACGGCGGAGGATACGAGTTCCTTCTTGAGAACGGATTCCTCTACAAGTCGGAGGGCGGAGGATGGCCCGGAACCGAAGTTGATTATGTAGGATATGCGGTTTCCGCAGACGAATCAACTTATATTGTTTCCGTTCCTTATGAACTTATGCAGCCCGTTGCTAAAGAGCAGGGATACAAGATCGCTGACAGAGCGGGATTCCTCGTTTGTCTGCTCAACGATTCCTGGACGACCGTATATCAGTATCAGGATGACGGAGAGGTTTATGCCGAGCCCAAGGCCAAGGTTACGATCGTTTCCGATGAGCCTTACATCAGCGATTTTGAATTGAAGCAGGAGAAAGTTTCCGCACTTACGACACCCGCAATGCAGGACGGTGTGATCGCAGAATTGTCGGCAAAGGGCGGAGACGGCAAGAATTATAAATATTCATTTGTTACCAGCAGCAATAACGGTCCCGCCAACAGTTATTTTAAGCTTGACGGCAACAAGATCGTTACAAACAGGAAGCTTCTTGAGCCCGGAGAATACAAGATCAACATCAAGGTAAAGAGCGGAGTCAGAAGCGAGATCAAGTCCTTTACGATCAAGGTTGATAAAGCTGCGGCCGGTTCTGTTACCGAAGATCTGTTCACAGGTGATCAGGGTGAATGGTTCATTGTAAAGAATGCGGAAGCAACGGATAAAACAGGTGATTATTCACTGGTTGCCGCATGCTCACAGAAGAAATTCTATGCTATGATCTCGTCGGCAAATAATGATCTTGACACAAGAACGGCATTCGTACTTGATACGGACAAGACCAAGGGCTTCAAGTATTTCGGGCAGAAAGGTGCCGACTACGTAGTAAGAGAGCAGAAGCTTTATCCCGTTATCGGTGTCGATAAGCTCGGCGCGCCCGTGGCAGATGTCGATGAAGATTATTACGACGATCATGTAACGGTTTCATTCTACCTTGAAGACGCCGGAAATCCTGCAAAGGTTAAGGTGCATGCATTTGTTCATCAGAGAGAGATCTCCGTACCCGCCAAGGGATATTTGAAGACCAAGAAGGCCTTCACTATGAGCTATGATAAGAATTATGTATATCCGAAAGCAAGTTATGAAGCATTCGTTAATCCCGGAATGGGCTGGGGATGCTGGGCTGAGGTAGGCAAGGAAGGCGCAGAGAGGATTGCATACGACTACAGTCTTGCATATCTCCAGATCACCTGGGCCGATCTTGAGACCGCACAGGGCAAGTATGACTGGGATAATGTTGAGAAGGTATATTCCGTAAGCTATTGGGAAAAGAACAATATTAACTTTATCATCCGTTTCATAATGGATAATCCCGCCGAACTGACCGGCTCACGCAAGGCTGAGACCTATGCCGAACTCGTTGACAAGAAATTCATCGAGGACAAGGGATTGGCTGAAGGCGGCAAGGTAACCGAGAGCAAGGTTAAGGAGCTTATCGCGACCGGCAACTATCGTACCGATATGCCTGAATGGCTTCTGGCGGAACTGTTCAGTGACGTGCTTGACGGAAAGCTTGACAATGCCGGTACGTTCTACAACTGGCCGAGCGTTGACGTGCTGGGTGGAGCAGGATTTTCTCCCAACTATGAGGCCGATAAGGTTATCAGCTATCATGAGAAATGTATAAAGGCTATCGCAGATAAGTTTGACGGCTCTGCGGCATATATCGAGATGGGTTCTCTCGGCCACTGGGGCGAGATGCATACATGGCCGGAAGCAGGCTCATTTGAAGAGTATGATTTCGGATCGGGCGAATATCCCGGCAAAGAAGCTGAAGCAAAGTACGGAGCAGCTTATACCAAGTATTTCAAGAAGACCAAGGTCGGCGTAAGGACTACACGCGATTTCTCGATCAAAGGTAATTTTGGCATGTACAACGACGGCTTCGGTGATGAATACCTGACCGAGGATTTCATAGTTGATACCGCAAAGGTGCCTGATTTCTGGAAGACCAGCTTCTCGGGCGGTGAATTCGGATACGGCGATGTCCTGAGGTATGTTCACAACGATACCATTATGCAGACTCTCGCATATCTGAGAGAATCTCATACATCCTGGATGGGTCCCTGCTCACCTTGTGATATTATGAAGGGCAGTGCCGATGCATCCATTTACAGAGGAAACATCGAATATCTCCTTACACAGATGGGATATCGTTTCCGCGTAAGCAAGGTTAACAAGATCGACAGCGCCAAGGCAGGAGATAAGATCAAAGTTAAGCTCACTGTCGAAAATGAGGGCATAGCACCTGCTTACAATGATTACAAGATCGCTGTGGCACTTATTCCGGCGGATGCCAAGAACGCCGATAAGAATGCCGGCATCGGAACGAAGACACTTGCTGCAGGAGCAGTTATGCCCGGTGCTTCAACCGAGATCACCGTTCCTGTAGAGATCAGCAAGAAGGCAAGCGGTGAGTACACTCTGGCAGTATATGTGGTTGACGCTGACGGCAACAAGTGTATGAACCTTGGCATGGCAGATAAGATCGAAGACAAAGTATATTCACTTTACTCGATCAAGATTACTAAATAAGGGGGAGAAGGCAGATGAAAAAAAGATTTTCAATCGGAAGAATTTTTGCCGGAGTTCTCCTTGCAGTCGCGATGGTGCTCTCAAGTCTACCTGCGGGCACATTCAATTTCGTTGTTTCCGCAGCAGAGAATACCTACAGCGTAGGCAGCAAGGTGACCTGTGCCGGCTATACCGGAACGATAACCGGAATGGTGACCATGGATCAGGAATATTTCCAGGAAGAATCCGGAAGTCTGGTATTTGATTCTGTAAATGCAGCCGGAGACCTGGTATTCAAGACCAATGACGAAGGCGAGAACATCCGTGTCCGCGCCAAGTTTGAGAAGGGCAACGGTGTAAAGGTTAAGGAAGGCGATGTGCTTGTATTCAAATATGAGCCCACTGATGATTTCCCGTTCAGCTCCGTAAAGATCGAAGGTCTGGTAGATGATCCCGAGGGATGGGACAGTATGTACATCGGCTATCTCGATTACAATGACGGCTTTTCGATGATGACGATCACGGAAGATTTCTATGATCAGAATCTTGTTGCCCTTCGTATCAAGGGTGACGAATCTCCCGAAGGATCGGGGATCGATTTCTCACAGGTATTTGTAATTACCGATGTTGCCGCTCCCGAACCGGAGAAGTTCAGCTATGAGATTTCGGAATCCGTAGCCGGAGTTGCAACAACCTTCTACAGTGATCTTTATTCAAGAGGTGTTGCATGGAGAACGATCGACAAGGAAGGTGCCGATACTGTTCTTCAGTATGTAGAGAAAAAAGAAGTTGAAGACATCCATACATACGATTGGGAGAAGGGTGTTAAGGACGGAAAGGTAATTTCCGTGTCCGACTATTTCAACACAAAGTGGGTTAATTCGGATGAAGCGGCTACATATTACTGCCATAAGGCTCATGTAGAAAATCTTCCCGAAGGCGGTGAATATTACTATCGTGTAGGCGGCAAGAGCGTAGGTTACTCAAGACCCGGTCTGTGGACGATCAAAGGTGATCTCGAAGATTTCTTCTTCATTTACGTAACAGACCCTCAGGCTGAGAATGAAGAGCAGTACCGCCAGTATGAAAAGGTAATGCGCGAGGCATTTAAGAATGCAAAAGACATTGATTCAACGCTTGTATGCTATGTAAACTGCGGTGATATCACCAATGAATGCCACGATGAAAAGGTATTCATCGATGAGTACAACATGGCTGTTGATTTTGATGCCGAGGATATGATGGATACCGTCATGATCCCTATCG